>CAYHPN010000022.1:0-25713 GCA_964358765.1 Candidatus Woesearchaeota archaeon | reverse complement strand
CTCCCTCTCAGGGCTTCTCCGCTAAGAGCCCTTACTGATCAATGGCTTGGTGGGCCATTACCCCGCCAACAACCTAATCAGCCGCAGCCCCATCCTACAGCAAACTTTCAGAGAAAAATCATTCCAGAAATTTTCTCCTATCCGTTATTACTCTCAGTTTCCCGAGATTATCACAGGCTATAGGGCAGGTTAGCTACGTGTTACTGAGCAGTTCGCTTTTTCAAAATTCTTGCGAACAAAGAAAAAAACTTGCATGTCTAATTGCAAACCAGATAGCAGCAGCCTCCAGCAGGATCAACTGGATTTAAAACGATTTTTTTGATATCGTGTAAATTCATTAATTGCTGTTAGCACTCTACCTCATACTTAAAATTATTTCGACGTTACTATATTAATATGACTCAACGCTTACATACCTCATGCCTTAGCGTATATCGGAAATATAATTATAATGTTACTCGCCGACGTTAGTGTTAAGGCACTCATTAAAGTTAACATTTTGATAAATTAGTTTACTTTTGTTAGGTTTATAAACCTTTCTAAGGAAAATGCAATTTTTAGCGACGATTTTAACAAAAATAAAACAGTCAAAGAATAGTTAAAAATATAAATTCTAAACAAGTTGCCTATTTATGGATCTAATAGATAAAAATGGGAAGATAAAAGGAGGAATCCTAGAAAACAATTTCAAAAACTGGCTCGATATCCATAAAATTCCTTTTCTTTACATCGAACAAAATAATCAAACTTTATCTCCTTCTCTAATCGAAGAATTTGCCAGCAAGAGACCAGACTTTATGATTTTAGTGCCTCATTTTGGTTTTTTATTTGTCGATGTAAAATATAGGAAGATGCATACAGAATTTAGAAATTTTCCAATAGATATTATCGAAACTAAAAAATATTCATCTTTACAAAGAAAATTTCATTTGGAAATTTGGTATGTTATCTCTAATGAAGATTATGGATTTAAAACTTGGTTTTGGATTCCAGTTTCAAAAGTTATGGAGCTAGGAATTTCAGCGCAAGTTTCTCGTAAATCTGGAGAAGGATTTTTCCCAATTCCTATAGAGGAATTTATTCAAGTCTCAGAAGACGATTCATTAGATAGATTATTTTCAAAATTATTTATGAAATAAGTTAAATTTTAATTAATTTACGGTCCAAGCCAATATCTACACTTATTGCAGAATGAGTGATGGCTCCAGATGAAATTCTATCAACGCCTGTTTTTGCAATATTTTTTATATTTTTCAAATTTATTCCTCCAGAAGCTTCAAGCAGAAGTTTTTTATTTTTACAATATTTTTCCTTTATTTTAATGGCTTTTTTTAACAGATCCGGCGCCATATTATCTAACAGAATTATTTCTATTCCTTTAATATTTAAAATATTTTTTAATTGCTCCAGATTGTCAACTTCTATCTCCACAAATTTAATATTCTTTAGTTTTTTTACTTTTTTTATTATTTTTTCAAGTCCAGATTTTAAATTATTTTCAAGCTGGGCAATGTGATTATCTTTAATCAAAATAGCATCATATAATCCAAATCTATGGTTAAATCCTCCCCCGCATCTTACTGCATATTTTTCAAGGTTTCTCCATCCCGGTATTGTTTTTCTTGTATCATATAATTTTGCGTTTGTACTTTTTATTTCATCTACATATTTTCGCGTGGTTGTAGCAATGCCGCTTAATCTCTGCATGAAATTTAATACTACTCTTTCTGCACTAAGCATTGAGCAAAATGGTCCAGTCATTGTAGCAATAGAATCTCCACTATACGCTTTCTCACCATCTTTTATATTAACTTTAACTTTTAATTTTAAGTCATAAAATTTCAATATTTCTTTAATTAATACAGTACCGCAAACAATAATTCCTTCCCTTGCAACTACTTCTGCTTTAATTAAAGTATTATCTTTTTTAAAAAGTTCACTTGTTACATCTCCTTTACCATAATCTTCTCTAACTGCTTCTCTTATCAAAGGTCTAACTTCTTTTAGATTTATTTTTTCAATTTTTTTGGTCATCTTAATAATTATTAAATAAGGCGGGAATTATTATTTATAATAGTTTCCTTAAATCTTATAGTCCTGACTTCCTATTTCAAATAATGGAACAGGTTCTATTTCTTTGATAATGTTTGGGAATTCATTCTGCATTTGAGACGAAATTTTATCCAATTCTTGCAAGTTCTTAACAGATAAAGTAATCAAGATATTTGTTTCTCCAGCAGTTATGCAAACATACGAACATCCTTCCAATTTTGAGATAAAATTACAAACTTCTTCCAAGTCTTTTGTATGAGAAGTTGTACATTTTATTGCAAGAGTATAATCTTCTAATTTAAGTGCAGAAGTTCTTATTAAAGCCCTAAAACCTAGTAAAATATCTTCTTTTTCTAAATTTATTATTCTTTTTCTTACCGTTTCTCTTGTTACTTTAATTTTTTCCGCAATCTCTAAATTAGAAATTCTACAATTTTCAATTAAGTAATGTAAAATCTTTCTGTCTATTTCATCAAGCATTATTTTTCTTTTGAGTGATTTTTCTGAACTTCTTATTTCATTTACTCCAAATAATCCTCCGAAAGTATCTTTCAATTCTTTAATATGTTGAGTGAGAGAGTAATGAGAGATTTTATTTTTAAAACTAGAAAATAATTCATTAATAAAATTTTCAAGATTACTATCTTCATGGACAGAAAAGGTAACTATGTAATTCCACCTTCCTCCACAGTTAACGGCCCAGTGTACTAAAGGAATTTTTTTTAATTTTTTTATAGCTTCTTCCCGTTCTACCCCTTTTATGCTAATATAAATAGTATATATTGCACTAGAAAAATAGTTAAGATTTATTCTTGCTTGATAATTTACTATCAATTCTTTTTCTAGATTTTTTAATCTGTATTGGACAACTTCCCTTGAGAGCTGAGTTTTCTTTGCTAAGACCGTTATCGGAATTCTAGCATCCTCGATAATACTGTGCATTATCTTAAAATCTTTCTTACTTTCCATCATTTGGCTATTAAATATAGATAAATATAGACATTTTATATATTTTTTTATAGAAAGTTCTATTAATGGCTATTTTATCATAACTTAAGAGTACTAAACTCACACAAAATTGAAAATGACAAATAAATTCACTGAATGGTCACAAACCAAAGCAAAAAATATAAAAGATAGACTTGAAGAGCTGGCGCTGGAAGGAATATATCCAATTTGCAGAGATGCTCAAGAGGGCAAGAAAGAAATAATAGATAATAATCATGATTTTTCTCTAAATCTACAGGATGGTAATTTTAAATGTTATGAGGACGGCATTGAATTGTATATGGGTTATGGAACAAGGAATCCTCCTTATTTAGATATCAATACGAAATTTGAAAATGGAATTATAGTGCCAAATTACAAACTAGACGGCGGCGGATTTTACTTTGAATATTGGATTAGAGAAAGTGAATAAGAAAAAAAATAAGATGACTAAAAAGAAAAACTCTTCAATTGAAACCCATTTAGAAACAGTAGAAGTTATTAATTCACAAAGAAGTTTTTTAGAAAGAATTCAAGATACATCACAATTACAAAAAACTGTATTAGAGGAAATAAGAAAATATACGACCTACTTAGCTTCTCAGGTTGGAGAATCATCAAATTCAGAAAGAGTTTTTGCAGAAAAAAACCTGACTAGAATAATATTTGGAAATACTATGAGCAAATTAAAAAACATAACAATGGGAGAATTATGTAAAGAACTGTATAAAGAAAATCCATTATTTCACCAAAATTTTATGGAAGTTAAACAACAGTATGACCTTCCTTTTAAATTGAAAGAAGCCTTTGATAGACTAGGTATATGTAAATTTGGAGAGATAGTTAATTTTAGTGAGCAAGATCTAAAAAATGCAGGATATAGAGTGACTAGAATAGATCTAAGTCATTTGTCTTTGTTTCTTAAGTCATTTGGTCTAGAGTTACATAATGAAGAGAGTCGTATTCAATCTTGGCTAACTATAGAAAAATACGAGAAAAAATCTTCTTAAAGATATAATTAAGAAGTTAATTTCTATTTCGGAGGAATCAAACTATCCCAGCCTTCTATCCATTCAGAAATAGCTGGTAAATCAACTTTCATCTTTCTTTTTTCAATAAATAGCTTTGCTAACAGATATAAAATCATCCCCAAGGATTTCGAACTTTTATTGTTTCCAGGAATAATAAAATCAACACCCATCGTATAATTATTTGTGTCACAAATAGCCATTACTGGAATTTTTATTCTCTTTGCGTCATCTAATGCAGCCTTATCTGTCCATGGGTCACATATTAATAATAGTTCTGTTTCAATGAAAGTAGTTAGGTTGGGGTTTGTCAATATTCCGGCAGGATAGTTTTTAGTAAAAGACTTTATTCCTAAAGTTTTAGAGAATAGCTCTACTGCTTTCTGTCCTGATTCTCTCTTACATACTAAGACTATATCTTCAGGATTGTATTTTGATAAATACTCTCCAGCTTCTTTGATTTTCTCATCTAATAAGGTAGTATTGAAAACAGCTAAAGAATCTGCTCTTCTTTTATATACATAAGATTTCATATCAGGGGTTATTGCTCTTGTTCCTAAATGGATTGAAGATTTCAAATAATCTTCTATAGGGATTAAAGTGTCTTTCTTCTCTTCATCATCTGGTTTTACTTTCTTTCTTAAATCAGTATCATCTGTTTTAATTCCACTCGCAAGCTTTTTTGCCTTTTCCTTTAGTTTTGCTAATTTCTCTTCTTTATCAGTCTTATCGTCTTCTCCTTTATCTGTTTTCTTTGAACTTTTCTTCTTATCTTTAGAATCATCTTCTTCGCCTTCAACCATATCTACGATTTTTTCTTCAATATCTTTAACTTCTTCAAAGACTTTCTTCGCAGTCTTTTCAATTTTTTCTTCAACTTTTTCTAAAAAAGTTGTTTCTTTCTTTTTTGCCTTTGGCATTTTTTAACAAGAATCAGAGGGTTTTTAAAGCTGTCGGGCTTAAACAACAAATGGATTTTGGTGAACTATTCTCTCAAACTTGGAATGATTATAAACTCAATTCTAAATCTATTAATAAGTTTTTAATCATTTTTCTCGTTATCCCTTCTATTCTTATTCTAATACTTTCCATTTTAATTATGTTATCTAATGATTCAATCAGAGAAATTGTTCTAAGCAGGAGTGCAAAAAATCCAACCAATTTACTCTCAAATACCTCATTTTTAATTTTCTTAATATTTAGCATTATTATTAATGTTATTTTATTTGTATTCACACACTCCTCTTTATTGAGCACATCGATAAATAAAAATAAGTTCAATTACGCAGATTTAGTCAATTTCGGAAAAAAGTCATTTTGGAAATATTTAGTTTTTAGCATTGCAACAGCCCTTATGCTTCTACTCTTGTTTCTCCTATTAATAATCCCAGGCATTATTTTTATGATCTTTTGGATTTTTGGAATTTATGTTTATTTTGACCAAAAGAAGGGAATTATGGAATCCTTAAAAACAAGTAAGAATTTAGTAAAAGGTAGATGGTGGAGAGTTTTAGGTTATCTAATTTTGTTAATATTAATTTATCTTGCCCTATCAATTGCAATAAGTTTAATTGCGTTTATATTAACTCTTCCATTTAATCTTATGGATGGAATATCTTTCTTACAATCAGATAAGCCAATGACGCCAACTTATTTTATAGCATCTACAATTATTAACTCTCTAGGTAAATTGGCGTTAAGTTTAATAGCCACACCATTTGGGCTAATCTTCTTCAGAAATCTTTACAATGATTTTAAAAAATCCAAGAAGTAATTCCAGCTACCTAAATTTATAATCTCTTATTCATTTCAAATACTATGGAACATCCAGACGGATACAACGAAGCTATACGAATAACTAATCTAGAAGTTGATTCTATTATTAAAAGAATTATGTCTCTTTCTCTAGAAGAAATTGATAAATTATGGTTTGAAACGGGCTGGATAGATGCCGAAGCTAAAGAAGATAAAAGAAAAGCTTTGCCCAATTGGAGACTAGAGAATATAAAATCAAATAGAAACTTTGCCGAGGAGAGTTTTGTTAATCTAATAACCGATGATCCTTATCAAGAATTAAGAACTGCAGCATCTTTTTTACACAATTTAAGTAAATATGTTGAGTTATGATCTTATTATTTTTTCAATCTGAATTTTTCTCTTGCATAAGAGAAAGAGTCTCGTTATGTTTAAATACATTAACAAAAACTCTTTTTTATGATTCATAGGAAGTACATAGCTAGAAGTGGAGGAAAAGAAGTAATTGTTGGAATTCTTGGAGAAAACCATATTTACCGACCAGAAGAAGCTGATTTTGCAAGAAAAATTATATTGGATTACAATGTAGTCGCTGCAGAAACCCAAGGAGGAGATATGCTTTCAAATTTACTTTATATTATCCCAGGAATTTTATTCACTCCAGAAGTCATCTACAAAGTTATAAAAAATAGATGGAGTGGAGTAGAAATGAAAAAAATTACAAAAGAGGAAAAAAAGGATTTAATACAGTTATATGATCGAGTAAGTTTGTTAAAAATTCCTCCACTTATCGGTTGGGCAGCACTTAGTTTATTACATCTTCCAATAAAAATATCTAAAGACATCGCTTCCGGCAATGTAATAGAAAGAGGAGATCCTTATGAAAGAGGAGGAAAATACGAAAAACTTCTTGATCAAAATTATAATGTATCAAGAGACGGTCTAAAGAATAGAAGTAAATGTTATTTCATGGACTTAAAAAAGAGAGATATTAAAATAGCAAATAGGTCTTATGAATTAATAGAACAACAAAAACATCCTTTATTAATTAATTGCGGCCTTTATCATATGCGCGGAGTAAGTAAAAATCTTGCAACACGTTTTGAAAACTTTGAACTTATAGAACAACAAACACCCAAGTATCTAAATTAAGAATTGATTTTTCTCTCTATCTCCATAAGTCTTTTCAATTTAACCTCTCTCCATTTTGTAGATATGCCACATTTGATATAGTCTGCTCCAAAACCAACGGCATAATCTGCCAAAGCATCATCCATCGTCTCTCCAGATCTATGGGAAAGAATGGTTTTAATTCCATTATCTTTACATATCTGAAATATTTTTTTCAATTCCAATAGCGATCCATTTTGATTCGGTTTAACGATCATTGCGTTTATTGACTTCATTTGTATTGCCTTCTTTAGGCGATCAATATGCGTTACAGTTAAATCATCTCCAACAATCATATTATTCTCACTCTTGTTTATCTTAGAGAATCCTTCAAAATCTTCCTCTTGTAAAGGATCCTCAATATAAACTAAATTAAAATTTTTTATCAAGGAATTGATATAAAGAATCTGCGTTTCTCTATTTAAAATTTTATTTCTATAGATATAATTTCCTTCATGATAAAACGACGATGCTGCAATATCATTGCCAAACCTTATTTTGAATTCATTTAATATCTCAAATATTTGCTCTTCATTAAAATGCGTTATCCATGCTCCCTCATCAGTTTTCAATCTAGTCTTTAGAATGTGTTTTAGTTTTGTATGTATCAATTGCATTACCTTTACATTTTCTTTAGCAGTCTTATTTTTTGGAATTATCAAAAATTCTTGAAAATTTGGATGTTCTTTATTGTGGGCATGCAATCCTCCTTCTATCACGTTTCCAACTGGAACTGGAATTTTACTAATTTTTTTCCCTCCAGAGACA
This sequence comes from Candidatus Woesearchaeota archaeon, assembly GCA_964358765.1. Taxonomy (GTDB): domain Archaea; phylum Nanobdellota; class Nanobdellia; order Pacearchaeales; family GW2011-AR1; genus UBA73. The sequence goes on along the minus strand of CAYHPN010000022.1, from coordinate 17,953 downwards.
ATTTCATAAAGTTCTTTTTTCTCCTCTTTTGCGAGAGCTTTTAAGATTGCAGATTCAAGGGCAAAAAGGGCATTTGCCCCAAATTCCCTTGCATTTTTTAGTTTAGCTTTATTTTTAATAAACTTTTCAACTTTATCTAAATCATCAAATTTATTTAACTCTAAATTAAACTTTGTTTTATTAATAAAATCAATATTCCACTTCAAAGATTTGTGAAACGAAGGCGTTTCATATTTTCCCTTAGATTTTCCGGATGGCGATGAAGCTGCACATCCATTGATCTCAACTTCTATTGTAGGTTCGCCTCTAGAATCTTTTATTTCTCTTGCCTTCGCCTCTTTTAGTAGCATGATAAAAATAAGTATTATGTCTTTAAAGACGTTTTGTTTAATGGAATAAGATTAAGGATAAGATGATAAATAACAACTTTAAAGTAATTATAAATAGAAAATTTTAAATACTCTTAATTTATATTTTCAATATGGAAACATCACACGGTTATATGGCAAGTACAATTAAGGCAGCTTTAGTAAAAGTTGGAGCAAAGTCCACAAGCAGCAAGAGATTGCCTTCTGAGCAAAGAATTAGAGAATATGCAAAACAACATAATCTCTACTCTTTTAAATATGGAGGAATAAATAATCAGGTTTTTCTCGTGCATGAAAGCAGAATAGAAGAGTTAGTAAAGGGAATGGGGATTGATGTTGATGCAGAAGAATTATGCAGAACATTAGAACAATTAAATGAAAGTTTGTACGGAATGAGGTAATTTTTTATGGAAAATGAAGAATATAAAATACAAGACTTTATTCCTTGCGGAATAGGTGCCCTTATTCGAGACCATCGTACTCAATCAGTAAGATTAAATAGCTCTAGAAAAGTGGGAATTGAAAAAGATATAGGGAATTGGAGTTATGCAGGATATCATGCAACAACTCTTATTTTAGGTGGCGCGTCAGTCTTATATATCGGAATAAAAGGTTTAGAATATTTAATAAATTAAATTTTAAATTTTTGAAAATTTACTCTTCTTTCGTTCCATCGCTTGAATCTTCAATTATATCTTCATCTTCGCCTTCATTAACTAAGCCGATTTCTTTAGCTCCCTCAACAATTTCTTTCTCAACCTCATGCTCTTTAGCAATTAATTCTTCATCTGAAACTATATCCTCTCTTACTCCTGAGATTTTATCTTTACTTCTTCTTGGAGTAGGTCTATGAATTGAAATTGGCAGGACTCCCTCTTTTAATTCTCTTTCTGCTATCCTTAAAGAATCATATCTCATCTCTTTTAATTCATTTTCTGGAATTTTTAATAATAATGGGGCATCCATTGCAATTTGCAAAGCTCTAGCTCCAATAATCCTTGCGACCTCATATTTTGAAAATTGTATTTGTGTTTCCATTGTTAATTAATTCAAAGAAAGTTTTTAAGTTTTTTGTTTATTTCATCAAATTTTTTAGGTAATATTTCCATCATTTTTTCCATTTCTTCTGTTGTAAATGGCTTTTCTCCCTTTTTCTGGCAAGAATTAACCATATGTTCGCCTTCTCTCTTGGATATACCAAATGTAATTCTAGTATCGCTTGCTTCTTCTTCTTCTCTTGTCGGATCCAAAATAATGGAATCTCCAATTTTGAAAAAACTAAAAGAAAGTGGATAAACTTCCTTCGATAAAGGTAATTTCTTACTTGATTTTTTTTCATAATCTATTTTTCCATCTTTATCAAGTTCTGGAATAAATCCGTTTCTTAATGCCGCTACTGCCCCCATAGTCGCTGCATCAATCAAATTTCCATCATCGTTTATTGGATAAATATCTACATTCACAGTCCAAACCTTTACTCCTTTCTCAATCACTAACTTGTCAAATTCAATCATTCCAGATCCTCTTATTGCTCTATCTACTAATCTAGGTAATTCCACAGACTCAAATCCTGGCGGTCCACTCTCAAATCTAGGAGAAGCCAAAGGCAATAAATCTCCAGAAACAGACAAGTTCCCTTTATCTGGAGAATCTGTATAAGGTGTCCCAAAAGCCATTTTTATTCCTACAACAACTTCAGTTTTTCCTAACTTGACTCTAGCGTTTCCTTCAGCTTTATTTGAAACATCATATGTTATCTCAAAATCTCTAAAATCATTTAGTTCTCGGTAGTCAAACCTTTTATTTTCAGCGAACATTCTCTTTAATGTTTCTTTTGTTAAATTAGAAATATCCATGCTGCTCATTTTTCCTCCATTACACAATCTTTCAGTGCTTTTTTCTGCGCTTCATAAACTTCTTTACATACTTCAATTCCTAGCCTTACAGCTTCATTTACTCTCTTAGGCTGAATTTTTCCATCCATTTGCATTAAAGTCAATTCGTCATAGTTAGCTAGTTTTGCAATCGCAAAATCCGTTGCTCCTTCACCTTCTTCATAATCTTCTTCTTCTTTATTTAAATCTGCTAAAATGTGCTTATCATTTTTTCCTACGGCAACAGATACTACCAAGTCTTTCATTGGCAGACCTGCTTGTGCTAAGGCCATTGAAGCAGCATTTATTCCAGCAGTTCTTGTTCCAGCATCAGCTTGTAAAATATAAATCTGTACATCTACAACTTGATTTGGAAACTCGCTTAAATCAATAGCAGGCTCTAGAGCCCATTCAGTAACTTTAGATATCTCCATGGATCTTCTTGAAGGGCCAGGTTTCTTCCTATCATATACTGAGAAACTTAATAAGTCATAGGTGCATCTCAAAATTCCTTTTGCAGGATTCTGCATATGTTGAGGATGCAATTGTCTTGGGCCATAAACCGCAGCAATTGCAACAGTATCGCCAAAAGCAAACAGAGCTGATCCATCTGCGTTAGGTATTACTCCAACTTTTGCAGTTATCTTTCTAAGTTCATTATGTTTTCTTCCATCTGGTCTCTTAAATTCTTTACTCATTTTTCCTCCATAAACCATGCTTCTACTTTATCAGTTAGTCCGCCTAGATGTACTTTTTCAGACACCATCTCAACTGCCTTTCTTGCTTTTATTTCAGAATCTATACTAGCTCCCTTTATCCAAATCCAACCATTCTGTCCAACTGTAATATTGCATCCTGTTTTTTCCTTTATCAAATTTACCATGCTTCCTTCTCTTCCAATTACTCTTGGTACTCGGCTTGGAATTATTCTAAATATAAAACCTTCTTCTAATCTTCCTAGACCCTTCCCTTTTAATGTTAAATCAATTCCTTTTGGTTTTACGCTCCATATCTTTGCAGAAATTACATCTCCAATTTTCAAATACTGATCCATTTCATTTCTATTTACAAATCTAGGTGATTCCTCAATTGGTAAAAATCCTGATGTAGAAGAATCTATATCAATAAGCCAACCAGAAAAAGTAATGTCCGTTACTCTTCCAATTACAACGTTATTTCTTCTAGGGACAAATGCTCCAAAAATGGGGATTAATTTAATAACTCTTCCAGCAATCTCGGCGAGTCCATATTTTCCAGCGATTATTTTGTTTCCAACTCTTTTAGTTCCTTCACCAGGCAAGTAATCTTCACCTTCGATTATTGTCTCTCCTGGGACAACAACAAATCTCTTGGCTGAGTCAGAACTATCTTCGCTTTCACCATAGGCTTCATGTGCCCCGTTAAACTCTTCACTCATATTTAATTGTAATCTTATTCAGAATAATCATATAATTGTTATTCCGTTTCCTTTTATTCATTTTTAGTTATTTTTCAGCCTTTTTAAGCTTTACGGAAATCTTTTTTAAAAATCTCAGTAATTTTCATCATAATTTCTAAACATGTTAAACAATTCTTCAGTTTTAAATATCTTAATTTTATCTTGTTTTAAGAAATGTGCATCATTACTCCAAATTCCATCTACGTTCTTTGATAAAGCAAGAGCAACAAAAGGAGTATCTTTAGAATCCGAGATTAATTCTTTTGAAGTTTCTAAAAAACTAAAATATTCTTCAATTGATACGATTTCAATTCTTTCAAATATTATTTCTCTTAATATTTTTAATTCTTCATGTGTAATTTTTGCTTTATTTATTATATCGTTTTCATATTTATTTATTTCAGTCAACGTAAAATCTGGAGTAAAAAATTCAAAACTATCATTCATAATTATGGTTCTAGATACTCCATTTCTTATCAAAGCTGCAATGATTCTATTAGTATCAACGACTATTCTCATAATATCATGGACAAGATATATCAATTAAAAAATGTTTTGCGTGAATATTTTAGAATTTAATTTCACAATCCATGCTTTCTGGCAATTTCTTTTTTTATTTTATTTCCAATCTTTTCGGCATCTTCTTCAGTCATTTCACTTTTTGATAAAATTCTTTCCATTAATTCCAATTTCTTTGCTTGATTCCATAAAGCCTGCCTCGCTATCTCGCTCCATTTTATTTCTCTATGTTTTTTCATTATAGAGTGCAATTCTTCAGACAATGCTAAAGTCATATTAGTCATAAGTAAATTAAGTATTTTTACTTATTTAAGCTTTTTGGTTATTATTTTCAATTATATCTTATTCCAACAATCATTAAATAAATACCAATTATCAACAAGATTGCTGTAGTCATTATAATTATCCAGCCTTCTTTAACTTTCCATGGTTTAAAATATGCCCAAGGAAAAAAAATTGCATGAAAAAAATAACCTGTGTTCGGCCTTCTTAAAATGTCAATAAGATCAACGTCTTTATCATAAAGTCCCTTTTCCTTTAATCTTTCTAGATTTACATAGGCTAAAAAAATAAATACAATTCCAAGAATAAATAATATTGTTCCTAGCATTTTCTCAAATTAAATTCTTACTTCATCTCACTGCTCTGAATTGCTCCATGAGTTACTGAATTAATCTTATCATAGAAATCAATAATTAATCCTGCAGGTATATTCATTACCGCTTCTAAATCTCCATTGGACAGCCATTCTTCGCTTTCTTTATATTCTAGCAGCATTCCATATACTTGCCCTGTAAACCTAGCTGGCACTCTTAACTTTATTTTCTTTGTTTCAATTTTTATAGGTATAATTTCTTTTAATTTATTTATTACATCATTCATCTGTTTTTCCACAGGTCTATTATCAAAACTATAATGTATGTCATGAATCGCAGTCTTTATTCTCTCTTCAGTATATGGTCTGCCATGCTGATCAGAAGCATTTTTAATAATTAATGCTACGACTTGTCTTATTTTTTTATCTCTTTCCTCATCTCTAAATTCTTGATTTTTCTGAACTTCACCAGATAATATTATCTTCTTAGCTATTTCATAAGCGTCCACAGTTCCAAATGCATCCATTAAATCTTTACTTGAAGCAATATTTCCCTTCTTTATATCATAATAAATCTGATTTGATTGTAATGCAGACATTATATCTCCCTTTCCTGTCTTAAATTTCAAAGCAGCATCTAAGTCCACACTAATTTCATATTGCTTTCCTTTTGCCTTTATTCTTGCTTCAACATTCGCCATTGCATAGATAAAAAGAAATGAGTTAATAAATATTATTGTTTAGAAGTTTGAATAATTCAGTTCTTTCTAAAGAATTTTCTAACTTTTTATTAGAGAAGTTTAGTTTTTGTAAACTTCTCTATTCAAAATTTTTCTTGCTATTTTCAATATATTTTATCCAATCTCCAATAGTTGATCTATCATTATAATCTTCATTTTTAAGATCAATATTAAATTTATCTTCTATATCCATATTAATTTGAAGAAAATTTAAACTATCCAGTTGTGATATGTTTCTTAGCTGAGTATCATCATTAATAATTTTAGTATCAATGTTGTATTCTTTTAATTTTTCAAATAGTGCCTCTCTATATTCAGAATCATAATCCAATATTTCCGTTAAAGCCATAAACTACTCTAAAATTTGCCCTTAATAATTATACTTATTTTGTAAAAGATATTATCTAATTTTAGAAGGAAAAGCTTAAATACATTAATTTATACAAAAGACTGTAAAACACTTTTGAGGTAAATAAAAAATGGATATGCCAGTTGAAATGCAGCATCAAGCAATGGGTTATGATAGAGCAGCGACTATGTTCTCTCCTGACGGTCATTTGCTTCAAGTAGAATATGCAGAGAAAACAGTTAGGCTGGGAAGTGCAAGTATTGGTTTAATTTGTAAGGATGGAGTTGTTATAATTGCTGATAAAAGAATAAGAGATAAACTTCTAGCACCTGAATCAACCCATAAAATAGCTGAAATTGATTATCATTTAATGGCTTCAGCTGCAGGTATTCTTTCTGATACAAGAATACTTATAGATCATGCTCAGCTTATGGCACAGCAAAATAGAGTATCTCTAGGTTCAGCAATCGAACCAATCGCAGTAATAAGAAATATTGCAGATGTAGAACAAAAATTCACTCAATGGGGTGGAGCCAGACCATTTGCAGTCGCTCTAATGCTTGGAGGAGTAAACAAAGGAAAAACTCATTTATATACTTCAGATGTAACAGGAAATTATTTTGCATACAAAGCAAATGCAATTGGGGAAAACGATGAAAAAATCAAAGAAGTGTTAAGAAGAGATTATAAGGAAGATATCTCAATTGACGAAGGTATTAAATTTGGATTAAAGTTATTCAAAGAAATTTTAGATAAAAATTTCGATATTAACCGTTTTGAAGTCGGGTATATAAAAACAACAGAAGAAAAATTAAAAAGACTTCATGGTGATGAGCTTAAGAAGTTTATTAAGTAAAAATTTTCTAAATCAACAATTCTTCTATTATTATCTTCATTAATAGAATAGTTAAAAGAATTTGTATTGTTAAGGCAACTTAAACAGTTTCCTAAAGAGAATACTACTTGCAATTGCAGAGCCAATATAATACCATATCCATGAATTACCAATTGAGGTTTCGGTAAATACCCCTTTAATTGCTCCAAGAATAATCAGCATTGGAATCATTGTAATCAACATCGGTTTAAATGAGTGTTTCATAGTCTCCATACTATGACCCATTAATTCCTTATTAAGTTCCATCATCTTAGCAGTATTTCCTGCTTTCTGATGGGCTTTTATTTCTGCTTGAACTTTTTTTTGTTTTTCTTTAATTTCCTTCATCTTATCTTTGTCAAGAACAAAATAATTAACGAGAGAAATTAAGAACGAAACTAAGATCCCAATTATAATTATGCTTACTTGAGGATTTGCTTGAATTAAAGTAGTTATTTCGACCATTTTTTTATTTTATAAGAAGATAAATGCTCTTTTTAAACTTGCTGAAAGATTAAGTGATTCTATCCGATAAACTTTCTCATCGCAGGATGCATATCCATTGCATGAGTCTGTGCAATATTCTGATATAATTGATATATTATCATTACGGAAAGCAACAGTGATGTTCCTCCAGTTAAAGCCCCTATAGAGTCTGCAACCGCAGCTAATAAACCTACAGCTACGCCTCCCATTATTGTCAATGGCAACACATATCTTTTTAATATTGCTTCTAAAACTCTTGGATCTTTTCTAAATCCTGGAATTTGTAGTCCGCTTGCTAAAATATTCTTTGCTTGAGAGGATTCATCCATTCCACTTGTCTTCACCCAAAATACTGCAAAAACCGCAGACAGTCCTGCATAAAACAAGACATGTATAAAGAATTGCAATACCATTATAGATTGTACATTATTTCTTAATAAAGCTTCAATTATATTGGTTTGTCCAATTAAATAAGAAATAGTAAATCCAGGCGTTGCACTTCCTTGTGAAAATTCTCCTAAAATTGTTCCATGGCCGATCCAGTTTTGCAATAAATTTCCAAATAATTGAATATTCGCAGCTAGTGCCGCCGTCAATATCACTGGAATATTAGATGAATAGAAAAATGCCAAAGGCCATTTCATTCCATATCCTCTTAATTTTTCATATGATAAAGGTATTTCAACTTTCAAGCTCTGCGCCCAGACTACAATTAAAAATATTAAAATAGTCGAAATTATAATTGAAGCAGAGACAAGGACTTCATTCAGATTACCTCCTGCAATAGATTGGATTATTATAAAGACATTTCCTCCGCAAGGAGTATTTGCAAAATCAAGCAAGCAATTTTCACCGTTAGCTCCCATAAATTGGAATAAACCGCTAAACAATGCTGCTGCGACTCCAGCAACTATAAATAATGATACTCCAGACCCAAAACCCCATTTCTGAACTACTTCATCCATAAACATTATTGCTAGACCTCCTAAAATCAGCTGAAATATTAAGATCCCTGTATATCCAGGCACTGCTTGTAATCCTCCCATCAAAACATAAACTGCAGCTTCAAATATTATAAAGAATAAAACTCCTATTTTTTGTAGTCCTTGAAAATATTTTTTACCTTCCGGAGATTTAGTATCTATTTTCATTATTCCTGAACCAGCAAGCAATTGTAAAATTATAGAAGACATAACAATTGGGCCTATTCCTAAACTAACTATACTTCCAAATTGAGAAGCCAAAACAAGTCTTAGAAATTCTAAATTAGATAAAGCATTTCCAGATAAACCATACAAAGGAATATTCCCCAATATAAAAAAAGCGGCCAATATAACTAGAGTCCATTTAAGTTTCACATTAAAACTTAACTTCTTCTCTATAGGTTTCTTTACCTCGGGCAGATTAAAAAGTATCTGTTTAATATCAAAAGCCATTATTTTCATAGAAATCCATCCTTTTTAAACCTACTTTTGCATACGGATTGTGAAATAACATCATCTAGTTAAGCTTATAAATTAAAAATCATAAAAAAAGAGATGTACCCAAAGGAAACCTTTATTCTTACAGGGATCTTTTTAATTTTACTTCTGATATTAGTAACAATCAGAAATCTTCGCTCAAAAGACTATACTTTATTTTTCTGGTTTTGTGAGATAAGTCCAATTATTTTGTCAATAGGATTTCTAACCGAAAATATTCAGTTAATAAAGAGTGTAATAAATATTGGCCTGTTTCCTCAAATTGTCAGTTTAGTCTTTTTAACAATAGCTGTTCTTTTTAAGCAGGATGTTTCAGTTTTTAAGGGAATTAGAAAAAAAGGGAAATTATACATAACAGTATCTTATCTATTACACTTATTTTCAGTAATATTGGCATTTATTCTTACAAGTTCATTTAGAGCTACAAGGATTTCTTTGGTTTATTCATTTATAATTCTTTCAATAGTTTTTACATTGAGTATTTTATTCACTCCAGCTCATAGGAATATCAATTTTGTTCAAAACCTGGATTTTTTAAACTTTAAACATCGATTCTATAAATATTTTTGGATAGCTAAATCATTTATACTAATAGTTATTCCTACTTACTATCTCCAAAATTATTTAACTTCGTTATTGGGATAAAATAGAATGCAAAAACAATTATTAATCAGCGTACACGACATTTCACCTAAATATCTAAAAGAGATTATAGTAATATTTAATGCCCTAAAGAAATTAAATATTAAAGATAAGGAAGCTTTTGTTGTTTTAAATTGGGATGAAAAGTTTGATTTATCTAAAGATAAAGAACTTCTTAACATTTTAAAAGAAAATTTTAATCTAAATCAGATAAATCTTCACGGCTTCAATCATTATTCTAAAAATAAAGGTTTAATGGAAAAAATAATTTTTGGTGAAAATCATTCATATATTGGAGAATTTACTAATTTAAATGAATTAAATTTAAGAAAAATATTTAAAAAATCAATTTTGATATTCAAGAAGTTATTTGGAAGAAATCCAGAATTATTTATTCCCCCTAGATGGAAGAGTTCGAAAAAAATAAGAAAAATATCATTTGAAAATAAGATGCTCTTTACCGAAGATTCTTTTCATATGTTTAATCTAATAAAAAATAAAAAAGTTTTCTCTTTTGCAGTGTGCTATGATTTTGGAGACAATAAATTCTTAAATAAAGGCTCAATTATATATAATCGGGCTATAATCTCTTTATCTTTTCTTTTTAATCTGCCTCTACGTTTTTCATTGCATCCAAATGATATAAAAAATGGTAATTTCAATTATGAAATTAAATTGCTCAATAGTCTACTTAAAAAAGGCTGGAAACCTTACACAACTAAAAATTTCTGGAGAGAAATTTAAAATGTCAGATTTAATTACATTAGAAGCAATATTGTCTCTTTTACAAGCAAACGGTTATTGGATAATGTTTTGGTTGATGATTATTGAAGGTCCAATAATATCTTATGCATCTGCCTTTGCTTCTGCTTTAGGAATATTCGACATTAAAATTGTGTTCTTTCTCTCAGTTCTGGGAAATTCCATTCCAGATAAACTTTTCTATTTTATTGGAAGATTTTGTAGAGGGCCAACTCTTGAAAAATTCGCTAGCTTCTTTGGATTAAGTTATAAAAGAATAAAAAAACTTGAAAATGCCTTCAAAGTTCATTTAGGAAAAACTATAGTTTTAACAAAAATTACTCCAGTACTAACTATTCTAGGGCCGCTTTTTGCAGGATTCACTAGGGTCAATTTTAAAAAGTTTTTCATAATCACTACCTCAATAGATATTTTTATCTCTTTGATATTTATAGTAACAGGTTATTATTCGGGCCTTGCAGCCGACACAACACTAAAATACTTCAGGCTTGAAATTTATCTCTTACCTGTTTTAATAATTTTGACAGTAATAATTTCCTATTTTGTCAAGTTTATTTATAAAAAACTTAATGGCAATAAATCTTACTAGGCTTTTTGGTTGTTTATTTTTGCCAATTGGAAAGAATGCAAAATGAATTTAAAGAAACCAACAGTTTTTATCATTTGCCCCCACATAGACAAATATCCCCCAAGAGAGGACAATTGACCCATTTTTTCAGATTTTGTTGTACTGACAACATTTTTCCAATTAATAATTCTAATTTTATAATTATTTTTGATAATTTCTTCGTTCATTACACTTTCTATACCATATCCTCTAACTCCTTCTAAAATTTTAATTGGAAATATTTTTTTATTGAAAACTCTTTGCCCACAAGCAGAATCAGCACCAATAATTCTTAGTAGAAAAGGATTTTTCAATAAGGCTATAGTCACATCAACTTCTTTGTTTAAAACAGGCAAAATAATATCGGTTAGATTATTATCATTAAGATTATTAAGATCAGCATCCAGCATTAAAATAAGGTTATTTTTTGATTTTTTTAGCCCTGCCATAACTGAAAAAGTTTTACCACTATTTTTTTTATTATTAATAATTTTTATTCCTTTAAAGTTTTTAATAGTGTTTAATGTATTATCTGTGCTACAATCGTCAATTACAATTATTTCTTTGATTAAAAAGTTTTTTTTGACAACTCTAAGGGTTTTTAAAATTCTTTTTTCTTCATTATAAGCAGGGATAATGCAAGTCACTTTTTTATCTTTTTTCATTTCTCAATACTTTCTTTTAATTATTTTAAGTTTTTTTATATTTAAATAATTCTTTATCAATTTCTTTATAAAATAATCTATAAATGCCAGCATAAATAAATTTTATAAATATATTTAACCTTCCTTCTTTCTTAAGCCTTCTTGTAGAGGTATGTATTTTACATGGAAGAATTAAAAAACCTTCTTTTTTTCCGATTCTTTTTAGTATTTCATGATCCTCAGCAAATACCACGCTCTCATTAAACCCTTTATTTTTAAAAAACACATTTTTTTTAACAAGAATGCATGCGCCAGTGCCATGTGGAGAGAATTTTTGAATTATTCTAACAAAAACACCATAAAACCCGTATAAGATGTAATCCCAAAAGCTCCCGTCATAATGACTTGCAATAGCGCTGGCAATTCCTTTATTAGATTTTTTAAACTTTTTCAGATTCATTTCCAAGAATTTTTCATTTTTTAAAGTACAATCAGCATCTAAAAATAAAAGGTATTTTCCTCTTGCCGCTTTAGCCCCGTTATTCCTAGCAATCGCATGTTTTCCTCCTAAAACTATTTTACAACCATAACTTTTAGCAATTTTTCTAGTATTGTCTTTAGAATTAAAATCGGAAACAATTATCTCAAAATTTTTTAAAGTTTGCATTTTTATTGATTCTAAAAGTAAAGGCAAATGTTTTTCTTCATTTAGAGTAATGATTATGCAGGAAAGCTCTAGACTTTTGTTTTTTAACATTTTCATAATTAAAGCAATTATCTAGAATTAATAAACCTAGTTTTTATATATTTACAGTAATCCTTTTTAATATATAGTAAATTATAAAGAAAATAATTTCCTATGGAAAGAGAGTTATTTTATACGAAGTAAATTCGTCTAAAATAAAATTTATGAGAAACTTGCTTTCGAATAAATTACTAAATCTGCTTTAGCACCCATGCCTAACAAGGCATTATTTTAATTTAAAGATAAAGAATATATGCATTTCCATCAGTATAAAAAAGGTCTCCAGCAACATTTGTTCCAGCAGTTAATTCAACTATTTGGTGTTTTTTAACTTCTTTAACTAGTCCAGTTTTTTCTAAATCTGACATTATCTTTTCTCTTTCTTTATCAATTGCAGGGTCAATTTTATGAATAGCAAAGGCAGAGCTAACTTTTGAAGAAGAAGAGCTTTTATCAAAGTGTGCTGTAGAAAACCAAACTTCACTATCATTGACTAAAAACGGAGTCCTCCAAAAATGGATATGGTGCCTTTCTACAATATCATGTATCTCTGTTGGCTGTTCAAATGCAAAATCATTAGGTCTAGTATTCCAAAAAGAAGGAATTCCAGGAGCTTGATCATACTGTTTGTTAAAAACGGATGCAACCAGCAAACGAATCATGCTCTTCAATCTGATTAAATCTGTTTTCATCCAATTTGCTTTATAGAATGCTTTTTCAATATCTGCCCTATTACCTATAAAGATAAAATTAATTGGTTCTATTGGAGTGCCAGTAAGATCTTCACTATATCGTGAGTAATTCTTAAAAAATTCTTCAGGTACATCTCTATCCAATATTTTAATTTGAGTAAATTTGAGCTCAGATTTAGTAACTGGGTGATTAACTGTATAAAATATAAGATAAAATACCCAAATAATAAAAAATATCATGATTATAATGTTTCTATTTTTCTTAAATTTAATATTATCTTTTCCACTATTAAATTTTCCTCGGATTTCTAGTACCGTAATTAAAACAACTATCCATGCAATTCCAGAGGTATAACTTGCTAAAACATCACTTGGCCAATGAACTCCTAAATAAATTCTAGACAATCCTATTCCAAAGACCACCATAAAGCCTGCAATAATGGATAAAAATTTCTGTAATTTATTTTTAGACATTTTAAAGCAAAAATAGGCAAGTAAAAGATAGAATGAAACAGCAATAAAAGCATGCCCGCTTGGAAAACTAAAACTGCTTTCAGATATTAAAGCATTTATTGGCGAGGGTCTTGCCCTATGAATATATTTTTTTAATATAAAAACAAACAGTTGTCCAAATAAAATCGAGATAATTAAAGTAATTGCATAATTTCTTTTCCATTTTTTCAATAAAATCCAAACTAAAAATATTGCTCCCAAAATAACGACAGAACCCTCTCCCAAGTAAGTCAAGAACAACATAATATTATTTAGATTTTCTGTTCTCACACTATCAAATAAATTTACTATTCGCAAGTCGGCTCTAATCAATGCCTTGTCTTTCTGAAGAGAATTTACTATTGAGAAGAAGAAGTAAATAAAAAACAAAAATACAATTATTCCAATAGTTAAATACAACCCAAGTTTTTCATCTGGTGAAAATCTTTTTTTTATGAATTGAGAAGTAATGGGAAATTTTTTCTTTAATTTTTTAACTTCCGGATCCCTTATAATTGCTCTACCAGTAGACTTTATTATAGATTTTGGAAGTTTAAGCATTTTATTTCTAATCTTTAAAGATATATTCTTTATTTTCTAGAGGATTTAGTTAGTATTATTGTAAATCCTATTATTCTATAGTCGCATTTTATTTCAGTTCTTTTCTGAATTTCCAGAGCTATTTTTTCAACATTTTCTCTATCTCGCCCTATACTTTTTAGAACACTTACTCTTATTTGTCTATGATTCTTTAAAATCATATTTAAAGATTCAATAACTCCTTCATTTATTCCATTTTTTCCAATTTGAAATTTAGTTGTTCTCATTTTTCTTTCTCCCTCACAATTTGGACTCCTCCAGCAGGTAGAGCGGATAATATTTCATCTTTTGAAAAGTCTTCATGCATCTCTACCTGTAATTTTAATAACATCTTGCTTTTATCTACTTTTCCAGGTTTTATTTTTAGATAATGTTTGCTTAAACTGCTTTCTGGAGCTGCTCTAAGTCTTCCTTCTTGTTTCATTAATGCAAGTTCTAATTTAACTGCTCTTTTCTTTATCTCTCCTCTTATTCCCCAAGTTCCTGTCTTCATTCCAGTATTTTTATACAATTGAGATAAATAAAATATATCAACTTCTACGTTTTTTTTATTCATTTTCCATGCTCTACTAAAGCACCCAGTAAATATTGCAGTTTCTTCTATATCTGTTTTGTCAATTTCATTTATCTGGGCAGTTATCGCGCAAAATGGGCTTCCAGGGGATGAAGTATGCATCACAATAAACTCTTCTCCTACGTCTTTTAGTTTTTTTAATAATTCATCATTTTGTTCAGAAGATTTTCCGCCAACTACTAGTTTTCCGTTAGAAGTAAAAAACCATTTATACTTCTTGTAATCTCTAATATATTCTTTCACTTCATTCATTAAAAATCTAAAGATATTGCGTTTTTAAAACTAGTCATGGCTTTATTTAGGTTCTATTTGAACATCCATTAACCCAGAATCATAAGCTGCCCCATCTTTATTCACTTGCACTTTAACTCTAAACAAGCAAGTAGGAGCTACACTGGATATCGTAAATCTAACATGTATTGGGTTTTCCATAGAATTTCCTGCAGCAATGTTAAGACCATTTCTAGCACTTAATGATTTTCCGGCAGTAATTTTTGCCCATGTATCAATAGGAACTGTGCTTAAGCCGCAATTTGCTCTTAAATCAGCAGAATCGTCAGCCATAGTAATATCATAACTAAAAACTCCAGAACCTGTAGACTCAATGTTTCTTATAGAAATAGCAAAACCTTCTCCAGATGACCCTTGTTTAAGTTTGATTATACCAGAATCCGGAAACAAAATAACTTTTCTTTCACTATCAGTCGAAAACAGTTTATTTATTTCATTCTTTACTCCTCTATCAACTATTTTCACACTTTCGCTAGTTGAAAAAAATATATTCTTTATTAATACAACACCCATAATCAACATAGTCATAGCTAAAACAATAATAACAATCGTCCCTATAGACATTTCAATCGCTGCTTTTTTATTGCTCAAATTGAGTTCAATACTCTGCAGCTTGCTGCGATCAGTCTCAGTTTGAGGCTTAAAAATACCTCGCAGCTGGCCGTGATTAGGATTTTTATTTTTTCTCTTAAGCATTTTGTGCAATTCCTCTCTGCATAATTTGAGCATATAATTCTGGATTATACTGTGCCCAGATTAAAAATAAAAAGAATAGTAAGCTAACAATAATTCCAATTATAGCTAATATTTTTCCAGCCTTGCTCCAACTATTCCTATGCTTTCGTATTTGTTTATTTGCAAAAACCAAAGAAATTATTCCTAAAATCACTCCATATATCGGAGGGGAAGAAAATAAAATGCTAAATATGCCCAGTATAACAGAAGCAGTTCCAAAACTATTATCACTACTAGAACTAACTTTATTCTCCTCTTTTTTCATTTACAAAATAAGAATAAGGTTTTTATAAATCTTTGTATATAAACTTAAAAAGTTTATAAAATTAATGTTAATTTAAGCAACATTTAATCTTGACTAAATAAAAAATAATAAATAAAATGGCCACGGAGGGAATCGAACCCTCGTGTGGCGAGCTTCAATCGCTTGCATTCCCACTATGCTACATAGCCGTAGTTATGACAAAATCAATTACCTTTTAAATGTTTTTAATTATGCTTTTAAGATCTTTTCTAAAGTAAATTTAATTTCATACCGGCTTATAAGCACAACGTAGTTGCCCTCTTAGGGCATTAAATTATTAAAGATCTTTTCATTAATAAATAGATGGAAAGTAAATTTGTTTTTGAATTTAAAAGAAAACTAATTCATTTACTTTCTCTAGTTTTTTTGCTTATTTATATTATCTTAAACTATTCATATTCAAAGAAAATTGCATTATTGGTTCTTATATTTATTTTAATTATTTTTCTAATTATAGATTACTTTAGAATTATCAAGAAAAAGAAAATTGCATTTATTCATATATTTTGGAGAAAAAAGGAGGCTAAAAAGTTAGGAGGTAATATCTATTTTCTTCTAGGGGTTATTCTATCTTTTTCATTTTTCGATTATTATATTGCTTTAACTGCCTTACTCTTGACAACATTCGGAGATATGGCTGCAGCGTTATTTGGAATAAAATTTGGAAAACATTATCTAAAAAATAATAAATCAAAAGCTTGGGAAGGTATAATTGCACAATTTATTATAGACATTTTAATAAGTTATTTAATTTTAGGAAGTATAATTATGGCTCTAGGTATGTCTCTAGTTGCAACATTTGTAGAAACTAAATTTAATCATATAGATGACAATCTCTCAATCCCTTTGTTTTCAGGATTCGTTGGAGAAATTTTAAATTTTATTACACCGTAATACTCCAAGGCTTGCCTTGGGGATTAAATCTATTAAAGATAAATAAAATAAAAGATACAATGTGGAATGTTAAGAACTATACACTTAGCAAATAATATTATTAATTCTAGTTCTTGATCACCTCAAAATATTTCATATTTTGACGGCACAAAAATCCTTGATTTTTGTTGTGCGCTAGAATTGTTAACAAGTTAATACCCTTGCGGGCAGTTAAGGTGCTAACGCACAGAAAGTAATTTATTCGAAAATAAATTTCTCATAAATTCTTATTTTGGCTGAATTTACTCCTATGAGAATTCCTCCAATAGCAAAGTTTAACTATTATTTAAACTTTACTTTTTTATAAAACAAACGACAGCCTCCTATTCGTGGTCTAGGCCACACTATGATGGGTCGTGGTATAGTTTTATTTTTTGAAGAGGGTGCTCTAATCTTCAAAACGATCTTATTAGATCATGTAAATTCTCAGAGTCACCCTTTTCTTTGTCATAGGACTATGAATACCTAAATTCTTTTTGTTTCTTGAGCATTGCATAAACTACACAGCACAATTTTCGAGCAGTTGCACAAATTGCTTTTTGTTTCCCTTTCTTTTTTGCAAGTTTTATATAAAAATCCTGCAGACGATTTGATTCTTTTGTTCTAACAATATTCCATGATGCTTCAATCAAAGTTGTCTTTAATGTCTTGTTTGATTGTTTTATCAAACCTCCAAATCTTAAAGAATTTCCAGATTGATGTATGCTTGGAACCAAACCTGCATAACTGCATAATTTATCTGTAGATGAAAATCTGTTTATTTCTCCAATTTCTGCAACAAGATCTAAAGATCTTGTGGATCCAATTCCTGGAATTGTCATTAAAATTTTTGCATTATTATTATTATTATTAGATTTTTCAGAAATTAAATTATTAATTTCATCCAATTTATTTTTTTGAAATTCCAGTATTTCAATATAATTTAAAATAATTATTTCATTAGGCAGTTTTTGTTTTATCCATTTTAATGCTTTATTACACAAAGTTGTAAATTCAAGTTTAATTCCACGTTTTATCAATATTGCATGAATTTTGTTCTTTATTTGTGTGTTTTGTTTAACAAAAGTTCTTCGTTCTCTTGATAACTCTCTAAGTCTTCTAATTTCTTTTGGCGGAATGTAACATTCTGCAACAAGATTTGCTCTAAGCAAATCTGCAAGTGTAGATGCATCTATTGAATCTGTTTTTATTCTTGCTTCTGCAATTGC
>CAYHPN010000021.1:0-27627 GCA_964358765.1 Candidatus Woesearchaeota archaeon | reverse complement strand
CTCCGTCAGCAGACGGATTTGCCCGCAGGCAAAAGCTTGCTGTGGGGAGTTTCACCAGGTTTTTTATTGAATGTTTAGAAGAGTTAATTCCATGGGGAAAAATTTATCCAATATTATTTTAGGTAATAATTAAATACCCTGAAATCTTATAGTTAATATGGAAGTGTTGCTCGATACTAATTTTATTATCTCTTGTTTAGTAAAAAAAATTGAATTTATGGACGAGCTGGAAAATATGGGTTTTAAGATGCTTTTACCAAGAGAGGTTTTTCAAGAATTAAAAGATTTAAAGAAGGATAAAATATCAAAAGAGGAAAGAGTTGCAATAGATTTGGCAATGAACTTATTTAGTTCATCTAAGAGAGTTAAAAAAATGACCTTGGGGCATCATATTGTTGATGATGCATTGATTGAGAAGGGAAAGAGCGGAATATACATTGCAACTTTAGATAATGGAATAAAGAATAAAGTTCCTAATAGGGTTGTTATTGATGCTGCAAGAAAAAGTCTGAAAATCGAAAGAGACTAATTTTATTTATCTAAAAAAGTAGTAAAAATACAATTACAGATAATTAACTGCATTGTGTTGAATAATAGAGTTAATTCTCTGATAAGACAATTCACTGAAATAGATATATAATCAAGTAAATTGCCTATATTAAAGTTTAAATATTAAATTTTGCTGTATTATCTATGGATAAAGAAATTATAAATATGAAAGGAGGTAATTAAGAAATGGCAGAGAATAGAGATGGATATGGTCCTATGATCTTAAGAATTGTTTTAGGTTTATTGTTTATAATTCCTGGAATAATGAAATTAATGAATCCTGCAGGTCCTACAGGCATGTTAACTGGTTTAGGATTTCCTGCACCCGCATTTTTTGCATGGGTGTTATTATTATCTGAAATAATCTTTGGAATTTCTATCTTAATAGGATGGAAAGTAAAATATACGGTTTGGCCTTTAGTATTGATAATGGTAATTGCAACTATAACGGTTGTAATTCCAAATATGGGAGGACAAGTAGGCAATTTAATGTGGCATATACTTGCTATTGCTGGATTAGTTAGTTTATTCTTTACTGGACCAGGTGCAATTGCAGTTGGAAAAGACTAAAATAGTTTAATTTTTTTATTTTTATTTTTCATTATCTTTAAAAGAGGAGATTCCTTAATTTTATCATGAAGAAAGTTGTTATACTTGGCGGAGGTTTTGCTGGAAGCTTAATTGCAAAAAAACTTGAGAAAGAACTTGATGTGACTTTAATCGACACTAAAGATTATTTTGAATTTACTCCAAGTGTACTTAGGACTATCGTTGAAGCTGAACATATAAAGAAAATACAGATCTTACATGAAAATTATTTAAAAAAGGCCAAAGTAATAAAAGGAAAAGTTAGTGAAATTTCTAAAAATTATGTTAAACTGAAAGGGAAAAAGTTTAAATTTGATTATTTAGCTGTATGTTCGGGAAGCGGTTATAGCAGTCCGTTTAAGGAGCAGAATATTATTATTGCGACTAGGGCAACAACACTAAGAAATTATCATGATAAGTTAAGCAAATCAAAGAACATAATAATAATTGGAGGAGGACTAGTTGGTGTGGAACTTGCAGGAGAGATTTTATCAAAATATAAAGATAAATTAATAACAATTGTTCATTCTGGGGAAAAACTTATTGAGAGAAATCATGAACGTGCAATAATGTATGCTGATAAATTTTTGAGAGATAAGGGAGTTAAAATAGTGCTTAAAGAGAAAGTTATATCAAATGAAAAGGGAATTTGCATTACTGATAAAAAAACTTGCATTAATGCAGATATGATATTTTTATGTACTGGAATTGTCCCAAATTTTGAATTTATGAAAAAGAATTACAATAAATGTCTGAATGAAAAAAATCAAATAAAAGTAAATGAATATTTACAACTTTTTGGAGAAAAGAATATCTTTGTTGCTGGAGATGTTAATGATTTGAAGGTAGAGAAAACTGCACAGAATGCAGAAAAACAAGGATGGGCGGTTGTGAGAAATATTATGCGAATGGAAAAAGAAATGGACTTAATTAAATTTGAGGCAAAGAAGACACCTTTAGTTATCAGTTTAGGAAAATATAAGGGGATATTTGATAATGGCAAGTTTGTCTGGGGAGGAATAATTCCAGCATTAATGAAACAGCATATTGAGAATTGGGCGATGTTGAAAAAGCGGATGTTTTAAGAGATTAATTTATTCTTTTGTAGTCAATAATACTTGGAAAACCGATTTCGATTTGAGAATAATAATCACAATCATTTAAATTTTTTCTTAAATGTAATAAACCAAAAGCTGGCACCCCGTCTTCGTTAATAGGTTCTTCAAATTTAACATTGTACACTAAACCTTTTTGTTTAGGTAATGAGTTAAAAGATATTGGTAATTGTCTAAATCTTTTTAGATTTTCAATATAATTTTCAAGAGTGCAATTCGTTATCTCTACAATTTCACCTTGACGCCATAAAGAAGTTTTAGGTGCGGTGAAACTTGTTCTATAAGGGATTGTAACTACTTCTATTTCATCACCGATATTAATTTTTAATGTATTTACATCTTCCATAATTTTTTGTAATGCTTCTTTTCTTTTCAATTTGAATTCTCCACTTGCTTTATCAATATAAGGATTTACCGCATTATATTCCACATTAACGGTTAGATTTCGTAAATCTATTTTTTTATTTTCTTCTGTCATTTCTTTATTTCCTCCAAATAATTTTTCTTCATACTAACTAAAGCTCTTGAAGAAGCAAGGCACCCAGTCCCTAGCCAAAAAGTGTAGAATGAAATATTATCTAACCAATCTCTTTTATTTACATAATCTAATGCTTCTTGATGGGGTATATTTTTTAAGGAAATAATTTTCTCATATTTAGAAGAATTATAACTTTTATCAATAGAAGCTATTCCCTCTTCTCCATATTTATCTACAAGTTCATTGTATTGTGGTCTTAAGAGAAATTCTTTTAAGCCAAAAGCAAGACAGCTGCTTGAGCAAGAAGATAACCCTGCTGTTCCCAGAATAGTTCCTACAATTCCGGCTATTTTTACTTTTCTTGCAAGTTTTGTTGAATTATTGTTTTTCATTTTCTGCCTCCGAAAATTCTTGTTAGAATTCCTATTTTTGGATTTTGAGATATCCTTTTTTCTTGCTGACTCTGGAGCAATTGATCTGCCACATGCTGTTTTCTATTTGTAATTTCTCTTTCAATAACCCAACACCAACTTGTATCTTTATTGGAATTTAATTCTTGATTAAGGCGAGTTAAGTTATCTAAAGTTAAATTATGAATTGCTCCGTGATAAGCATCATTACCTACATAATTCCATGTATGTTTATGTGTAGCTTCAATTTCTATTTTTCTATTAATAATAAAACTTTGATAAATAAGTTCTTGATCTTTAAGTTTAAGCATAGAAGGGCTTCTTATATCTGGAGATATCTTCTCGTTTTGAGCTATTTTGAAAAGATAAGAATCATTTAATTCTCTTAACATACTATTTATTGTATCTAATTTTATTCCTTTATCTTCAATGATGTTCATTATTCTGTCTTGTTCTTCGTTTCTTGCATCTTTTTCTACATAATCTACAGTTCTATAACCGCAAGTATTGCAATACTTAGGCTTTTGATTCTCTCTGTAAGACATCTTTATGCTTTTCTTATTATTAGCGCATTTATCGTAATTACATATAACATATTGCTCAGCTTTTTCTTCTAAAGTGGGAGTTGTTTGCATCATTTTACTCCTTCCTGTTCAAATAAACTATTTGCTTTATCATTAAATTTCTTATATTCTGGACTACCATAACGGACATTAAACGCAGCATTTTGGTATGCATGTCTTGACTTTTTTAATTCGCCTTTCTTTTCAAAATACTCTGCTGCTATCTCATTTTCATATACACGTCTACTTTGGGATAAACTTTCCATCAGAGCGTTATATTTCTTTTTTACTCTATTGAGGTCTCTATTTCTACTTGATTTTTCGTATAATTCCATTGCTTTCTGGAGTTCTGGAATATAACTAGATCTACAAGCAATTCCATGATTCCAAAAGGATTCCATTATTCTACCTATTGCAAATTTTTCATATAGGCGTGCTGCTCTTTTGAAATCTCCAGCTTCCTCTGCCATATTTGCTGCAGTATCTATACTATTAGCTTTTTCATAACATTGAGAAGCCCTTTTGAATTCTTGAGCATAATAAAAATTATCTGCTGCATCTCCAAAAGCTACTTGTCTGCAAGTTTTTGAATTTGAACTAGACATGCAAACACCTTCTCCTATATGTTCTAGAAAACAAAATAATCTAGGAGTTAATTTAGCTTTTTCTAAAAGGCATTCTGCAGAAGATAAATGATCTTTAGATTTTTCATATTGAGTAGCTAGGTTCTCTAAGGACTTTCTTTTACCTTTTTTGTTTAAGCTAGATTTTCTAACATATTCGATAGCAAATTTACTATCAAGTAAGGTGTTTGCTTCTTGTGGAGTTTCTCCTCCAATTCTATCGTTTTGATTTGTGTTTGTCATTTTATTTCTTCCTTTTTGTTATTACTTCGTAGTTCTATCTATACTTAAATTGTTGTTATAAATAATTGATAACAGTTAAATAGGCTTTTTTACTTATTTTACTATGGATTTAGCAAAGATTGAAGAGTTGGGATTGAGCAAGAACGAGGCTAAGGTGTACAAGGCTCTACTAGAAATAGGAGAGACGAAAACTGGAATGATAGTAAAACAGACTGCAATGCATAGAGTTTTGATTTATGATGCTCTTGAATCACTAATTAAAAAAGGACTTGCTTCATATGTAACTAAGGAAAATATAAAATATTTCAAAGCCGCGGATCCTCAGAGGCTTGTAGATTTCTTGAAGGAGAAAGAGGAGAAAGCTAATGCTTTGCTTCCAGAGCTGAGAGATATGCAGGGGAAAAATGTATATCAGCAGTCAGTTGAAATTTATGAAGGAGTTATTGGTTTAAAATCGGTATTAAACAATATGTTAAAAGAGCTGACTTCAAAGGATGATCATTGTGTTTTTGCTTCTGGAAATATGTCTGCTACTGTTGGAGACTATTATTATATTTATCAAAAAGAGAAGAAGAGAAAACATATCTTAACTAGAGGGATATGTGATATTGCATTTAAATTGAAGAAAGAAATTATAAAAGCTACTTATGCTAAAATTAAATATTATCCTTTAGGCCCATTTCCAACTGATACTTGGATATATAAAGATAAAGTTTTAATTGTTAATTATACTACAAAGCCTCCTGTTGCAATTCTTATTACAAGTCAAGATACTGCTAATTCTTATAGGGTAATTTTTGAAGGTTATTGGAAGAATGCTAAAGCATAATTATTTTTTAAGAAATCCAAATAATTCACAACTATCTTCTTTTATTAAATTCTGATGGACAAGATATGCTTCAAGCAATTCCAAGCAATTATCCCCGAAATTTGATGGACTAAAAAGACTAGATATATCTGGATTAAAATCAATTCTATTGGGTTTTAATCTTATTAAACTATCATAAAATAATAATGCTTGTATATCTGTCAAAGGAGAAGGGATAATTTTATCATTAGAATCTAAAATTGGGAAGATATGCGGGCAATATTCATCTAATACTTTAAGAAGCCTTAAAGAGGAACTTTGCGATTTTCCATACATTATATGGGCTAAATTCCTTAATTTAATTTTATCCAATACACTGAATGCTTCTCGAGTATCAGTTTTTAAGTACCTTCGTCCTTTTGTTGTTAATTCATAATCCATAAAATTAAGTATTTTTTCTATTTTTAAAGATTATTATTTCTTTTTTGCATCTAAGACTTCATTAACATATGTTTCTATACTTTGAAAACTATTTGCTATTCCATCGAAATCTTTTAATGAAATGACTGCATCAAATGCATAATCTTCTAGTATATGTGGACTTATATCTGGAACTTGAGACAATCTTTCCTTGTCTGGGAACGTTGAATAAATAAAGTCTATTAATTCGTTTAATTTTTTTTCATTATAACTCGCCCATGTAGTAATAAATGTTTTTGATTTTGTAACATTTTCTGAAATTAGATTACGAATTCTTGATATGGGTGTTAATTTTCCATCTTCTATTTTTATTTGAAATCTAAAATTTTCTCCTTGATTTAATTTTTGCAAATTGTCGTTTGAAAATGCAGTATGATACCAATCAGGTTCTTCACTATAGTGCTCTGAATTTTGAATAATTTCTTCTTCTAAAACTCCATATCTTGTACTTAAATATGAAACAGGCTTCTTACCAGGTTTTAAATTTAATGCCGGCGTATGCATTCTAATGTAATCTAGACAATTTTCATCTCCTTCTCTTAAGAGTTTTAAATTTTGTTTAGGCAGACTTAAAATTGCTTTTTCAAGGTCACTATTTTCTTGGGTTGCATATTTTCTACCTTTTAATTCAATGGCTTTTTCGGTAATATAATCAACTACTTGATCTTCTGTAGGATAAGTTAATCTTTTTGTTAAAAGAATTACCCTCAATTGGGCAGGCCCATGTTTAGAATTGGCAGTTATTTTTTTAGAATATACTTCAAATTCAACAGTTGGAATGTATTTTTCCATGTATGCAAGTGAAGCATGGGTTATATATAAATATTGCCTATTTATTTAATTTTTAGAAATTATTTTTTTTCCATGCATATAGGGCTGGAGAACTTTTGGAATATTAATTGTGCCATCTTTATTTTGATGATTTTCCATTATAGCAACAATTGCCCTTGAAGTGGCTATAGCTGTATTGTTTAATGTATGAACGAATTTTCTATTATTTTGCTCGTCTACATATTTAATATTTAATCTTCTAGCTTGAGCTTCTTCCATATTAGTAACAGAAGTTATTTCAAAGAATTTTTTTTGTCTTGGTGACCAAGCTTCCAAATCTGCTCCCTTTGCTTTAAGGTCTGAAAGATCTCCAGAACAGGATTCTAATTCTCTAATGGGGACTTCTAAATTTTTAAATAATTCTTTTGAAAGAGATAATAATTCCTGGTAATACTTATACGATTCTTCTGGTTTACAGATTACAACCATTTCTTGTTTATTGAATTGATGAGTTCTATAAAGGCCTTTTTCATCAATTCCATGGGAGCCGATTTCTTTTCTAAAGCACATGGAATAGGCTGTGATTTTTATAGGCAGATCTTCTTTTTTTAGAGTTTTATTAATAAACATTCCAATTACAGGATGCTCAGAAGTAGCAATTAAATAGAGATCTTCTCCTTCAATTTTATATGCCATTTGATCTATTTCTGCTTTTGAATATACTCCTTCTAGAATTTTTTTTCTTATCATTAATGGGGGTTCCATATACAAATATCCTTTTGAAACCATAAAATCTCTTGCATAACTTATTAATGCTTGATTAAGCAAAGCTAAATCTCCTTTAAGATAAAAAAACCCATTTCCAGAAGTTTCTGCGGAAGTAGTGAAGTCTCCAATATTAAGCTTCTCTGCTAATTCTCCATGGTTTTGGATTTGGAACGAAAATTCTTTAATTTTTCCAATTACTTCTTTTCCTACATTCTGGGAGGCCTCTTTTCCTATTGGAACTGAAGAGTGAATTATATTTGGAATTGTTTTTAATTTAGAGTCGATTTCTTCTTTTAATTTATCTGATTTTATTTCTATTTCTGCAATTGCATCTGGAATGTCTTTGGCTTTTTTCATTAAGGATGCAGTGGATTTTCCTTCTTTTTTTGCTTTTGAAATTTCTAAAGATACTTTGTTTCTTTCACTTCTTAATTCGTCGGCTTGAGCTTTAAGATCCCTCCATTTTACATCCATTTCTTTTATTTTATCAACTAAAGGAAGTTTGTCGTTTTGGAATTTCTTTTTTATATTGTCCTTTACAACATCTGGATATTCTCTAATTAGTTTTATATCTATCATACTTGTGGGGAAGAATTGAGGATATTTAAATATTAAGAAGATTTAAATATCGATTATTTTACAATTTAAAATGATAGATGGGAATAAATTAGAAGAATTTATTAGCAGTGAATTATTCGAGCAGATTTTTGCAAGTAAGACAACAAGAGTTAGTACACCAAGGAAAAATTATACTCTTAGAGGAGATAGTGTTAGATTAGAACCAATAAATCAAGAAGGAAAATCATATATTAAGATACATTTTCCAAATGAACAAATAGTAAAAGTTCCAGATGGAACAAAGGGAACAAAAGTAAGATATGATTCTCCAACTGATGGAAATAAAAGAATGGTGCATGTGGCTTATATAAATGGTCGCTGCAGAATTGAAGTTCCTAAATAATGAGGATATATTATGTCAAGATTGCTTCTTGCAGAAAACCACACACTTTAGTGTGTGGATGAATGCAATCTTGAGCACAAGAAATTTGTTTAATTTGATAAATTTCTGTGCAGAGAAATCTCACGAATGATTTCTCTTGCATCCAGAAGTCTAAACAAACCATGCACTTTAGTGCATGGTGAACTCAAAGACTTCTTGATTATAATTAATTTAGAATGATTTAAAAGGACAATTAATTTTTATTTTAATAGATTATCATAAATCATATTCATCCCGCTTAGGCTGGGATGAAAGGACTCTGCACTCGCGGCGTGCAGAGTCCACCTTTCAAAAAGATATTATTTTATTGAAAAACTATTAAAGGGAAAAAGAGGTCTATAGATTAAATTAGTTTTTTGCCTTTACTTACTGCGACAATGCAATAACACATTGCGATAATAAAGCAAATACCTAAGATATTTGTTGGGAGTGATGAAGAGAGAACATTTAAGCTAATTAGACCAGCTACAAAATAAACAAAAATTAATAATATATTTTTAGTGTTATCTTTCATTTTTTCTCTTTATTATTGATTTAATATATTAAAAGAGGTTTTTAAATTGTAGGGTTTTTGCACAGTATGAGTTTTTAAAGTCATATTTTTAAGATATTTTATGCTTAGTAAATTAGAAACAACCGTTATGTCAGTCGGAGGGTCTATTGTAATTAATGAAAAAGGTTTTGAT
The DNA here is from genome assembly GCA_964358765.1 of Candidatus Woesearchaeota archaeon. Taxonomy (GTDB): domain Archaea; phylum Nanobdellota; class Nanobdellia; order Pacearchaeales; family GW2011-AR1; genus UBA73. The sequence continues at coordinate 18,545 of CAYHPN010000021.1, read as the reverse complement.
ATAGATTATTTAACTGAGTTAAAGAGATTTGCAAATGATTATTTTAAAGAGGTAGACAAACGACTTGCAGTGGTTATAGGAGGAGGAAAGACCGCTAGAGATCCTCAGAAATCCGCAAGAATTATCAACCCAGACTTAACTGAAGAAGACTTAGACTGGATTGGGATTTATGCAACTAAATTTAATGCACAAGTAATTGCCAAATTTTTCAAAGGTTATGCATCTCCAGAGATAATAATAGACCCAACTAAAGGAGTAAATTGGGAATATCCCATAGTCTTTGCTGCGGGGTGGCTGCCAGGTTGCTCTACCGATTATGATGCAGTTTTACTCGCAAAAAATCTTGGTTCAAAAAAAAAATGGTTAATTTAACAAATGTCGACCATGTTTATACTTCTGATCCCAAAACCACTAATGATTTTGAAGTTATAAAAGAAATAAAATGGGCTGATTTTAGGAAAAGATTTCATACCGAATTTAGATCTGGGCTTCATTCTCCTTTTGATCCTGTAGCGGCTATGGAAGCAGAAAAAATAGGATTAGAAGTAGCAGTTATGGACGGAAAAAATCTTCTTAATTTGAGAAATTATTTAGATGGAAAAGATTTTGTGGGAACAAAGATACATTGATTTTATTCTCCGTAAAACTCCAAGGTTAAGGCTATGACTATTAAACATTAATTGTAAATAAAAAAAATACAATGTGAAATGTAAAAATAATTCTGTACCCATGCAACAAAATATAATCAATTAATAATTAGGTATCTTTATACACGCTGTGTGGATATTAACTATTCATTTTGATTGCATATATCTTTATTAATCATTATTATCACCATACTTTTTATGCAACCTAAAAGGAAACTTCGTTTATACGGAAAGGAATCATCAAAGACCATTGATGAGCTTATAAAGGGAAAGATTTCCCGCGAAGAATTGCCAAAAGCACGAAATGATATTCAGCCAGAATTGTTGGCAGCGTATCCTAGGCTTCGTTTGGAAGATAGCTTAATTGAGAAGACTTATAGATTCAAAGGATTTCTGGATTTTATGTTGAGCTACTGTTTTATTCCAGTTAGTTCTTTTTCGTCTGAAGACCATAGAAAAGAAACTTTTAATGTGGGTTTATGTACAGAATTGTATAAAGAAAGCGATGATCCTAATCAAGATACGATGTTTGGGAGAATGGGCAAACATTTAGATACTTCGCAGCTAGTTGATGTTTGGTTAGAAGATATTAAAGAATATATGAGGCTAGATAATTCTCTTTATTCTTTAAATTTAAAGAAGAAAACTTCAGAAGATGATATTAAAGATATTATTAATCCTAAAATATTAACAAAAGATGATTATGCTTTTGCACTTTTCTATAATTATGGTATTGGAAATAAGTCCGATTTTATACAGCGGTTTAAATTAATCTTAGAAGAGAAAGATGCAGCAAGAAAAATAGTTACTGAGTCTATTGAAGCTGCAATAAAAAGAGGATCTAGTGACGTGCATATTGCTCCTTTTAATGAAAAAATGGCTAGTGTACGTCTTAGAACTGATGGTAATCTTTCTAAATTGATGGATTATCCCATTGAGAAGCAACCTGCAGTAATTAATATCATTAAAGGCATGGCTGGAACAGGAATGGATATTGCAGAAACGAGGCTTCCACAGGATGGTAAATTCAAAAGTGGAGAAGTAGATGTCAGAGTAGCGACTAGCAGAACCCAATTTGGTCAGATGGCAGTATTAAGATTTGCATATGGTTCTTCTGCTATAGGAGGGCTTAACGATCTTGGAATTTCAAATGATAACTTAGGAAGAGCTAAGGCCTTATTTCAAGATACTAATGGAATCTTTTTAGTTACTGGCCCTACTGGAAGCGGAAAAAGTGCAACACTAGCTGCAGTTTTAGAATATATCGTTAAAATAACTCAAGGGCAAAAAAATATCTTAACAGTTGAAAATCCTGTTGAAAATGTGGTTGCTGGAACTAATCAGCATTTAACCTATCCTCCTATTGGGCTGAATTTTCCAGAAATGCTGAGGGCTTTTCTAAGAGAAGACCCTGATGTAATTATGCTTGGAGAGATCAGAGATAAGGAAACTGCAGAGATAGCTGTCCAAGCTGCTTTAACGGGTCACTTAGTTTTTTCTACATTACACACTAATGATTCAGTTCAGGGAATTAACAGGCTTCAGACTTGGGGACTTGAAAGCTATGTGATAGGAGATACATTAAGAGGAGTAATGAGCCAAAGACTAATAAGAAAAATCTGTGAAAAATGCAATACGCTTAAACTTAGTGATGAGGAGAGAAATAATATGACAGAAGAGAATTATTTCAAATCAGGAAAGGGGAGTCAAATTGCTAAATTTTACATGACACCTGAAGAGAAAAGAAAAGCTTTACGAAGATTTATTGTTGGAGAAGATAGCACACAATACGTCGACTCTATTATTTCCATTCCTTTTAAGAAACCCTCGCCTAAAGAAATTAGTGTAGAATGCAAAAACTGCCTTGGAGCAGGATATAGAGGGAGAACAGCTATAACAGAATTATTGGTTGTTGATGATGATATTAGAGGATTGATTGTTTCCGGAAATAAGGAAGATGAAAAAGGAAAATATGATCTAGCTTTGAAAAGAGGAATGGTTCCTTTAGTTGTTGATGGGCTGGTTAAAGCTGCAAAGGGAATAACAAGTTTAAGCGAGATATCGACAAATGTTAATAGCATGGATATTGTAAAATATCAATCAACAATTAGAAAACATCTTACTAGATATGCTGGAAAACTTGCAGGAAATTAATTTACTCAAGAAGAATTCTAGCTACTTTTATTTGTTCACAAGTTAGTTCATATCCTTCATTTCGGAGATATTTCTGAATATTTCTATCTGAATAGATTTTTTATTTTTGTTTCTTTTTATAGATTTAATTTTTATTGAAATTTAAATGAATTGTTAAAATTTTCCTGTTCCTTATTACATTCGATTTGTCATTAAATTTAAATAGTCAAATATTGCCTTAAAAATATGGATAATCAGCAAGAAGAAAGTCTTGAAACATTTATTGTAAAAACATATCAAGTAAAGACAGAGAAAATTGATTCTTCTGCAAGTATTAAAAATGCTTTTCAGGATCTTTTAGATGAAGAATTAGCAAGAACTAAATATAGAAAAGTTGTAGAAAATTCTACTTCGGAGCATTTTAGAACAAACATTCCAGCACATAAATATGAAAGGGAATATGCTCTTGATGCTATGCTTAGATATCATCAAAGCAGGGAGTTTAAGCAAATAGCTACAATTGGACCAGATTATTTCCAAAATGGTTTTATAGTAAGTACATGGTTTAGCCATAGAAGAGATGCTCCAAGGTGCGTACATACAATGGTGAAGCAGAAATCTAAAGATAGTATTGCTGAGGTAATGTTTCAGGTATCCGAGTGTCCAGAGGAATAGTATTTCCTACTAAAAATTTAAAAAAGTATTTCTAAAAAGACAATTAACTAAACTTTTTCCGAAACTAAATTTAAATCTCTTTAGCTATAACTGAGATATACAATATCTCGATATCTCCAATACTAAATTAGTTTAAAAAAGAATTGAAGTGATATGAACCGGCATAAATATTAAGGAATGGATTTTTACGGGATAAAGAAGAATAAGAAACAGTGTATTAATTAAACGTCTTCTGGATCATAATCTACTATAGAACTGTTACGTAGAACAAATTCAATACCTTTTTTGTTTCCTCTCGCAGTTTTTTTATTAAAATTGATATGGATAGAATTATTTTTATATCTGAATTCAGCCCAGGTAGAGATATTAAGGCAATCAAAGTCGTCTGATATATTATCAAATTGACCGATTGTTAATTCTGAGTTTTGAGTTAAATTTTGTTTATGATCAAACCCCAGTGCTCCATTATATGTCTTAAATTCTAAAGTATACCTACAATTTTGTGTTTTATGGAAAGTAATTTCTTTGTCCTCTACATTTTTTGCATTATGCATATCATAGTGATGTATTTTTGTTTTGTATTTCATAGATTTTATTAAAAATTATCAATATTTAAAGCTTTCTATTTAGTGTTATTATAAAGTGACAATGTCCCCCCCAGCTAGTTTTTGTGAAATGGATTTTTTAGGGATTGAGAAATGATTATGAAGTTATGAAAATTATAAAATTTAAGAATATTTTAAATATTAGGGAATATTAATTGATAAATGGAAAAGAGGGAAAACATAATTAGGAAAGTAGGTTTAGATACTAATGTTTTTGTGGATATGATTTTAAAAGAACCAAATTGTTACATTAACAATGCGAGAATCATTAGGAGAGGAGGGTTATTTGTCAATTATTATGTTATTCAAGAGGCATGGGGAATTTTAGTACACTTTAAAAAAACTGAAAGAAAAGGTGCAGGTGAAATAATTGATAGGTTTATAGAAAAGAATAGGGTAAAAGTTATAAAAAAGAAAGATATTTTAGAACAGCAGGTTAATTCTTATTTTGATCTATTAAAAAAACAGGAGAGCATTCACAAAAATGTTGAGATTGCTGGAAATAAGGATAATGATTTGCTGATAATCTCAATCTATAAAACAGCAGGAATTGATTGCATATTTACAAGAAACACCTTTGATTTTCAAAGAGCTTGTAAATACTTCGGTTTGGATGTAGAAAGACAATTAACAAATACACAATTTATGTTAAGAAGGTTAAAGAAAAGAAGTTAATTAAGACATTTAATATAATCGTTAGCTTCTCCAACTTCAATTTCTTTATTAAATACTTTATTTCTTAAATTTGTGATATATTCGTCTGTTTCTTCTGAATCTTGTTCTGTTATCTGAGAGGAAATTAAGAAGTTAAGTTCTAAAACCTCAAACTCATTTTCAGCTATTTCTTTAGCCATTTCTACTACCGATTTCTGTTTTTCATCAAGTAATTCTTGTATATTCTGTTTTTCTAACATTGTTTCTGATTTCATGTTTTCTTAAGGTATTTGGAGTTTAAATAATTTTCTTTTATTAAATCCCCCCAGCCATACCCGAGATATGGAATATCTCGGTAACTTCAATTTCACAAAAAACAAAACAAGAAATTGAAGTGAAACAAACTTGCATAAAAATTAATTTAGTTGGACTGTTCGATTCTGAAGAATAATTTAATATCTCTTTCAGAGATATTATTAAAATCCCCCCAGCCAGAATCGAACTGGCATACATCGGGCTACAGCCGATTGCACTAGCCGTTGTGCTATAGGGGGCTATATTAAGAGTAATTTAGAACATTTTTAAATGTGATGATTTGGTATTAAGGAAATTGTACGAAACTATTTCTATTATATACTTCCACAAGGTCTTCTTTTAATCTTGTTTCATCAACATCATCATGAAGTCTTATTGATTGATGGGTTATTTCAGAGTTTGGAAATGTTATTAACAATGATCTTGATCCAGGACCAATTCCTTCAATTTTCTTTTTTTCGACAGCTACTTCTCTTTCAAAATTTTTCCCAATGTATGCTCGCAAATCTTTGTAAAATGATCTCATTGTTTTATAGCCTCCTTCAATGTCAGATGGGCCTTGGTAATAAAGAGTTAATTCTATCATATTTTTTATTTATTTTAATAGTTTAAATATCTTATTATAATGGAAAATTTAATGTAATAATGTTATTAAACCGATATAAATTGAATATTTAATGGGGAAAATAGTTTCAATTATTAATCCAAAGGCTGGAGGATTTAATGATCTTGTTGAAACATGTATTAACTTTAATGTTGACAAAATATTTCCAGAACATGAAATAGTTTACACAACACAGGTTCATAGCGGTATAACTGAAAAGCTAATAAATACAAATTTAGAACAAATTATTAAAGATTATGCTTCTAACGGAATAAGGAATTTTAATATTTGCGGAGGGGATGGGCATATTGGGGAGGTTATTGATGCAATTATGAAACTCGGAATAAATTCTAATGAATTTTCAATATCTGTTTTACCGATTGGTTCTGGAAACGATTTTGCATTTGGAGGGCTTGGAATAAAAGATATACAACAAGGGTTAGATTCTTTGAATAATTATTATAGAAAAGGGAATAAGAACATAAAAGAAGTAGATTTATTTAGAACTGAAGTAAAATTAGATGATGAAAGTACATTTTCAAGATACGGGATAAATTCCGCGGATGTCTCTTTTGGAGCATTTTTACTTAATTTTATGGAAAACACAGCAATAGGGAGAAAGGCAAAAAAAATGTTTGGGGGAAAGAGTTATACATATTTATCTCCGTTAGTTTCACTTTTGTATAAATCTCCTGATTTAAAAATTGATATTAATGGTTGGACTAAAGTTGAATCTATAGAGAATTTTGGTAATTATCCTATAAATAGCCAGAATTCTCTAATGGACAATTCTGAAAAACGAGTTTTAATCAATAGAATTATCCATAGCAGGAAAAATTTTCTAACGTGCTGGCAGAACTCTGAATATACTGGCGGGGGCCTTAGATTGTGCCCTGGAGCTAAGATCGATGATGATGTATTTGATTTTTTTATTCATGAAAGAACATTTAGACCTAAATTTCCATTTAGTTTAATGTTAAAAGCTAAAAAGGGAGAAGTCTTGGAGGATCCTTATGTAAGTAGAGTTTGGGATGTAAAAAAGGTTGAAATAAGTGCAAATAATGGAAATTTAGGAAGATATTTGAATGTAGACGGGGAATTGTATAATTTTACTAGCCCTATTAAGAAAGTTAAATATGAAGGGACTGGGGAGAAATTAAGATTTATTTGTGATAAATAAGGAATCTTATTTTTTCAACAAGATGGAATATAGAACAATTTGATCTTCGCCTTCGTCTTTATTTCCTGAAAGGAGGGTTATCTTAAATGATTCATAGACTGGAGAGAAATTATCTTTAAGTTTTTCATTTAGTCTCTTCTGAAATGATTCTTCGGTATCTGAAATTAAAAGTATTTCTGTCATTTTATGGATTGTTTGAATTTATGTTAATGAAAGGAATTGGTCCTGAACCTGTATATGTTGGAAGTCTCCCATCCCATTTTGCTATTGCTTGTAATTGAACGTAATCTTTTCCACCTTGCACTTGAATTGCTGAGGCTTGTATTTTAATTGCTTCTGCCTCTCCTTGTGCTTGTTCAATTCTCTGCTGAGCTTCATATTTGACTTGTTCTAATTTATTTTTAGCAGCTAATGCGTTTTGTTCTGCTGTTACCTTTGCTTCGATTGCTTGTGTGAATGCAGGACTAAATTCAAAGTTTACAATAGAAACTTCTTCAACGATTATTCCTCTAGGTTGTAATTTTTCCGTTAAACTTGATTTCATTTCCTGTCTAACTTGATCTCTTTTTGTTACAAGTTCAACTGCAGTATATCTGGCAGTTACAGCTTTATTTATTTCCTGTTCAAATGGATAAATAATCTTATTTGCATAATCTAAACCAATTTCTCTGTAAATTTCTGGAACTCTTTCAGGAGTAATTCTGTAGTTGATAGCAATTTTTGTATTTACATCTTGCAAGTCAGCAGAAGCAGCAGTTAAATCAGCTTCATATTTTTGTGTTTTAACGTCCATAATATAAACTTTTTGAACTATTGGTATTTTAAAGTGCAATCCTTCTATTTTAGCGCTTAAATCAGGTTTACCGAACGTTAATAAAACTCCTCTTTCTCCAGCGCTGATTATGTAAAATGATTTAAATATTATAATTAAGATAATAATGGCGAAAATAAATTTTTTAAAGTATTTCGATAGTCTAGCAATTTTTGGTTTATCTATGTTGATATTGCCAGAATCAATATTAACGGGTTTTGCTTTTACCATTATATGCATTATTTTATTAAATATTTAAATATATGTCTTGGATAGGTAAAGGTATGAACATAGGAATTGATTTAGATGAAGTTATTGCAGATTTTATGAGTGCGTTATTGAATTTTTACTATAAAAAGACTGGGAAACTCCATTCCAAAGAAGAATTTAAAGAATATAAATGGTGGCCAGTATGGGGAGTTAGTAGAGAAGAAGCAATAAAGATAACAGATGAATTTCATGAAGCACATAATGTCAAAGATATAAAAACAATTGAAAATTCGATAAAGGGCATAAATTTATTATTAGAAAAAGGAGATAATTTAATTGTAATAACTGCTAGACCAATCAGATATAAACAGAAAGTTGAAGAATGGATATACTTTTATCTTGGAAAAAAATTAGAAATTATCCATTCTGGAGATTTTCATAAGGGACAAGCAGTTAGCAAATCAGAAATTTGTAACAATCTTGGAATAAAAGCGATACTTGAGGATTCTGGGGAGACTGCATTAGATTGTGCAAAAAATGGAATAAGGGTTATTTTATTTGATAAACCTTGGAATAAAAAATTTAAACATGAGAATATTATACGAGTAAAAGATTGGGACGAAGCGATTAAAAAAATAGAGATTTTGAGGGAATAACCTCATTAAAGGTTGTTTTTTAAGAGTTGTTACACCATTTTAAATACTTAAAAAATGAGCTTTTATCATTGAGTATATTACTCTTTTACTCTTTTAAAATACAAAAAATGATAAATAATAAAATATTGTATGGACTAGTATGTATACTTTGTATTGGTTGCATAAGTATAGTTGAAGCAAGTATCAACTCTGACTTTCTTAATTTAATTAATGAAGAAAGAGTCAATGTGGGAAAAAATCCCCTTGTAAGGAACGGACAATTAGAACAAGCAGCTATGCTACATGCTCAAGATATGCTTTTACATAATTACCTTAGTCACACTTCTTTAGATGGAAGAAGTTTTTCACAACGAATTAGGAATGCTGGATATAATTCATACACAGCAGTAGGGGAAAATATAGCTTATCATTCTGGGCCACCAGATGCTAACAAGGTTTTTAATATGTGGAAGAACAGCCCTGGGCATTATTCAAATATGATATATTCTTTTAATGAAGAAGGTTTAGGGTTTGCTTATGATGGAAACAGGACTTATTATGTTTTAGACTTGGGAAAGAGAAACGGAGTAATTACAAATAATACTAATCCTCCGACTAATACAACACAACCTCCTGTAATTCCATCAAACACTACTAATTCATCAAATCCTCAAAATCCAAATATAAATACTACAAATATTTCTTTGAAGAAGCCTTCTGCTTCGTTTAAGTTTTCATTTATAAATTATACAACTTATAGGAAAATTACAATCAAAGCTAATTTTAGTGAACCTTCTGCATCTTTTTATACATTAAACAATACTACAAAAAGAATTTGTTCAAGTTGCTCAAGATTTTATTTAACTTTTAAAATTCCTTTGCATGCAACTTTACCTATTGATTTTAGAATTATGAATAAAGCTGGACAGAATGCAACTTATTCTTTTAATTTGTAAACTTATTTTTTGAAGATAGAAAGATTTTTTCCATTTAATTATTAAGCAGAATTAGGCTACATTTCTTAATTCTTGAGAGTAGTTAGTAAAATAATCGATTCTTGGACCAGTAATATAGTCTCTTTGATGATATAATGCAATTCGTGGAGTGAAGAGTTCATTTAGAATAGGTATTGATTGTATATCTCTGAATCCTAATAATCTTAATTGGTTAATTGTTTTGATTGGTTCCTTTTTAGAGGTATAAAAAATAGTTATTTCACTACCAAAAAATTCATCTTTTACTCTCTTTTCTACCTTCATGATATTAAAATGAAATCTATCTTTTTAAATTTTCATATAAATCATAAGTATAGTTAGATTTTTAAAGTGTCTTTTATTTCTGGTTGTCCTTTAAGGTTAAACTGGAAGTAATAAATACAAGCAAAGATATTTAACTTATCCAGAATTGATGTACTATGTCAATAGGCTTAAAGAATTAAATATGATTTAAATACAAAAAAATGAGATTTAATGATGGTATCCAGGAAAAGTCAAAGCTTTTTAACGCTCATAAAAAAGCATTACATTACTTAGACAGCATTCGATTTACTGCGAGAAATAATAATGTTCACCACAAAGTCACTGGGATGCATTTGTTTCATTTTTGTAAAATGGGTGTAAGTTATCATGCTTCGGAGGATCAATTAAGAGCATTAGAAGTATTTGATGATGAATATGCGAATGGATTCGAAAATGGAACTTTAAGGTATTTTGTTTCAGCAGATCTTCTTAAGGAAGAAGACCCTACAAGAAAATTATATTCGCGATTTACACAATATATCTTGTTACCTAGTATGGATCAATTAAGAAAATGCACTCGAGAGCATTTTGTTAATAAAGTAGTGAGAGCAACCCATTATACTGGACAACAAACTAGGAAAGATCTGCTTAGGTTGTGATTGTTTTACTATTTTCAGTAATGAGAATAGTATGCTCGGCTTGGGCAACTTTGTTTCTAGATATTTCAATTAATTGAGGATAATGATGCAAAATCTTTGCATCTTCAAGGCGTTTGAGGGCGATTAATGCTCTTGTGCCGAATTTCTTTACAAGCCAACGGGAACAGAAGGGAAGGGACTGGTAAGTTTCTACAATATAATTTAAAACTTCTCTAGCAAAATTATCTCTTACGGGATAATCTCCTTCTATGATATAAATTCCTGAGGGTTTGCCATCGATAACTTTTCCATTACCTGTTGTTGTAAAGGGTTCAATAGCAAAAACGCCTTCTCCAAGTATTTGTTTTGAAGAATTGTTATAATTTGGAATTGTGACTCCTGCATGTAAATTGTATTTTGTTATAGAGTGGCCTGAAAGATTAATTATAGGTTGAAGGTTATATGATTGGGCGGTTTTTTCTATTTGTTCTCCTATATTTTTTAATTCTACATTGAATTTTGCAACTTCCAATGCATTTTTTAGGCAGAGTTCTGCACAATCAATTAACTTCTTATTTTCTTGCGAATTCTCTAGATCTATTGAAAGAGCAGTATCTGCAACGCAGCCATCAATATGAACTCCAATGTCGACTTTTAAAAGGCCGCTTGCTGTATCTGTATCATTGTATGAGGGGGTTGAATGTGCTGCGATTTCATTTTTTGAGAGATTTACTGGGAAAGCTGGAAAGCCACCTAGCTCTATTATTTTTGATTCAATATTATCTGCAATTTCTAAAAGCGATATTTCAGGTTTTATTATTGATTTTGCATAAATTTTTATTTGCTTTGCAATTTCTCCTGCTTTGAGGTATAAATCTAGGTCTTTAATCTTACTTTCTTTATTTACTATATCTCGTTCCTCTCTTGCTGTGGTGCTCCTCGCTTCGCTGTGGGCATCCTCGCTTCGGAGTCGTCTGCTTTGCAGACTAACTCGTTCTTTTTTTGCAGTGGAAGTGGAGATATCTTTAACTGCATGAGATGAAGCACCCCCATATTGTTTCTCTGTCATAGATAGTAGAGAAAATAAGGGTTTAAAGAGATTTGCAATGCCAATTTCTTACAAATCTCTAAACAGATAATTGTTAAAGATATAGTCAAATTAAAACAATTATCTATAAATATAGTTTGGTTTTGTAGCTTTAAGAGAAAATAGAATGACACAGAAATTAGACACGAGAAGCAGACATTATAATGTATTAAAATTAATAATTGATGATTTTTATGAGGGAGGTACGAAACCTGAAGGGGAAATCTATACTTTTTCTAGAAGAACAAGAAGAGAGTCTAGTTTAAGCGCGGGATGGAGATTGATACATTGGACAGAAATAATGGGATTAATGACAGATAAATACCTTAAATCTGAGAGAGAAGGCAAAAATTGCGGATTATTAGATGGGGCGAGAGAATTTTTTGGCAACTATGACAATGCATTTAGGCTTATGAGTCTAGTTGAGAAATATAATCTTTCTCTACCTGAAACAAGCTTTGTAATTAGGGAAAAAAATAAAAGCAGAATATTCATTCCTAATTTTAGTATTAGCTGTGCCAAAGAAGGAATTCTTAAGAAGAGAGAGAATATTGACGAATTTTTTAATTCTGATTCTTACGATTTAATTAGAAATTTAGTGCAGGTTTTTGCAGCTAACCCTGACTTAAGTGTTCCCCATGTTGTTCAATCGCAGAATTTTTTTAACTGGGTAGGAAAATATGGGGCTTTAGCAAGAAAAATATTGAGAAGATCTATGAGATTTGATCCTAATCTATTATATGTAGAAGGCGTATCTCCAGATAAAGTTTTGTGTACTTTGGGGCATAAACCTTTTAGTGATATTGCTGAAGAATATTATATAAAAAGGCATCTAGAAGCCACAGTAAAATCTTAGTTTTTTGGCATCTGTGTTTTTAATTTTCTTTCTTTGGGAAGATAGTTGAATATTTTAATTCCATTTGATTTACCAATTCCTATTAAATCTCCTTTATATGCAATTACGTATGTTCCGCTTTTTGATTGATAGTCTATATCTTGGCCTCTGATCCAGTGCTCAAATTGAATGTCGTTAATTTCAATTATACTTTTTGATATTTGATTTTTTAGAATAGGCAGGGCATCAAAATTAATTCTTAGATCATCATCTTTTTGATTAAACATATACATTCCTATAACTTCTACATTTGTTATTTCTGTCAACTCTTGGATTTCGTCTTTTGACATTGTTCCTGAAAAAGCCCTGATTTTCTTTTTTCCTGCTTCTGAAAAAGTAAAAGGCAAATCTGTAATTCCATAAAGATTTTCTAATTCTTCTAGGATTTTCTTCTTTTCTTTACTGTTAATAAAATTTATTTCTTTCATTTTTATAATTTCTGTCTTATTTTTAGTTTTTTTGGAAGATGAGAAGTATCATTCATAGCCACCAAACCTATGGTTCCTGATTCCTTCTTTTCTAGAATATTCATTCCAGTGGGGATTTGTGTAATTTTTATATTAACAAAATTCATTTTTAATATTAAAGATATTATATATCTATTTACATTTCCATGGGAGACAATTAAAATGTTATCATTGTTGCTTTTAATTATGTCATTAAAGAATTCAGTTATTCTTATTTTTTCTTTTTTATGTTCAGTAGTTTGATCTCCAGGAAAATGGATTTCTCTTATGCGAGGATCTTTAAGATGAGGGACTTTCAGAGTTTTATTAATAATTTCTGCTGTTTGAATAGATCTATTTATGTCTGAAGATATTACTTTATTTATTTTTTCAGACTTAAGATATTTTCCTAAATATTTGGATTGTATAATCCCTCTTTTTGTGAGTTCTTTACCATCTAAGGTTTTTTCTCCGTGTCTAATTAAGTAAGTTGTAGGTCTCATTTTTTTATTTTAAAATATTTAGTTAAAATTTCTTTGTGTTTGAAAGCTAAATCTAACTTAATCGCTTTTTCTATAGAAAACCAACCGAATTCTGTAACTTCTTCATTTTCTTTTAATTTTCCTTCTGGTTCTCCAGTAAAAATAATTGCGAGGTTATGCACTTTTAATTCAGGTAAAAACTCAGTGAAGTAAAATAAAAATTTTAACTTATTTACATTTAAACCTGTTTCTTCTTTTACTTCTCTTATAACTGCTTCGTCTGGAGTCTCGCCTATATCTATATGTCCTCCGGGAATACACCATTTATTACCTTCAAATATTTCCGGATTTCTTTTTGTTAATAAAACTTTATTTTCCTTAATTAGGATACATCCTACTGTCGCTTTTACAATTGGGAAATGCACACGATTAAATTCTTTTGCTTGATCTAGGCTGATTTTCATTTTATATCTCCCATTTTTGTTAGAAAAGCCAATATTTCTTTATTACTATGCAATATGATAAACTCTTTCTTGAAATCTTTTACTAATTGCTGATGAGATAAGAAATAATCATTTTTATAGGCATATGCAAGTTTTAGAAGCATCCAGAAATCTCTCAATTTTGTCTTTTCTCTCTCTCTTTTTATTAATCTCTGTATCTCTCTGACTATTACTCTTTTGAGTGTCTTGTGTCTTGGCATTATTAAAATGACAACATAAGTAGATTTTTTAAAAGCAGGATAAATCCATTCTCCTTTATGAACTCCTTCTATTATCCATTTTTTCTTTGAGAAAGCAATTTTTAAGTTCTTGTCTCTTACTTTTTCTGGATATTTTTCACTCCATCCGGTTTTTTTATAAACAAAATTATCGGTTGTATAAAAGGGTATTTTTAGAATGGTTGACATTTTCATAGCAAGCGTTGTTTTTCCACTTCCAGTTCCTCCAAAAATAAACGTTCTGTTTAAGTTCATTTTATAATTTAATTACCTCGCAATTTTTTATATTAATGGAACCTTTGTAAAGAATATGTGGAACAAGATGAAATAAAAGAGGCTTTCTTCCTTCAGTGATTTCTCTTTTGTAATAATTTTGTGTTACTAAAGGTAATTTACTTATTTTGGATAAGTATGGTATATTAAATTCTGTGAAATTGTCTAAATCATGTCTTCTTTCTCTTTCATTAACTCTATCTTTATATAAAAAAATAATTGCGTTTTCTTTGACAAGATCCCTTGGATTAATTTTGTACCAATGCAATTCTTTGAAATTAGATTTTGACCCAGATTCAATTAACGCATTCATAACATTTATCGGATTAACTGCAGTTAAGTGCAATACATCATTCCATAAACAATTTAATCTTGGAATTTCTACTTTTAGCAAATGTTCTCTGCCAGTATATTTCTTTTTATGTTCCTTGTATATTTTTGGATATATTTCTCTTAAATCATTTAATGGATATAATACGTTTCTTTGCATATTTAATGGAATCATGTGGTAGAGGTAATTCATTTTAGTGCTCCTTTAATTTTTTTTATTACAACTTCTATTGAAATTTTGGTTGTATCAATAAAAATATCTTTATTGTTTTTACTTTTATTAGTAATATTATAAAGATATTTCAGTCTATTCAATGAAATCAATTTTCTTTTCTTCTCCCTATTAATTAGAACATTTAAATCTGCTTTTAGGAAAAAAACTTTTGCATTAATATTATATTTATTGCCTAACTTAATAAAATTATCTAAATATAATTTACCTTTTTTGTCCTTATAAGATAAAGTACCTTCCAGAATAACATTATAACCATTTTTAAGATAATTATCTACAATTCTCCTTGTATTTTCCATAGCAATTTCTGGCGAATCTCCATTAACAATTTGAAAATAAAAAACAATAGTATGGATAACTGCGGTTTTTTTGTTAAAATTTTTTCTTAATTCTTCTGCAATTGTTGATTTGCCTGTAGCGGGATTTCCTCTTAAAATAATAAACTGCTGTCTTTTCATTTTAATTCCTCCAGTAAAGTAATTTTTGAGACAAAAAAACCCTCGCTGTTGTTATCGTGAGGATAGATTCTGCAGGATTTTTCAACATCTTTATGGAAAATTTCATTTTTCCATTTAGTTATTCCTGGACGGCATGAAAGAGGAAGTGAGGGAGATTCTATTTTAACTGGAAAATTTTTAAGTGCAAAATCTAATACTGCTTCATTTTCTTCTGGGGCGTGAGTACATGTACTATAGATCAGAGTTCCACCTACTTTTAGACATCTCAATGCGAAGGCGATAAATTTTTTCTGCATCCTAGATAAATTATTTATTACTTTTTCATTCCACATTATAAATGTTTTGGGGGAAGAACGAATTGTTCCTTCTCCTGAGCAGGGAACATCACAAAGAATTTTATCAAACTTAAATCCTGATTTTGATAATGATGCACATAAAGCTACTGCATCTTTTCTTGTAACGATGCAATTTGTACAGGCAGCTTTTTCTATATTTGAAACGAGGATTGATATTCTTCCAATCTTTAAATCATTTGCAATTATTGTTCCTTCATTATTCATTTTTGCTGCAATTTGAGTTGTTTTTGATCCTGGGGAAGCAAAAAGATCGAGAACAAATTCTCCTGGCTCTGGATCAAGCGCAATTGCAGACATCATTGAGCATATTTCCTGAACATAATAATATCCTAAGAGATGTTCAATAGAATTTCCTAATTCTCCAGGTAATAAATTTGATTTAATTAACATAATTTCTGGATAATCGCTATAGGGCTGTATCACTTCCCATTTTTTTTGCAACCTGATTAATAATTCTTGTGAAGAAATTTTAATAGTATTACAACGAATGTAATTAAGAGGTTGAGTATGAATTGTTTCTGTAAATTTCTGATAATCTTCATTATTTGGGATAAGGATTTTCATACGTTCTTCGAATAAAGGTTTTGGCATATATTTATAGGTTTTTTGTTCTTGCATTTTATTTTTTAATTGATTTAGTTATTATATTATCAAAGCATGATTCTACTTCTTTTTTAGTTAATTTCACGAGCACATCACATTTTTGTTTTAAATGATATGAGAATTTATTTTCAAAACCTATATTTTCTACATTTTTACCTATTTCTTTGACCGCTAAAACAGCAGGCACAAAATCTCCATCTGAAGATACTAAAATTGCAGTATCATAAGCATTGTTATATGCCAATTTAACCATATCTACTGCAAGATGAATGTCATCTTCTTTTACTTGATATACTATTTTACCATCTATTTTTACCTTTTGCATTCTGCATAAAACAAGATTAAAGTTAGAAATATTTTGTATTTTTTCAAAGAACCTTTGTTGTTTTTTATATGCTTCTTCATCTTTTTTTCTGTCTAAAGGAGCGGAATAGTAGTAAGTTCTAACAATTTTTCTATCTTTAGATAACAATTGTATAAATCTTTCAAAGTTAAAATCTCTTAGTTTTTTATTTGGAAGTAGATTTTTAATAATGTGATAATGGTTGCTTCCATCAATTAATATAACAACTCTTTCTTTATTTGGGATATTCATTTAATTTTGAAAGAAAGACTCTTAATAAAACTTTATGGATATGAAAACCCAGGGTTGCGGTGCAAACCTGGGGGGTATATGCTTACTACAACTATTTTGGCTTTATAAATTTTTGTTTTTGGTTAATGACTAAAGGTTGTTGATTACTCTTTACTAAAATCTTTATTTTCTGAAGTTGCACCTGGTATATCTAGCCAATCTTTATTTTCTCTAACTTTTTCGTTTAATCGCCAGGCTTCTTCAATTAAATAGGGCCTGTATTGAGAGGCTCTTGCTAGATAGATAAATGCATTAACATCCTTTGGAAAACATTTTCCGCCTGCACCTAGATATCCATCCGGGCCAGGCACTTCTATATTTCTTCCAATTCTGTCATCAAATAAAATAGCTTCTTTAACTTCATTATAATCTATATCGAGTGCTTTACACACTTGGTATATTTCATTTGCCGCCATAGTTTGCATAAATAATGATACGTTTGCTGCATATTTTATCATTTCTGAAGTTTTCCTATTATAAAATAATATCTTTGCATTAGGAAACAGAGGTTTGTAGACATCGAGAAGTTTTTCTTTTGAACTTTCATCTTCAACTCCTAAAATGACTCTATTAGTATTGAGCATATCCTCCAGAGCATAGTTTTCTCTTAAAAATTCAGGATTGAAAGCAAATTTAAATGGAAATTTTGAGGCAAAATCATCTGTGGTTCCTGAAACTGCAGTTGAACGTATCGTGACTAGAATATCTTCAGGGTTTCTTCCGACTCTTTTTGATGTTTCGAAGAGTGTTTCTAAAGAACTTTGCATTGGGCTATAATCAATTTCTCCGCTTCCCTTCATTGGAGTTGGAACACATAAGAAAACTACTTGTGAATTTTCTGCAAGACTATCTAAATGTTCTGAATCATTATAGGGTTTTTTATATTTATCATATGGATAAATTGTATGGGCTTTCTTTAATACAATAGCTGTATTTCCACCAACTACACCCATGCCGATCATACCTATTTTCATTATCTCTTAATATTGCCTCTGTTTTTAAACATTATTTGGATTGAATAGATAAGATTTAAATTGTGAGATTTTGATGTTTAGATATGAAACTAATTTTTATGAGGCATGCGCAGAGTATTTACAATGTAATAATAACTAAACTTTATAACGAATGTTTTTAATAATTAAAATATGAAACTAATCTTCTTGAGGCATGCCCAGAGCGAGTATAATATAAAGAATTTAATTAATCAAGATTCTAAGATTAAAGTTAATATTACAGAAAAAGGGAAAAAGCAAGCAATAGATGCTGGTGAAAAATTAAAGAATGATGAAATACAAGTTATTTTTGCAAGTGAATTTTTAAGAACACAGCAGACTGCTGAAAACGTAAGGGAAAGAAGAAAAATTGAAATTAAAGTTGATAAAAGAATTAATGAGGGAAAAGTTGGATATGAAGGGAAAGATGTTAAAAATTATCGTGAAGATAGAGGAAAATCTGGGATGAAGATTAATAAATATAAGAAATCAGAAGAATTTGAGAGTTTTCATGATATAAAATTAAGAGTTGAGAATTTTATTAAATGGTTAAAGGGAGAAAATTATGATTGTGTTTTGGTTGTTACTCATGAGATTTGCTGTCAGTGTGCAAGATCTATTTTTGAAAATATTAGTGAGGAAGAAGCATTTTCTGTGCCTTTTGATAATTGTGGTATTTTAAGATATGAAA
>CAYHPN010000020.1:0-28416 GCA_964358765.1 Candidatus Woesearchaeota archaeon | reverse complement strand
TCTAGTGGTCAAGGACGAAGGCCTTTGGCGCCTTAAACCCCGGTTCGAATCCGGGAGGGGCTAATACTTTTAAACCGGATTCGAAGTGCTCATGAAAACAAGTTTCCTGGCAACTGCAACTTTAACAAGATTGCAGTAATCCGGGAGGGGCTAATTTAAGGTATATAAAGTATAACACTTTATGAAAAGATAGCTATTTTGCTTGAAGTGAATTCAACCAAAATAGATTTTATGAGAAATTTACTTTCGAATAAAATGCTGAAATTCGTAAGCGAAGCTGCCCGTCAGGGCATTATCTTGACAAAGAAAAATTATAATTTATATGCTAATTTGGAAAAATATTTTAAGCCTGTAACTTCGAAAGAAAGTCTGGAAGATATTTATAATAATAAAATTTAATTATTTTTAATTTGAATCTTTAATTTATGGAGAATTCTCGGCAACTGGAAGATCTTCAGTTTTATCTTCTATCTTAATTGGAGAATCCCTTGAAACATGGTCTTTATAATTATCTTTTTTCTTGGTAAGCTGGAATATGCGAATTTCACAAAGAGCTAAAGGATAAATCTTCTTTATTTTTAGGGAGAGAGATTTTTGCAGTTTATTTGAGATTATATCTGAAAATATTTCTTGAGCATTTCTGATTTTCAACTGATTGATTAAAAATTCTTTAGATTCCTTTCTTATTGCATTTAATATTGCTCTTGAAACCCTTTTTCTTGTAAGCATAAAAGGTTTAATTTTTGCAAAACAATCTCTACATTCTATTTCGAAGGAATCTTCAACATAGTCTACGCCTTTTCTCATTACTTTTGCGATATAGGAGGCTGCAAGCTCAACACTTTCAGGACTTCCTATTAAATTATCATCTATTTTTTTTATTCTTAAATTTAAAACAAGGCTTTTTCCCCTTAAATTCTTTGTAAGGTCTATCTTAACTGTTCTTCCTACTAATTCATCTTTTTCTGCAGCATATAATGATATTTTTGTTGTTGTCAGAGGTGCAGTAATTTCGAAAAATTCCTTCTTAATTCCTTTTTTTGCTTTTATTTGTTTTTGTGCCATTTTACTTTGATACTTTTTCTCCTATTTCAATTCTCCCTGATCTTATTGCTTTTCTAATACCTTTGGTTTTTTTACAAACTGAACAAGTATACATAACAGAAATTCTTTTTGTAATTTTTGATTTTCTTTTCCAATCTTTTGCTCCTTTTTTAGAACGCTTGCCTTTATTTCCAAATCCGGATGTTAATCCTCTTAATTTACTACGAGTTGGAGAACCTCTAGAAAGTGGATGAGTTGCTGATCTTGCTCTTTGCTTTGCTGTGCTTACTGTCTGTGCAGTATGCTTTTTGCAATGCGGACAATACCTTTTTGTTTGTTTTGGAAACTTCATGAAAAGCCCCTAGGGAACTTATCTAAAGACCCAAAAATTTTTATTTTTTGTGATTTCATTTTAATGAGTCATTGATGCTAGTCTTTGATTGACTCGATCAAAGAGTGCGCTTTAATTTAAAAGAAGGGATTATATGCTTTTTAAAGCTTGCTGTTAGGCGTATCTGCTTAGCATTACGAAGCTAAGCAGGAAATGTTAGTTATAGATTCTGAAGTAAATTCAGAATTTATAGAGAATGTTTGCCTACGAACTTCATAAACCTAAGTAAATACTGTTATGCAACTTGGGTTTGCCAGTTGCAAACTTGGAGTGCTCTATACAAAATTATTTTTTAATGGAAAGCTTTTTAAGGGATAGTTTATAGAGTTTAAACATAATGAAAGAGAAAATAGAACAAGAAAAGCCAGATAAAAAAAATACTGATGACAAAAAATCTAAAGTAGTTTGGACAAAAATGAAGCAAGACGAAGTTGAAAAGATAATTGTTGATTTAGGAAAACAGGGAGAGAAACCTGCGAAAATAGGAATGATTCTAAGAGATAAATATGGGGTTCCTAAGACTAAAATATATGGTAAGAAAATATGTCAAATTTTAAGTGAGAAAGGTATAAAGGTTGAAGATGAGAGAGAAGCAGTTAGTCGAAAAGTAGAAGTGCTGAAAGTACATATAGGAAAAAACAAGCATGATTATAATTCTTTTAGAGCTTTAACTAAGAAACTTTGGGTTATCAATAAGTTGAATAAGGCTCAATAAAAGAGATAAGCAACATTTTATAATATTATATACTAAAATTTAAAAGTTTAAATTCTTTAAAACTAAAGATGTTAGAAAAAATAAAGTTATGTGCTAACAAAATAAAATTATTGGCCAAAGAAAAAGAGATAAAAATTATAAGCCACTTCGATACAGATGGTATAACTTCTGCGGCAATAGTATCTAAAGCTTTGTCTAGAAAGGGAATAAAGTTTTCTTTGGAAATTGTAAAAGGAGCGGATGAAAAATTTATTGAAGATTTGGGTGAAAATAATGCCTTAATATTTTTAGATTTGGCTAGTGGAAATTTAAATGACTTAAAAAACAAAAAAACAGAAATCTTTATTTTAGATCATCATGAAATTGTGCAGGAAATACCTCCTAATGTATTTATGATAAATCCTATAGTAGAAAATTTTGAAAAACTGTCTACCTCTGCAATAGCTTATTTATTTGCAAAAGAGTTATCTAGTGAAAATAAAGATCTGGCTAATTTAGCGATAATAGGTTTAGTTGGAGATTTACATGGTGAAAAAGCGGGAAAAGTATTTTCGGAAATCCTAAAAGATGAGGAAATAATTGTAAAAAAAGGTTTCTTGGCATATCCTTCGACCAGGCCTTTAGATAAAACCTTGGAGTACTCTTTTAATCCTTATATTCCTGGAATAAGCGGAAATAGACTGGGAGTTTTAACATTATTAAATGAAGCAGGAATAAAGAATGAACAGGGAAGATATAAAGCGCTTTGTGAATTAAATGAGGGAGAAATGAAAAAACTTACAAGTTGCGTTTTATTAAAAATTACAGGAGAAAATGAGGAAAGCAAGTATTTTGGAGATATTTTCTTAGTCAAATTTTTCAATAAACTTGAAGATGCAAGAGAATTATCTGCCTTGATAAATTCGTGCGGCAGGATGGATAGGCCTGAAGTTGCACTGGGGTTCTGCCTAGGAAATAAAGAATGCAAAGAGGCGGCTGAAAAAATTTATATTAATTATAAACAGAGTTTATCTATTGCTTTAAAAAATGTAGCTGCAATTGATAAAATAGAGGGAAAAGATTATTTAATATTAAATGCCAAGGATAGAATTAAAGATACAATTATTGGAACTGTAGCTTCTATAATATCGCACTCGCATAATTATAATGAAGGCTGCGTGATAGTTGCATTGGCTTATAATAATGATAAAATAAAAATATCTGCCAGAATTGTTGGAAGGGAAGGAAGGAATGTAAGGGATGTGCTTCATAGGGCGATTATTCCAATCGGGGGAGAAGTCGGGGGACATCCAAATGCTGCAGGCGGTCAAATATTAAAGGAAAAAGAAGGAGAATTTATTTACGGATTACAAAAAGTGTTAGATGTTGAGGTAATAAATGCCTAAAACTTGAGAAATACTGTTAAACTCTAACAAATTAAAGTTAAAAACATTTAAAAGTATGTAATCGTAGAGTTTTTTATGGATATCAAGATAATTTTTGGGAAGAAAAAATCAATCAAAGAAGAAACAAACCAGACAAAAACGACAGATGTTAAGACAGGACAGAAAGAGGGCAAGTACCTAGAAGTGATATGCAATAGATGCGGGAATAAGCAGGTTGTTTATGGCAAGTCTACGACTGATGTGAAGTGTTTGAGATGCAATAAACTGCTCGTCAAAACTGGAGGGGGAAAGGCAAGAGTGGTTACTTTCATCAGGAGAGTTTTAATATGGAAATAAAGAAATTCTTTAGTAGGCTATTTGGAATTTCTAATTTCCACATTGAAAAACGTGAGGCATCAATATGGAAATAAAGATATTATTGGGAGATTGGTATGGAGATAAAGAAATTATTTAGTGGACTATTTGGAATTTCTAATCTCCACATTGTAAGGCGTATGGAGGAAACAATATGGAGATAAATGAAAATGATTTTGTATTATGTTCTGTAAGAAAAATTGATGGGACAAGTATTTTCTTAGATATAGAAGGATGCAACACCATGGGAAGCATGATTTTGTCTGAAGTTGCAGCTGGAAGAATAAGGAACTTAGGAGATTATGTACATAATGGAAAGAAAATAGTCTGTAAGGTACTAAAAGTTTACAAAGATCACATAGAGCTAAGTTTACGAAGAGTAAGTACCATGGAAAGAGAAGAGGTACTTGACAGACATAAGAAAAATAATGCCTATATAAGGATATTAGAAAACTGCTTAAAAGATAAAAAAGTAATTGAAAAAATTAAAAAAGAATATGAAATTGTAGACTTTATTGAAGAAGGAAAAGAAGATAAGAAAGTAATAGAGAAATATCTTGACAAGGAAGAAACTGCAAAGATACTTGAGATGATCAAGGATAAAGTTGAAAAAAAGAAGATTGTCAAGAAAATTTTTTCATTGAAAAGCTATTCTGGAGAGGGTATAAAAGAAATAAAAGAAATTTTAGATGTTGAAGGGGAACTGCATTATAGAGGCTCTTCTACTTTCAGTATTGAGGAGAATGCAATGGATTTTAAGGAAGCTGAAGCAAAACTTTCCAAGGCTTTAGGTTTGATTGAAGCAAGGTCTAAGGAAAAAAAGGCAGAATTTGAAATATTAAAGGAAAAATGAAGAGTTTTGTTATCATAACTGCATTAGTAAGGTATAAGGAAAAGTTCTTAATAGGACGGAGAGTGAAATCAAAAGAGTTTTCAGGAGGAGAATGGGAATTTATTTCTGGCTTTGTTGAAGAAAAAAAAGATATTAATGAAACAATTTTGCTAGAATTAAAAGAAGAAACCGGTTTAATTGGTGAGATCATAAAACATGGAGATCCATTTATTATTAACGAGGATGCCGAGTGGATTGTTATTCCTTTTCTTATTGATGCCCTAGATAGAAAATTCAAATTAAATAAAAAGGATCATTCTGAATTAAAATGGATGGATTTCGAGGATATTGAAAGGATTAAAGAATTAAAAGATTTTATTAAAGGGTTTAAATTAAGAGGTTTAATATGATGCTAAAAAGATGCATCGAGCATGGATATACTTTAAATGAAAAGTGCCTCATGTGTGGAAAGGATAGCATAGAAGCACATTACAAGTTTAACAAAATGAGAGATGTGAACGAGATATATGGGAAGAAAAAGGGCCGATAATTAATTTTATATAATTTTCTTGAGAAATCTCTCATAATTCTTAACTCTTGAGCTATTATAATCTCCTTTGTTTAAGTCATCTACTGCAAGGCTCGCTAACCTTGCTTCTATCACGGCCCCACATCTTTGCATTTCATTTACATAACTTTCTATAGAAAATTTGAAAAGAAGAATATTTCTAGGCGGACAATCTTTAAGATATCTTACCATACTATCGGTTTCGGGTAATTTTTTTCTTATCGAATCATTTTTAACTGATTCGGCTATAGAGTTTAAAAGAGTCATTTTACTCTTATGTAACCTTTTATCTGCGTCTCTTTCTTGTTTCATTCTTCCTTCTTCACTACCAAAACCTATTACCATGACTTAGATTCCTCTTTCCATTTTATCAATAAGTGTTTTTGGAATAGATATTAGTGTTTCTCCTTGTCCGACTCTGCTTTCTAATCCAAACTCTTTTGCATCAATAATTTTTCCAACTATAAGATAACTGTTTTTATTGGCTTCATAAATCTCAGGACAGGCACCCACCACGCAATTTCTTATTATTTGAGGAGTCAATTGCCTTAGTTTATAGGCGGCCGGACAGCCTATGCCTGCAATACATTTTTCTTCTTTTGGGGTTAGTTCAACTACTTCGTAAACTCCGGGGCAAGCTAATCCGGCTATGCAGTCGTTTGATTCATAGATTGCAGGACATGCTCCGAACGGAGGACATTGCATCTCTTGTGGAGTTAGATCCCTAATATTTTTGTTTTTCATATAGATTACTTCCTCCTATAATAAATTCAAGTTGTTTGCTATCATCTAATATTCCCACAAGGTCTCTTTTTCCAGGAACTAAAATGATGATTGGAACCTTTTCTGGAGAGTTTTTTGGGTCAGAAGGATCATAAAAAATTCCTCCGATTCCTAAGTAAATTCTATTTCTCAAAACTTCTCTATTTGACCGATATCTTTCTTTCATACTTTGCATAGGGCTGAAAGGTATTTGTAGTTTCTTGTCCAAAAATACTAATTTATTAAATAAAAAGCCAGTAAATTTTAATAAAATAAGATTTAAATAGTTTTTATATATAGTTAAAAGATGGAAGAAAATTTGAAGATTAAGCCTATGGATGTAAAATTGCTTGCGTATCTTTATTATGATTCAAGAGCGCCGCTTACTAAAATCGCAAAAGAATTGCATCTTTCAAGAGAACAAGTTGAATACAGAATAAAAAAGTTTGAGGAAAATGGAGTTATAAGGGGAAATATTCCAATTGTTAATTACAGCCGACTTGGATATCACCATACAGTTATTTTTCTTGTTAAGTTTAACAGATTTTCAAAAGTGGAAGATTTCAAGAAGAATTATATGAAGGATAAGCTGAGAATTTTATCTGTTGAGCTGTTAGGTAAATATGACTTAGGAATGATTTTTATTTTTAAAAATGAGCAGGAAAGAAATGAGCATATATTTGGGATATTGCAGGATAGTGTTGAGATTGTAGATTATAATATAGTCGAGCCTTTTATGACTGAACTTTATCCTTTGAAATTTCTTGGAGATAAGAAGTTTAAGAGTCACTTAACGATGGATTACAAAAAAGAACCAATAAAGTTGGACGAAAAAGATATAAAATTACTGAAGGTTTTGAGAAAGGATGCCAAAGCTAGAGTCATAGATATTGCGCACGAAGTGGGGATTTCTGCTGAACTTGTGGTTTACAAATTAAAGAGGTTAAAGGAAGGAGGAGTTTGGCTTGGAGCAAGAGCTTATTTCGATATGGATAAATTAGGATTTTTTTACACATTGCTTTTTCTTAATTTTACAAACTTTTCTTCAAAGATACAAAGTAAATTGAGAAGTTTTGTTTCTAGTTCTAAACATACAGAAACTTTATCTTTTATGCTGGGAAGACCAAACGCATATTTACAATTGTTTCATAAGGATGAAGAAGGATTGAGAGAGACAATTAGGGATTTAAAAGAACTAATGAAGGAAGAGTCTTTTTCTATAGACGTTATCCCATTAAAAAACGAAGGGGAAGATATCAACGTCATTCCTTTCTTATGAAGTAATTTCTTTTTTAACTATTTCGATATCCTTTTCCCATTCTTCTAAAAGCTTTCTATTATATATTATTGCTGCTGGATGGAAAAGAGGGATTAGTTTAATTTGCTGATTTTGGAAATTTATATTTAGAGGTTTTCCATGCAGTTGAGTTATCCCTGCTTGACTATCCATCTTGTCTACATGCCCATCAGCGAGAAGAAATTTTGTAGCATAATTTCCAAGAGAACATATCACTTTAGGTTTTATCACTTCAATTTGTTTTGTAAGATAAGGAGTATGGGAAAGAATTTCTTCAGGAAGAGGGTTTCTATTTTTTGGAGGGCGGTACTTAAGGATATTTGCAATGTAGACATCATCAATAGATATACCTATCTTCATTAACATATTGTCTAGATTTTTTCCCGCTACTCCAACGAATGGGATGCCTTGAAGATCCTCGTTGGCTCCTGGACTTTCTCCAACGAAGAGAATTTTTGCATCAGGGTTGCCTTTTCCGAAAACTAAATTTGTTGCTGTAGATTTAAGATGAATTGCGTTGTCTTTTAGGATGCTCTCTCTGATTTGATCCAAGAGAATTTGATTGTTTGACATGAATAATTAAACATTATAGGGTTTTTAAGAATAATTGTATTAAATGTGGAATGGTATTTTTTACAACAACAAACTTTAAAACACCTAATTTCCAAAATGAGTTATGGATAAACTGCTTAAGGAGAAGACATTAGTTTTGATAAAGCCAGATGGAATTTTTAGAGGTTTAATTGGGAAGATAATTGGAAGATTTGAAGATGCTGGACTTAAAATTATTGGGATGAAGATGGTCTGGATTGATGAAAATTTTGCTAAAGAACATTACAGGCAGGATATCGAGGATAAATATGGAAAGAGAGTAAGGGACGATTTAGTAAAATATGTTAAGGAAGGGCCACTTGTTGCAATGGTACTAGAGGGAGTGGATGCAATAAAAGTTACAAGGAAGATGGTTGGTTCAACTTATCCAAGTGAATCGATGCCTGGAACTATAAGAGGAGATTATGCCCACATTTCAAAAGATTACGCAAACTCTAATGAAATAAATGTAAGAAATTTAGTTCATGCATCTGGAAATGCTGAAGATGCTAAACATGAAGTGCCTCTATGGTTCAGTCAAAAGGAACTTCACAGTTATAAGACAACTCATGAAATGATATGCTTTGAAAAATAAAAATGGGAAGAAGATTTAACAAAGTAAAGTGGAATAATCATCATTACGATTCTAAGAAACCCAAAGCCCAAAGACCGAGAAGGGAAGAAAATCAATCGATAAAGGAAGAGAATTCTAATTATCTGCCGGATGTTATCTTTTTAAGACAGAGATATGAGGAATTGAGAATTTCAAATACAAATAATGGATTTACTGGAAAAAATACTCAAAGAAATTACAAGGCGATAGATTCAAAAATCTCAGATTCAGGAATAGATTATTCTGCACTGAAATCTGCATATCTGGAAGAGATTGAATTACAAAATGCAGGTGTTAAAAGGTTAATTTTAGCAAGAGATTCTAATAGGAATGCTTATTTAGATGCTCAAAAAACACTAGACGGTATTGCGCAAAGATATCCTTCAATTGGCCAAGAGATTAGAGAAGAACAACTGTTTTAAGATTAAGTAATTTTTTTATAAAAAATAAGAAATTAATTGGAAATCAAATCTCAGTGTTCAATTTGATTTTCTAATTTAGAACATTAATGCCTATAATTTGGATAGCTAAGAAATGGATTACTTTCAAAATAAATTGTTCTTCTACCTTGCTAAAACAGATAGTTCTAAAAAGGTTTTTAATTCTTGATGATTGTGTTTATACTAAGCCCCCATAGTTTATCGGATTAGAAATATTTATATAATTGTTTACATTTTATAAATGATGAGGGTTTTATTATCCAAGAATTCAAAACAGATATTATTTAATCTATTAATGAAGAAACATGGTGCTGTAAGTTTGAAAGATTTAGCTCTAAAATTAAATATTCCCTATAAAACTATCAGAAACTGGAAAAATGGACAAAGGAAATATTTACCTAATAATTTGATGGATGAATTTTCTGAAAAATTAGAAATTTTAGACGTGCAACCGAATAATTGGGGGCAGAAAAAAGGAGGCAATGCAGGGCGAGAGAATAAAATAAAAAATTTAAAAAAATTATGGAGTGATCCAAAATTTTCTAATTTAATAAGCAAGATTGGTAAGAAAAATATCTTTATTTTAAACAAAAAAATTAAGGAGGATGAAAATTATCGAAAATTTATTAGGAAAAAGATCAAGTCGTTAAAAAATAAAAAAAGACAATTCCAGAGTGAGCTTTTAGAGCTAAAAAATAGAAGTTATTTTAAAAATAATAAAATTTCACTGGATAATTCTGGAGTTCTATTCAGTAAATCTGATAAAATAAAAAATATAAAACTTCCTTTAGAGACAACTCCTAAACTTGCAGAAGAAATAGGCATTCATCTAGGCGATGGTTGTTTGTCTATCCATAAGAATTATTTTTCTGTTAAAACTAACAAAAAAGAAAGAGAATATATGTTGAATTTTCTATTTCCATTATATAAGGAATTATATGGCTTGAATTTAAAATTAATGGAGCTTGAAAGTGTTGTTGGATTTGAGGTTTATTCTCAAGCATTATTTGAATTTAAAAATAAAGTCTTAAATATTCCTTTTGGGAATAAAGTTAATAGAATCACAGTTCCGCCTTTAATACTTGAAAGCAGAAATAAGGAGATATATTCTTCTTTTGTAAGGGGTATTTTCGATACTGATGGTTGCGTCCATCTGGTGAAATCAAAAAATAATTACCCAGTTATAACTTTTACAATAAAGTCAGAACCTTTCATCAAAGAAGTTGGCAAGATGCTTGAGATAATGGGTTTTATTCCTTACTTGGGAAAATATGTAATAAGTTTAAATGGATATGTCATGCTTGAAAAATGGATTAAAGAGATAGGTTCAAATAACCCAAAAAACATGGCTAAATTGGAACAAGCGAGTAGTTCAACCTGGATAGAATAGCTCCTTGCGGAGGAGTTGATCAGGGTTCAAATCCCTGCTCGCTTATAAAAGGTTGAGGGCGAGGTTCAATTCCTCGTGGCATGTTACCTAAGGGTTAACTTACACCACTTAAGCGATAAATTATCGAGGAGGAGTAATTTTAGCTATATTCAATTATTTCATATCTCGCATTATATTTGTATATATCATATGCTTCATAAATTATTAATGGAATAATTAGAATTCTAAAAGCTAATAACTGTGAAAGAAGAACAAAGCAAGATGTATAACGAAGCTAAAAAAGAAATAGACAAAGTCAAAAAAGACATGGGCAGAATTATCAAGGAAAACGAAGAAGCAAAATGATTATTTCTTTCTTGAAAAAATAATAACATTATGTTTTATTATCTTGCCCTTAACTAAACTTCCTACTCTTTCTCCCCAGATTGCACCTATAACTCTTCTTGCTTGTTTATTTGAACTAAATCTGAAATAAGTCTTAATTCTTTTTTCTGCTTCAAAACCTTTTTTCAAAACCCAGCCATTATATTCTTTTGTTCTCTTTATATCTGGATATCTTCCACGAATTATTTCAAATTCTCCGCCTATATCGTTTTCAATTAAAAAAATAATTCCCTTTGGCTTCAATACTCTTAAGGCTTCTTTGATAGATTTACTCTTTCTGCTATAACCATTTATTGTGCTTATTGCCCATGACGAAATTATTACATCTGCGTAATTCGAGGGTAAATTTATCTTTTCAACAGAAGAATGAATAAATCCTGCATTCTTATTATCTTTAAACTTACTTTTAGCTATTCTTATTTGTTCTTTTGAGATATCAATTCCAACGTATTTTTGAGTTTTGTTTGATAATAAACCGGCATATTTTCCGTTACCACATCCGAAATCAACAACTACCTTTCCTTTTACCTTAGGAAATAGAAACTTTTTTATTTTATTAGGAAAATCTTCTGCTTTTGTAAATTCTTCATAAATCTTTGAATTATCATAATAACTATTGGAATTTTCAATTAAGCTGTTTTTTATCTTTTTCATTGTTTAGTTTCCGGAAAGATCATATCAACGATATAAGAAGCTACATTTATAGGGCTTCCTTTTCCAGGTCTCATATGCATATGTATTCCTGGCACAGAATTAACTTCAATAACCCTATATGAATCAGCTGTTTGTTCTGTTTCAACATCGACAGTCATAAAATCGATACCTGCATAAGGCAATCCATGAAAAACCTCCAATGCTTTTCTTGATATATCAATAACTGAAGGATGAACTCTATCTGTATAATTTTCACACACTCCGCCATCGGCAATATTTGAATTATGTCTTAAATAAACTTTTTTTCCTTCTTCAGGTAGGTAATGTAAGTTCATATCGTTTCTTGCTAAAAATCTAAGCGCTTGTGAATCTACTGAGATTGGACATAAAGAATTAGTTCTTAAATTTCTACTTGTATTTTCATCTAAGACAAGTTTTTCCAGAGTGTCTTGGCCATTACCCACAACATGCGCAGGATCTCTATACAACACGGCATAGCTTCCTTCTCTCGTAACGAAAACCCTGTACTCATTTCCATCAAACTGTTGTTCAACTAAAAATGCTCTATTTCCAATACTCCAAACAACTTGATCAATTGCTTCTTTAACATCGCATAAGTTATTCAAATCTATATGAACATTGTCTCCATGAGATCCAAAATTAGGTTTTACAACCACCGGAAATCCAAGTTCTTGTGCATACAACAAAGAATCATTAATTTCATTTCTTGTAAAAGCCAAGCCCTCGTTTACATTAATTCCTGCTCTTCTAAGCAAAGTTTTAGCAAGAAGTTTATCTCCGGAAATAACTGAAGTTAAATAAGGAACTATTGAAGAATCTCTGTCTAATAAAAATTCATTATGTCCGTTATATGAAGCCTCCAAAAGTTCTATAGTTCCATCTAGTGAGATTATATCTATTCCTCTACCCTGCATTTCTATTACTAAGAGTCTTTGATTAGTATGAAGACTCTGTAGTTCTTCTTCGTTCAACATTTTGTCTCCTTGAGTTTAAGATTCTCCTACTCTTGATTCCCCGCTTCCGCTATCTCTAGATGTGGATCTTCTTGTAGTTTTTCGTTGAGCTTTTGGGGAAAGATCTCCGCTATAAGGTTTTGAATGTAGTAATACTTTCTCAACTCCTCCTAGCCTGATTCCTAACTCAATACCTGTAGAAGTTACTCTTACAGCACCAGCACCCTCAGGAACTTCGTATTGGCTTATACCTTTTGCAGTTCCATATACATGAACTGTGTTTCCTTGTTTCTCAAAGAAATAAGCTTCGCTACTTGGAAGATGGACATTAGCTTGTCTTGTAAAGTCAACAAGTTCACTAACATCGCTACTTCCATAACTTCCTCTAAGCTCTCGCAATGGTTTGAATTGTTCTGTCATGTTTTACCTCCTTACAATTTATTTTGAGCATTACAACAAGATCTTTCCTTCCTTCAATAACACCATCAAAAGTAGATTCAGAATATTCTACACCTTCAAAACCTAATTTTCTTCTTTCAACTGGATTATCCACAGAACTTCTAAATGGAACAATATCATGAGCATCATAAACATAAGCTGCGCAAATAATTCCTCTCGGAATTAATCTATCTACTAGTGGCTTGACAACTTGATCTCTAAATTGAACAAGTGGATCCTCTGAGAAAATTTCATGAACATAGTCTGCAATATTAGATAATAAAACAATATCAACCGGTCTTTCTAACATTTGAGGTATTTGGTCAGCCCGAGCAATTAATAATTTAGGCCTTGTTCTTGCACAATTAGTTTGAGCAGTTCTATAATCTTGCTCTGATTGCAGATATGGATTACTTGCTAATTTTAATGCAGTTTTATCGTATTTGTTATTGAATAAATCAGATTCTCTTAATTTTCGTCCATCTCCATTAAATTGATCATATTGTTCATCAAAAAATGCTGCTGCCTCTTGAGATAAACCTCTTCTAAGAAGTTTATATATTTCAAAGCCGAGAGCATCATTACCTCTTAAGAAAAACTCTTTAAATCCTTCAAAGTCAAGTCTTTCCAAAGCACTTAATTTTAATTCAGCAAAATGATTTGCCCTAGAATTAACATCAAAGCTTCTTACACTTTTAGCTCCGAGCATTAAAGCATTTATTACATGGTCTCCTGAAGCAGTTACCGTTAAAACATTTTTCCCTGAAAAATCAATTAACGGAAAATAACCTCCAAGGTTTTCTGTAGTAAATGCATAAATTGGGGAATCTTGTTTAAATCTCATTTTGCAAAACCTCCATTCCATTTTAATGGACATCCCGTAAAACCCTGTTTTCCTGCTTCATCTATTTTTTCTAAATAAGCTCTTATTGGAGATGAGTGTATAACTTCATCAAAACTATGAGTCTTAAGAGTTATATCGCTATTATAACTACCAGCACTCTCAGAAATCCATGTACATGGAGAAACTCTTCCTAAATTATCAATGTAAAGAAACTTTGTTGCTCCTGGACAAATCCCACTTGATCCATTTCCAGAAACACTCCCTAGATTATGTCTAACCTTTATTCTATCTTCATATTTTTCCGCAAGTTGTTCAACGGATTGAGCAATTTCTAATGAAGAAATTCTTGTGACTAGTGAGTAATCTCCAGCCATTCTTCCTGCTGGTTGCATTAAAGAGAACGCAACTTCTTTGACTCCTTGATCAGCACAAAACTGAACCATTTCTTCAAGTAAGGAATCATTCTGTGTATAAAGCACGGTTCCAACTCTAACATATACTCCTTGTTCAGTTAAATTGTGCAAACCTCTTAGTGTAGAATCATAAGTTCCTTCTCCTCTAACAGCCTCATGAATCTGTCTTTGATGTCCATCCACACTTACATGAATCATATTCAAACCCATATCGGAAATTCTTTGGGCTTTTTCTGGAGTAATTAAAGAGGCATTTGTTGAAACATCTACTACAAAATCATTTCCAGCAGCATATTCTAAAATGTCAGCCATATCTTTTCTTACAAAAGGTTCTCCACCAGTAAATTTTACATGTCTGAAATTTCTCTTCTTTAAACCATCGATTGCGCTTTTAACTTCATCAGTGTTAAGTTCTCCATTTATTTTTTCTGGTCCAGAAGCAAAAATGCAATAAGAACAGTTATAATTACATACATTAGTGATCTGCCATAAAGCTCTGCCTCCGTCTTCAGGAATTCTAAATAAACAGAAGTCATAATCTTCCGTTTTAAATTGCCCACTATTTTGAACAGCTAGTTGCATTTTCTAACCTCCTCTAAAATTTGATAGAATAATATTTGGTATTGTTTGTCAGAAGGATTTTGTGGAGTATCAAATGATAATAGCTTGCCAAATCTATCTCTGGTTTGTGCTTCTAATATTCTTCTTTCTTTCTGATCATTAGTTAGTTGTGCATCAATTCTTCTTTTTATTTCTAATTCTGGCAAATCTCTTCCAACAAGCCTTCCAAGTTGAGTTTTATAGTCAGATCTAACTAACAGAACATTATTATTTACTAAGTTTAGCAAATTATCTTCTACTAATAAAGCCCAATCAACAAGAACAATTCCCTCTGAATGATCAATTCTTTCTCTAAGAACTTCATAGGGTTTTGGTTTTGTTCTTCTAATGTCATCAAAATCCAAATGAGTAAATACTACTCCCTGGTTTTCTCCTATTTCTACAAGTTTAGAACAAGCATAAGATTTTCCGCAACCCATCGAGCCCGTTACCCCAAGTCTATAATTTTCCATTTTATCGTCTCCATCCTATTCCATATCTCAAAGGACAAAATGAAATCACTCTTGCGTCTGAATTATTATCTCCATTAAATACTCTAAACTGGGATGGATCTCTGACTACCATGTATCCTCTATTTTGAAGCTCATCAGTTAGATTTCCAACTTTTTCTAAAACTTTCTCAGGAGAAAGAGTATCAAAGCTAGAATGTGGAGATCCACTATGAATATATTGAATAGGTAGAGAAGACTTTCCTCTTGATTCTGCTTGTCTTTCAAATGGTGTTCCCGCTCTAAGCGTTAGATAATGGGCCCTTATTTCTTCGGGTTCTGTTTCCAATATTAAACTTAGAGTATCATCAAGAGCTTTTTCATCAGCTTGCGGGGCATCAAATATCCAGCTCGTTCTAACACGCATCCCTGCTTTTCTTGTTCCAACAATTGCTTCTTTCATTTCATCAACAGTTATTCCCTTATTCATATAATCCAGAACTTTTTGACTGGCCATTTCTGCACCATAATGAATCCATCTGAATCCTGCTTGATGCATAGATTGAATCATCTCCGGATCATATCTTGATACTGTGCTTAAACAACCTAACATAGTTTCAATACCTCTTCTCACTATTTCATCAGAGATTGTAATCATCCTCTTTCTATCAACTGTTGCATGATCATCTAAAAACAAAATCTTCTGTGCACCAAATTCATTAGCTAGGTATTCTATCTCATCAACTACCTTTATAGGATCTCTTTTTTTCCAATGACCCCAAAACTCTGGTACGGGACAGAATCCACATTTCTCAACACATCCTCTGCTAGACAATAAAGTTCTAACATCAATATAATCCTTCATATCGACTAGAGATCGGTCAGGAATAGGTAGCTGATTAAGATCAAATCTTTCCTTTCTTGGAGTAGTTCTGTGTAATCTTCCGTTTGATTTATAAATTACTCCTGTGACCCCTTCCAAAGATTTATCTGACCATTCATTATCTAAAAGTTCTGTAAGTGCCGGCTCCATTTCTCCTGAAATTATAACTCCATGTGTTCCGTCAAGAAACATTTCCCCATAATGCTTTGGTGTTCTTCCTCCAAGAATAACTCTCGATCCTGTTGAATCTGCAATTCTGGCAATTCTATTAACTCCGGAAATTGCTTCATGTCTGAATAAAGGAATATGATAATCAAACGGAACAACTGTAAAGTCCGGATTAAATTGATCTAATTCTGTAGAGATTGATTCTGGAGTTCTCTGTTTAACATCCATATCAACAACTCTAACTTCATTACCTAAACTTTTCACATGTGAGGCGATTGTTAAGACATCTATAGGTTCAATTAACAAACTTCTGTCAGTATATGGTTCATTCGGAGGATTTACAACAAGAACTCTACTCATCTTTTCCTGCCTCCATACTCTTTGACTTCTTTTTCTCTTAATTCAGGAGCATTATCTAATTTTTCAAGATAAGCCATTAACTCACCAATATAAGAGGCAATAGGCTGATCTTTATGTTGGTCTGCAAATCTTTGTCTCGCACAAACAAAAGCAGCATATCTATCAGAATCTCTTAAATAGAGACTTCTCTTGTCTACAAATTGACTAATTCCAACAGCCACAAGATCTCTTATGTTTTCATTAACATTTCTTTTCTGTCTTATGAGTGTTGAACTTACAGCCTCTATTGGAATTTCTAAACCATCGTATCCATTCTCAAGATCTATTGATATCATTCTATCAGAATATTGTAGGCTATCGGGATACATTGATTGCAGGTCATCAAGAGTAACTAACTTTTCTCCTTGAAGGGTTTTAATTTTTCTCTGACTGACTACAAACTTGCTTCCGGTAAAAAGTCTTCTTTGTGTTTCAGTGGAATCTAACCCAATTCTTTGATATCCCATAGGATCAAGAACTTTTTGCATTACATCAGTTCCAACAAGAAAATAAATTCCAGTATTTGGATAAGCTTCTCTTACAGACTCAGCCATCTCAACAAAAAGAGCCTTATTGAAAAACCCTAATGAAACATTTCCTTCACATCTTGCAAATCCTTCCTGTGCATGAACTCGATCATAAATTGCAGCATTTTCTCTTAAGTTTATATCTTTTTCAAAATGTGCTGTTGATGTCAAGATTAAAGTCTCTTCTAATCCTTCAGCATTTGAAGATTCTCTTGCTGCTCTTAGTCCTTCTCTAAATAAAGAAACATGTGCAACGCTCAACGGATCATATGATCCTGCAGCAACAACCAATGTTCCAACATCTTCTCTTTTTCTAAATACCGGCTCCCTTGTAAAAACAAGTTTAGAAACTCCTTGCTTTCCAAGTTCGTGAATTTTCTTTCCTATTAAATAAAGTTCTATACTCCTTACGACTTCAGCAACATCTCTTGATTCTTCAACCATTTTATGCAAACAGCCCCCTTAATGATTGGTACATTTCTTCTCTGACTCTTGAATCAAATTCAGTTCTGAACAAAGTATTAATTTGATGACTCTCAACTCTTGGTTCTCCACCTTTCACATACGTGCAAATATATAATTCTGGTTTTCTTCCTGACTTTGGAACATCAGACCTTGGAGCCGCAGAAGTCTCAGCCAAAGCATAATGAACACCAAATCTATTAATTAAGTTAGAAGCACTTCCTACTACAGTGTCAGGAGTTACAAATGCTTTTTCATTTATTCTTTCTCCTAGAATGCTTCTTGATTCAACTCCGTAAGGAACATACTTGATATAGAAATAGGCAGAAGATCCTGCAGGTTGTAATGCTGGGCCTAATCTATCCGCCATTTCTACTAGCCCAAATTTCTTACCTCTCTTACCTTCTCTGACAAGATATTCAAATAATTTTTTATCTCTTGAAAAAGTATAAGTTACCACGGCCTGATGCATTGCATTTGCTGTTAAAAGCCCTGCCCCATTTACATCTTCATAGTTGTTTGCAAGTTCTCTTGATATCTTGGCCAAAACTAATGAATTTGGAGTATATGCTTGCTTTCTTCCTCCAGTTGACCAGCTTTCTAAATCTGCTTGAGCTTGTTGTATTCTTTCATTCCATTCTCCTGAAGAATTCAGTCTTTCTACTTCTTTTTTTATTTGATTATCCAAAGCTGAATTATGTGCAGCAAAGAAACTATCTAAAATACTTCTACCCTCATTAAGTTCTCTTTCAAGCCTTTGCATTTCTGTTGTTTCCATGATATTGTAACTTTGAAGTGGTATTATAACCTTTTCGTTGTTTGCTTAAGAAAATACAGTGTTTTATTATTAATAGACATTTCTCACAATATTTTGTCTTTATAGTTGGATTTTTTAGAAAAGTATAAAAACCAGTTTTTCAAGATATTATTGTGGTTTTAGATCAGCAAATAACAGAAAAAATAAAGGAAATGGTTTATCAAAAACCAAGGTCTGTAAACGAGATAGCAGTAGCCTTGGACAAAAGCTGGAAAACTGTTGATAGGTATATCGAGGAGATAATGCTTAAAACAGGAACAATAAAGACTGAAACATTTAGGGGAGGTACAAGAGGGGCTCTTAAAATAGTTTATTGGAACAATACAGAAAAAGTACATTCTACAGATGTTCAGGAAAATTTATTCAAGCAAATTGAACTTGGAATAGATAAATATGATTTCTCCCCATTTGAAATTTACCAATATATTGATCCAAATAAAAGAAAAGGGCATTATGAGATTATCGATAACGAAAAGTCTTACGATTACGATATTGGTTCTTTAATACCCTATTTTGAAAAAGCTGAAAAAGAAATCTTAATTTTCGCAGGTAATCTTGCTTTTATTCATTTGCAACATAAAAAGAAAAAATTGTTAAATTATCTTGCAGACTGTATTAAACGTAAAGTTGTCGTGAAAATAATTACAAATATTAATCTTATAGATCTTCAAAATGTTGAAGAAGTGCTGTCTTTAAACTCTGGATTGAAAGAGCCAATGTTATTAATAAAGCATGGAATAACTCCACTTAGAGCTTACGTCTTTGATAATTTCATTATAAAATTTGGAGAAATTCAAAAAGGATTTGGCAAACAGGGACAAATTGATAAGGCGATTGCAATTTATTATGCTATAACGGATAGGGAATGGATTGAATGGCTGCAAAAGATATTCTGGAAAAAGTTCCAAATGTGCATCCCTGCAAATAAAAGAATTGAAAACCTTGATACTTTAAAGAAAGTTAAGAGGAAAATATAAGGAGCTTGAAGGAAAAGAGACAAAAGAAGATTTTAACTGCCCCCAATGTAAAAAACTATTCGAGCAAACTCGGAAATGTCTGTTACTAAACTACATAAATGGGCTGTTGAAAAGAAAATAATCCATGAAAAGCTTGAAAAAGTAGGTTATTTAATTCCTGAGTTAGCATCGGGGACAGAACATCCACAACACACAAAGTCAAAAAAGACATGGGCAGAATTATCAAGGAAAACGAGGAAAAATCAAATTGAATTTTTAATTAACTTCTTAAGCTCTTTTATATTTTCATCACGTGATCTGCTATTATTGAAGAAAAAAACATCACAGCCCGCTTTATCAGCATTTTCCACGTCCATCTCTTTGCTGTCCCCTATATGGAGAATCTCTGATGGAAGAACGTTATTTTCTTTAGCTACTTTTTCATAAACTTCTTTTGTTTTACCAGCGATATCGAAATCATCTAAAGAGGAATATATTTTATCAAAGTATTGTTTGTGTTCTCCTAACTCACAATCAATAAATTCATATGTAGTTGTTGATATTATAATTAACTTAACTTTATCTTTCAAACTTTTTAATAATTCTTTTACATCCTTATAAAAAAGAGGTTTATTTTTTATCATCTTTACAATATCACTAAAATCCATTTTGAGATCAAGTTCTTCAATCCAATATTTTACAGAATAGTATCTGTAGTCGTATTTTCCATACTTGCTAAATTTTTCTTTTAAAATTGCTTTTGATTCATCTAAACTAATGCTTTTGCTTTTTGAATAAAGATAAGGAAGAGTCTCCATCCAAAACTCATCTGAAAAAGAACTATCC
This sequence comes from Candidatus Woesearchaeota archaeon, assembly GCA_964358765.1. Classification (GTDB taxonomy): domain Archaea; phylum Nanobdellota; class Nanobdellia; order Pacearchaeales; family GW2011-AR1; genus UBA73. The sequence goes on along the minus strand of CAYHPN010000020.1, from coordinate 8,220 downwards.
GTTAAAGTTTCCTGCATGTCAAAGCTAATAATCTTGTATTTCATTTTAGCTTTTTCTTAGAAATTTTTACTAAGGGATAAAGATCATATTGACTAAGATCCGCTCTGCCCTGAAGATATTCCAATTCAATAACATAAGTACAGCCTGCAACTTTAGCTCCTTGCTTTTCTATTAAGTTTATTGCTGCTTTAGTTGCTCCCGAACCTGCCATGATATCATATACGAGCAGTACGTTATCCTTTTTACTAAAAGAATTATCTTTTATTTCGTATTGCCCTTCTCCATACTCTTTAATAAACTTCTCCGAGCTTACTTTTCCAGGAATCAGGCCGGGCTTTCTTATTAAAATTAGGGGCTTATTTAGTTCATAAGCCAAAGCTGTTCCTAGAGTAAAACCCTTCGCCTCAATTGCAGCTATCTTTGTTATATTCTTTTTTTTGTAATGAGCAGAAATGTCCTTGATGGCTTCTTTGAAAATATTTGGATTAGAGAGCAACGGAGTAAAATCCCAGAATACGATTCCTTTTTTTGGAAAATCTTCAAACGATTCAATATAGTTGCAATATTTATTTCTCATTTTAATCATTATCTACCAAAATAGCTCTTGAAGGAGCTCCATCAATTCCAGTTACCTTGATTGGCAAGCATATAAGGAAGTAATTTTTCTGTTCAGCCTCTTTTAATCTTAAATTATCAATAACAGTGATGCTCCTTGATAGAAAGACCTCATGAACATCATTTTTACCTTCTCTTTCAAATGATTGGTAGTCATAGCCTAAGCAAGCAACTCCTTTTTTAACTAGATATTCTGCAGATTCAACAGTCATAGCTATATGTTTAGGATTATACTTTTCCATTTTGTCAAAAGAATTTTTGGTTTTAAGCAAAAGTATCTTTTTTGTTATCTTAAATTTTTTTAAATGTTCAGAAGTAATCATATCATCGACATGTGTTAAATCCAAAACCTGACATTCTCCGATTGTCCTTGTCAAAGGTATTTTATCAGAAGTCCATTTATCTTTATATAAAAAAAATGGTGCATCAATATGAGTACCTGCATGAGCTCCAAAATCAAGCCAAGTAAAGTTTACTAGGTCTTTAGGTTGTCTTAATATTGGTTTTAATTGCGGCTGAGGATCTGCAGTCCAAACTACTGTCTTCTCATTCAAATCCATAGATATATCAATTATTTTTTTAATTTCCATTTTTTAAAATAGGTTTAATACTTTTTAACCATTTCTTCCTCCTTTCAATCATTATACTTGAAATGCCACTTATTATTTCCTTTCTGAAAGTTTTGTATTTTTTCTTTAGTTTTGAAAAATCTTTCATTCTCGTAAATTCCTTATACTCTTTTTCGAATACTTCCATAAATTCTAAATGATATTTATCCGGTAATGGCGACCAAATTGGACCATACATATCAAAAGCTAGCCACAAAAACTCCGCTTCTTTTCCATATCTGGAAACTTCTTTTTCTAATACAAATAAGAGGTACCTAAGCAGATGGTTCTCATCAATAAAATCTCTAACTGGTTTTATCTTAAACTCCCTTTTTATTTTCTGTACGATGCCTGAGTTAACTACTCCTTTAGCAATTTCTTCGATAAATCTTCCGGTGATCTTTCCATCATTTTTAATAAGATTATCTAATTTAATTTTTTCAAAGGAGTTTTGATCTAAATAATAAAAATATCCTATTAAATCAATTCTGTTTTCAAAAGGATAAACTCCAAGCCTATAACAATTTAACTGGCTGCCCAAATCATAGAGAGTGAAGTAGATTGAAGGATATTTATTAGATTTCTTAATCATTACCTGATAAGAGATGATCCTAAAATCTGTTTTACAAATGAAGTTCAAATAGTGTTGATAGTTATTTAACGTAGTCCCAGAATCAATATATTCATCAAATAACAAAAATGGCTTTTTTAAAAAATTACTAATTCCTGTATCCTCAAAAATTATAGAAATAACTTTTTGATATTTATTCCGGCTTCTTTTGCTGATCTCTTGAAGTATCTTATTTAGGCTCTGCTTTTTGGGATAAAGAAAACTCTGAGGCATCTCACTGCATATTTTTTTTAGGACTTTTTCTCTTTTATTTCCTAAGTTTTTGCTAATTTTAAGTATACTCTTAATACTATCAATCTGTTCTTTTGATAGATTTTCTGTTTTTTCTTTTTTTGATAGATAATAATCGAATACAGGAAAGATATTTTTAACCGAGTCTCTCGGAAACTTAACATATATCCATCTGACTTTTTTCTTTCTTGCTACAATTGGTTCACATAATCTTGAAAATGGACTTGCTCCAGACTCGATCACAAGAACCTGGTTATATTCACTTTTTACAATTTTTTTAGAGATCTTTTGTGCTAAAAAATTTAGTTTTTTATTGGTTATAAAAGAAAACTTTTCATTATATTCCGGATGTATAAATGAATTAATGTTATCTATTTCTCCATAAATCTGGTTTAATTTACTTACCATAATTCTACTGGAAGTTCGCCTTCGAGAGGCAGTTTATCTATTTCTTCCAAAGATTTAATTTTCTTAAAAACTTCTTCACAAACTTTTAGAGCTTTCTTGATATGCTCTTTTTTATGAGAATAAGTCATAAAAATATGCATTCCAAAAATAATTCCTTTTTTGGCAGTTTCCTGTAAAAAATAAGCTTTTATTTCTTTTCTTTTGAAGTTTTTATAATCCGAAAATGAAAGTTCTAGTCTACAGGGAAAACCAATACATTTTGTATTAATTCCATATTTCTGAGTAAGATTATTATATTCTTTTTGAAAAGCGGCACCAAGTTCCCATATGTGTTTTATAATAGGTTTTTCTTCTATTTCATTTAAAACTTCTATTGCTCCTACCATTGATAAACATTCTTCTCCATAAGTCATTGATGTTATAACATCTTCAGTATTTTCCATAATTTCTTTTTTACCTGCAACAGCAGAAATAGGAAGACCATTTCCTAGAGATTTTGCAAGACAACATAAATCAGGAATGACTCCAAAATATTCTTGTGCTCCGCCTTTAGAAAATCTAAATCCTGTAACAACTTCATCAAATATCAATAAAGCTCCGTTCCCATGAGCAATCTTTTTTACTTCTTCTAAAAATCCTTTATTAGGTGCTTCAAGCTGTGCAGCTTCCATTATTACTGTGGCGATTTGCCCTTTATTTTTTTCAAATATCTTTTTCAGAGAATCAATATCATTATATTTAAACTCAAATATATCTTCTTTTAATGAACTAGGGATCCCTCTATTTTGTGGAGTTATTACATAAAACCAATCGTGCCATCCATGAAAATGACAACTAATTATTTTATCTCGTTTAGTGTATGCTCGTGCTATTCTAATTGCTGCTGAGGTTGCATCAGAACCATTTTTCATAAATCTAACTCTTTCTGCACAAGGAACCATAGTACAAATCTGTTTTGCTAGATCAATTTGAAGTGTTTGACTTAATGGAAATAAAATGCCTTTATTAGTCTGTTTTTTAATCGCATCATTCATTCTTTTATAAGATAAACCTAGAATAACTGCGCCTAAACCGCTCTGGAAATCAATATATTTGTTTCCATCTATATCTTTTACAGAAACGCCTTTTCCTTCTTTAATGTAGATTGGATATGCTCCCAAGGTGTACAATTCAGGATTTTTACTAATCGTCACACTGCCTGAGACTAGATGCTTTTTACTTTCATTCCATTTTTCTAATGATTTTTTATATCTTGGATTCATTTTTTGCAATTTTAATAAATCTCTTTATTTTTTCTTCATCTTTTTTATCCTTTCTTGGATATTCTTTAGAATAAGTTCCGACTCCAGTAGAAACATCTGCTCCCTGAGGTTTTGTCTTTTCTAACGCTTCCTTTAGATTCTCAGGAGTTAGACCGCCTGCGAGATAAACTGGCTTTTCAGCCGCTTCAATCATCTTCTTACATAAACCCCAGTCATTTGTTACACCTGTTCCACCAGTATAACCTCCATGTCTTGTATCGAGAAGAATAAAGTCGCAATAAGGTTCAACTTCTTTCAGTTTTTTTACGTTTGACTCACCTTTTACTACTACGGTCTTTATTATTTTCTTATTTGTAATTTTTTTAATTTCTTTCCATTCATCCAGAGGAAGATCCTCTGACACTTGTATTCCTGTTGAATTTATATATTCAGATAGTGCAATAATGTCTTTTATATCTGTCAGGTGAGTAACTAAAAAACTATCAACGTTCTTTGGGAATTTCTTTATAATTTCTCTGACTGTCTGCGCATGTGGCTCAACTTCAGGAGGAAGAACCAACCCCCCCATAACAAAACCTACAGCATCCGCTCCGTATTTTATTGCATTCATAGCATCTTCTTCCCTTGAGACTCCGCATATTTTAACTAACATTTGCAATTTCCTCCAACAATCTACCAGCTGACTCTTCTATAGACAAGGCAGTTACATCTATTTCAACCTTTGGACAACTTAATGAATTAAATACTCTTTGATATTCTCTTTGTCTTTCAATAATCTCTTCAGGATGACTAAGAAGATGCTGATAGTATTCTCTATGTTCTTCTCCTGTTTTCAAACCAATCCTTCTCAGACTCTCTTCAGATGTAAGAGTGAAATGAATATACAAATCAGGAGTTACAAAAAAAGGATTAAACATCTTTCTAGCTATCCTATTCCTGGTCCATCTGCAATCAGGTAAGAATGAATCAACTGATTGAATATATTTATCTTGAACAACTAATTTTCCTTTGGATAATTCTGATCTTATTCCTTGGCGTCTTAAGGCAAAATAAAGATAATAAAGAGTTGAGTCTGGATGAGAGTGGACAAATCTATCCCAAGATGAATCTACTGGAAACCCTCCAGAGTAAACTATCTCTCCTTCCCTGCTCATTTCCATAGCCTTTTTTATAGAACTTGTTTTTCCGCCACCCTCAATTCCTTCTACAACTATAAGTTTTCCATTTTTCATTTTGGAGTTAAATATGTTTTATTTAATGCCCTCATATTGTCCTCTTCATTGAATCCTCTTACTATTTCATCTTTATTGAGAGTAGAAATTCCTCCCAAACTAACTAATTTATTTCCGTTTGGTTGCATTAGTTCTCCATTAGCTGATAGAACTCTACAACAATCATCACATGAATTGGCGGGAGAAATAACTAATGGAACTCCACTATCTGCTTCCCGACATCTTCTAACTTCTGCATCGTATTCCTCTCTTGTAATCTCAAAATTAGTCCTATGTAATGCTCCATAAGCAGCAGGTAAAAACTGAGATAGCTTCCAAGATATTGCCTTACCTTTAACCAATCCACCTATTCCTGCAATACTTCCAAGGTTTCTTTTTGTTACAACGGTGTTTATCTTAACTCCTATGTGTGAATAATCGTCATGAAGTGTATCTAGAAGGCCCAAAACCAATCCATAATGATTATCAGTGGCCTTAGTTATTCTCATTTTATTATGTATGGTGCTATTTGCAGAATCGAGAGGCAATCCAAGATAATCCATTCTGTCAGCAATCTCGCCCAATTTTCTCTTTAGAGGTATTCCATCTGTAGTTACTATGGTGGTCAATCCAAGGTCTTTTGAAAATCTTAAAAGTTCAGGAAGATCTTTTCTTAAAAGAGGTTCTCCTCCGGTATAATTTATTGCTTCTAAACCCTGATCACGTAATTGTCTAATCATGTCTTTTGCTTTTTCTGTGCCAACCTCGGGAGCTCCATCTCTCCAATAAGAGAAACAGAAACCACAATTCATATCACATCTTGAAACGCACTCAAATGTTATGTATTTAATTGCCATTTTTTGTGATCCTCCTTATTTCTTTCTTCAATCTGTTAAACTCTTCTTTGAATGTGATACATCTTCCATTAATGTCTAGGTGATGAAATTCTTCATGTCTTTCTTTTGCTTCTTGAGCCCCAGCAAGATTAATCATTCCTACTGACTTAACTCTTGTAAGATTATATCCATTTTCTTCTAGGTGTTGAAGCTTCAATGGATTGTTTGTTAAAAATATCAAATTCTTTGATGTATTAAGATAATCCAATATAACAAAAGTTAACTTGTAACCTAAATTATTATCTTCTTTCCTTGGATCTGGATTTAATCCAATTGCCTCGAACCCTCCAAGCATACTTAGCTTATCAATTTGTTCTGCTGAATATTCTCCCCTGTGCCTTATAGATGCTCTGGCAAATAAGTCGTAAGCAAATTCATCTTTAGAATATCCGCTACCCATTCCATTTTGAGTGTCTAAGTGCATGAGAATGAATCCTGGCCTTTTTGCATTTTTGAAGAGATGTTTTCCATTTTCCAGGACTAATTGTTCTTGCACCCAAGATTCAAATTCTCTTCCAGTATTTACCTTAGGAGGATTTATCTTGTGAAAGTATGCTGCCAATTCAGATATACTACTCCACTGATGCGCACAGTTACATCTTTGAGAACCAAATAGAAATGATGGAGTGCATGCAGACTCGCTTCTCAAAACAACCTTCCCGGAATAAACATCTCCTACAAGTCCAACATTTACAAATTCTATTCCTAGTCCAGGCATATAAACACAAAAACCTATATGCCTAATCAAATGAGGAGTTTCTGTTTTTGGAGACAGAGAATAAAGTGTAGCTCCTTTATTACAGATCAAAAGAGCCCCGGTTTCCTTGTGGAAACCTATTTCATATAAAGAGTCAAGTTTAGATTTTGCATTGTTTTTATCCAAATTTGTACTGAACACTTTTAATATTTCATTAAATAATTTCTTGTCTTTAATTTTAATAACTGGACCATCAGATAAATCTTTTTTAGCAAATTTTATAATTTTCTTATAGATTTGTTTCTGAGACTTTGCTCTTTCCACAAAAGAGTCTATACCACGATCTAACTTATTTGAGTGATCTTTCATTTTAAAACGCCCCTCATTTGCAATTTAAATTTATTGGTTGAACTAAGGAAGTCCTTAATTATCTTAAAATGGTCAAAAGCAAACTTTTCTTGTGTTGGAAGTTCTTTAAGATCCATTAAAACTACCTTTGTTTTACCCTCTTCGCTTTTAGTATTTCCAGTAGCTTTTCCAACAAAAACTGTAGAGACTTTATGTCCTCTTGGATCTCTGGAAGGGTCTGAGTAAGTACCAAGTTGCCCTAGTATTTCAAAATCAAGACCCGTTTCTTCCTTAAATTCCCTTATAGCGCACTGTTCAAGACTTTCTCCGTACTCCAGTCTTCCGCCAGGCAAAGCTAATCCTTTAGGCTCTTTTAGCCTTTCTACAAGTACTAACTTCCCGTTGTAGAGTGCAATCATATCTGCACAACTTTCTATTTTCTCTCTCATGTTGTTTTCAGCCATAAATTATCTAAAAACTAAGACTATTTAAACTTTACGTTTAGATGACGTTAAGTTTACGTACAGAAGACGTAATATTTATATAGCCTCTAATATTCAATATGTCATGAAAGACAATTATGAAAAGTCCAGAATGGCCGTTGATGCTGTCATTTTTACAATACATGAAGGTAAATTAAAAATATTATTACACGAAAGAGAGAAAGACCCATTTAAGGGAAAGAAAGAGTTACCAGGAGGATTATTACAAATAAATGAAACTGCAGAACAGACTCTAACAAGAAAAATAAAAGAAATAGTGGGGGCGCAAGAGATATTTTTTCAACAATTTTATACCTTCACAGATCCAAAGAGAGATCCTAGGGATAGAACTGTATCAATAGGTTTCATAGCTCTGATAAATAGCAGCAGGATTAATGATCTTTCAAAATGGTTTGACTGCAATAATATTAAGGATTTGGCGTTTGACCATAAACTAATTGTTGATAAAGCAAAAGAATATCTTAAGTCTGAAATAAATTCTATAATTGTTAAACAATTTATGTCAGAACAATTTCCATTAAATAAATTACAGGAAGCTTATGAAATTATAGAAAATGTAGAATATGATAATCGAAACTTTAGAAGACAAATGATAACTAGCGGAATTGTAAAAGAGACAAAGAAACTAGAAAAGTCCGTTTCACATAGGCCTGCTAAATTTTATAAATTCAAGAAGTAACTTTCCCAGCTTCCCTCTTTAGATATTCATTCCAGCACTTCCTCGTGCAAAAACATTCTCTTCAACATCTACATAGTTATTATCTTGACATCGCCACTAGGCGAGTCAGGAAAGTTAGTAATTTTCAACAT
>CAYHPN010000019.1:0-29009 GCA_964358765.1 Candidatus Woesearchaeota archaeon | reverse complement strand
ATCAAAAAAATAGTGGGAGGTATTGCTGCAGGCGTTATTGCTCTAGCTGCTTATACTTCGTCATTTGAAGTAGAACAGGAGAATCATGCAATTGTAACAAGCTTTGGAAATCCTGTTAAGTTAGTATTGAATCCTCTTCAAAATGAGAATAAAGAGAATATTCAAAGAGTTAAACAAAATTGTAATGAAAATAATATTAATTTCTCTGAAGGTGCTGGTCTTTATATGAAAATGCCTTGGCATTCAGTACACAAAATTGATAGAAGAACAAGAATATGGGAAACAGGAGCCCCAGAACAAATTGGAACAGGAGATAAAACATACATTGTTATAGATGTTTCTGCTTCTTATAGTGTTACTGACCCATTAACCTACTTCCAGAGATCTAGAGCAGGCGAACATCAAGTAAATTCTAGATTAGATACAATAATCGACTCTAATGTTAGAAACAAAATATCACTAAATCCGCTTATAGATATAGTGAGAAATGACAATCGCCATATGGAATCAATTGATGAAGAATTAGAGCTAGAAATAAACCAAGGATCGAAAGTTACGGCTGGAAGAGAAAAAATTGCATCATCCATTATTGAAGAATCTAAGTTGGGATGTGAGGAATATGGTTTAACACTTGGAACTAATGGGCTATTCATAACAAATGTAGGTTATGTTGAAGATGTAAAAACAAATATTGAAAACAGAATGAGTTCTGAAAGGCTTAGAGTGGCAGAAAGATATAAAGCTGAGGGGGAAAGCGAGTATAATAGGATCTTTGGAGAAAAAGACTTAGAAGTCAGCAGAGTATTATCAGATTCGAGAAAAAGAGCTGGAGAAATTAAAGGAAGGGCAGATAAAGAAGCTACTGAAATTTATGTTAAAGGCTACTCGGAGACAGATCAAGAAACTGAAACAGTAAAAAATTATAAAGGATATGGCGTTGATCCAGATTTCTTTAATTTTTGGAAGACTCTAGATCTGTATAAAACAGGCCTTAGTGGAGATTCTACAAGTCTTTACCTTGGAACAGGGAATCCTTTATTTGATATTCTAGAAGGAAAAAACATTCCAAATGGAAAGAAAAAAGAATAAATCTAATTTTAATTGTTAAGTTTTAATTTTTTGATTCGTTTATTATAATATCAAGATTTCTATTTAAATCTTCTGGAGTTTCATTTTTTAGATGAATAAATTTTGAGGAAGAGAGACTTTTTTGTGTAAAATTTTCAAATCTCTTTTTTATATTAAGACAGAGAGCAAAGTAATCTAGAAAGAAAGTATCAGAATGTATCTTATCAACTCTATCTTCCATTCTTTTTTTAATAATTGAAGGTTCGACTTCCAGAATAAAAAAAGTAGATTCATGATTATATTTTTTATATTCATTTAAAGCTGTCTGGAATACTTCTGTAGCTATAAGATCATAATGATTAAGAGGTATAGACTCTGAATTGTAATAATAACCATAATATGCATAAAAAGGAAGAGAAAGTAGTCCTCTTTCTAAGAATAGAGGTCTTTGGGAATAAGTAGATAAAATATTGAAAAAACCAGCGTAATACTTTAAACCTAAACTACTTTCTACTCTATTGAAATATGAATATTTCTCTTTAAATGGAAGAAGAAAGTTGGGTAAAACAGCTTTCTCTTTTGATATTTTGGGGGCAAAGAAAAAGGAGGTATTTTTTTTAAGATGTTCAACTAGAGTGCTTTTCCCAGTACCTTTTAATCCTTCTAAAGTTATTATATTCATGGTCTATATTTTGGTTTTTTTAGTTTTCTGAAAGTTGTGATATTATCAATAAAATTTTCTTTACTCATAAAATAACTTTCTTTAGGAAAGAGGTTTTGATCAAACTGCTCAAGAAATATTTTTTTTATTTGATAGATTATTTTATTTTTTGGAATTTTGTAATGATCAAACAAAAGTTTAACAAATTTATCCAGCATATATTTTCCAACATAATTATCAAAGACAAGAGAATAGGTAATCTCCTTTTTACACTCTTCCCCCATAATATGTTTCTTAAATTTATTATGCAAATTATTCTTCTTTCTTAACTGGGCATCTATATACATACTCTGAAAATCTCTGTGTACAAGCCTAGTTATTTCAAAATCCTTGCTAAGTTCTACGAGTACATTTTGCCCGTGCGGTTCAAGAAGAATTCCGTATTTATTTATAAAAAAAGCCATGTTTGAAAAAAGAGGAACAACGATTTCTTTAAGGAAAACAGATAATGGATCTTCTTTTCTCTTTTCTACTAGTTGCACGAATAAGGGTTTATCTAATGGTTTTTGTATGTCTGAAGAATATAATGAAAACAGGGGAAATAAGACAGTTTTTTCATGTTGTATTGGACGAACAATTTTCTCTCTGATGATCATCCCAAAATCTTTGTAAACTATACCTATACTTTCTGGCAAGTAAGCAAATGATTTGGGAGCAAAGGGCAGGCTACTTTCAATCTCTTGAGATATAAGTATGCTATGTTCAACTGAATCCCTTCTTAGCCTGCGTATATAACGTGAAAGACGCAGATTGAGATGGAGTTTGACAAAGAAATCCTCATTATTAGGAAGTACAGTTCTAGTTGAAGAAGTTGGCTGTACTATTGTTTCCCAGAAAAGATTTCTTGGTTTTACCTCTGGAATCATTTCAGGATGGATAAAAAACTTTATTTCCTTCTCTATAATTTTATGATAAATCTTTTTATTAGGCGATGCTAGAAAAACTGCTGCCTTTTTCCTTGAAATTCTTGTGTAAGGAAGAGAGAAACTCTCTACTCCCTGTATTGCACAATACATAGGAGATACTTCATTAGAAACTTTCTTGAAATTATTAACATATCTCTCTGTACGAATTAAACTATTTCTATTTAAAAGCTCTTTAAGCTGCATTTTCAAAACCTCCTAAATAAAGTAAAAGTCTTTCAACTTTGCTTAAGTTCTCAACAAGGCCTTCATTCCCTCTTTTACGAGCAGCCCGAGTGTAATATTTATGATTAACAAGAAACTCATAAGTTTGCTTAAACCAGAGAGTATCTGCAACACCTAACTTGTTTTGCTCAACCCTTAAAAGATGATTTTTCTTTAGGAAATCTTTTCTACCCAGGTTATCTAAGTCTGCGTCACATAATATTTTCTCTAAGAGATTTTTAGGTTTAGTTCCAAGCTTTGTGGCAGGTATTAAACAAGCCACTTGCTTGGCTTCCTGGACCGTATAACCTAAATAAGGAAGTACTTTTTGAGTTGTACGAGCAGCGGCATTTTCTTCTTTCTCTATATCATGCATATAACCGGCAGTCTGAAGAAGGAATGTTTCATATGCCTCTAATTCTTCTGCTTTAGCTAATAAAGCACAGACTTTGGCTACATCTTTAATGTGCCCGAAATTATGATAGGCTACTTGTGGCATGTTTGCCTTAGCATATTTCCTGACTCTTTGTAATTTAACATGATACTCGTTCTTCATACCTAAATAGGTCAATAGCTATATAAGAAATATTTTACCTAATTTTTATGATAAACCGTAATATTTATATATTGCATTAGGTTAATAAGCATATATGGACGTTTTATCAGGTATTGGCATAAGTGGAGAAAAAATAGTTAATGTAAAATTAGACTTAAAAGATAAAAAATTATTATACTTGATTGGAGATAACGCAAGAACCCCATTGACAAAGATTGCTAAAAAAGTAGGCCTTAGTAGAGATTCAGTTAAATATAGAATAAATAATTATTATAAAAATAAGTTGATAATGGGAAGTAGAACTATAATTGATATTGAGAAATTAGGATATGAATCATATCATTTATTTTTAAGACTTAGAAACCCTAATATTGAAATAGAAAAAAAAATAATAAAAGAAATATCTCAAATTCCAAATATACGCTCTATTCTCAAGTTCTACGGTTGTTATGATATGGAAATTGCATTAGTTGTTAGAGATAAACATGAGCTTGATAATTTAATATCTAATATTACTGAGATAATTGGAGATAATTTGTGGTATTATGAAATTTTTGAAATTGTTAAAAATTATAGAAGCGGACAATTTCCTTTAAGTTTTAGTAAAGATCTGGAAATTAAAAAAGAAATAAGATACAACAAAAAAATAAATGAGATAAAGATAGATAAAAAAGATCTTGAATTAATAAAACTTATTAAAGAAGATGCTACGCTATCTTTAATAGAAATTTCATCTAAAATAAAGTTATCACCAGATGCTGTAAGTTATAGGCTAAAGAATCTAGAGGTAGATGTAATAAAAAGTTATAATTATATTATAAATTATAAGGCTATAGGCTATGATGTTCATGCTTTATTGCTTAATATTAATGCTTTAAACACAATTGATGAGAAAAACATAAGCAACTTCTTTAATACGAATGAGAATATATTATGGGCATGTAAAATTATAGGAAAATTTAACCTAATTGCTTATGTTTGTGTAAAAAACACTGAAGAATTACATAATACTATCTCGAAAATAAGAAATATGTTTTCAGATAAAATAAATGATTATCAGACTTTATCTGCGCACTCACAATATAAATATACTTACGCTCCTGAAATATTATTTATATAATTTTATTTCTTCTTTTTAGACTTCTTTACTTGCTTCTTGACTGGTTTCTTAACTAATCTTTTTGAAGGTTTATGAACAAGTTTCTTTGTTGCTTTTTTAACTGCTTTTTTTACACTTTTCTTTGAAGATTTTTTAGAAGATTTGGATGATTTTTTCTTAACTGCTTTTGATTTCTTTATTTTGACTTTCTTTTTTTGTTTTGGCTTCTTCTTTGTTTTAGTTGAAGAGATAACTCCTATAGAATCTATTTCTTTTTGGATAATTGAGGGAGCAGGACTATCTTGTTGCTGGTTCATAACAGGGATATTTCGTGGAGATTGTGTGGTTGTGGGACTAGACTGAGTAGTTGATTGTACCAAATTTTGTTCTACTGTTTGTTGATTTGAAGGTTGAACTGTAGTTTGCTCGGCTGGTTGAACCTGTATTTGCTGGTCTTCAAGATACTTCTGCAAAGAAATCACCATTGGAGTTTTACCCGTTTTAGCGCTAGGAGGGATAGTTGAAACAAATTCTAATTCCAGTTTTATAGAATTATCTGGAAGGGAATTCTCTTTTAACATCTGCATTATAATTTCATTTGCTTTTTGTTTAATTCCTTCAACATTGCCATCGACAACAATTTTTACTTTCATTGAAGTAGGGGAAGTTTGTATTATTTGGTATTGCTTTAAACCTTGTAAGAAAAATCCAACTAACTCCATTGGAGGAACTTCTATTTTTTTACCTTCTACTGTGAAAGTAAGATTATCCATGTTTCTACCTAAGACCCTTTCTGCTTGGGTAAACGGACTTTTTGGGGAATTTGGTTTTATAATTATTTCATCATCTAAGGCATATCTAACTAAAGGTTGGATCTTGTTTCCTAATACAGTAATTACAATTTTTCCAAGTTGTCCTTGAGGAACTGGTTGATTATTTTCATCAAGAGTCTCTAATAATATTAAATCATCAAAAATATTTAATGTCCCAGATCCATTGTTGTCCACTCCTATTGCTAGACATTCGGTTGCTCCATAAAAATCAAATGCTGAAATTTTAAATGCATTTTGAATGTTTTTTTGTCTTAGGGGGGTTAGAGGTTCTCCTGAAGAGATTATTATCTCTGGAGAAATTTTTAATTTTTTTAATAATTTGTCTTGAGCTAAAGATTCTAGTGCGCTTGCATAACCTGATAATACATGTGGTTTAAATTTATTTAATGCTTCCACTAATGTTTCTTTTGGAGTTGTTATAGATAAACTAAGTGGTGTGAAAAAATCTGGAGCGGATCTAACTATGCTTATACCTGAATGATGGCCTGAAGTCTCTCCTAAAAATGCAATCCTAGTCTTTCTAAATAAAAGTTTAAACATTGATAAAGGAATTAGCCTTGCCGATAGAGTTGCAACTAAAATATTCCAGAAATCAGAATCAAAAAGAAATATTCCGCTAAGTCCGGAAGAACCTGAGGTATTTAAGACTACATATTTATTCTGAAAAAGAGATTTGCCTGCAGAATCGCTTTCAATAAATTTTTCTAGATCTTCTTTGACAATACCTTGCTGGGTAAAAATTTCCCCCAAATTATCCATTATAATCTTTTTATTTACTATTGGAAATTTATCAAGGGTAGTTGTTAATAAATTGTCTTTATTTATTCCTGCACTTTCCCATAATTTTTTATAAAATGGAGAATTATTATAAGTAAATTGCAAGGTTTCGCGATAGCGCTGCTTTTGCAATTCTAATAATTTTGGTCTAGAAAAGTTTGATATTTTCTTTGCTTTTTTATATTCTTGATATATGGACATCTTAAACCCCTTTTTATTACTTAAATTAAATAAAAATAGTATTTAAATCTTAGGGATAAATGTTTTAAATAGCAAAAATTATAGTAAAAATATTAAAAAGAGGAAAAAGTGGAATTTTCAGCATTAACATCTGGATCGAGCGGGAATTGTTTTTATATCGGAGATGAAAAGAGGGCAATATTGATTGATGCAGGAATAAGCGCAAAACAAATCTTAGAAAAATTGTCAAGTATTGGAGGAGATGCAAGAAAAATTAAAGGAATTTTTATTACTCATGAACATATTGACCACATTCGGGGATGCGATGTTTTGGCAAGAAAATTAAATGTTCCAGTATTTGCAACAAAAGATACAATTAAAAATGGTTTTTTGTGTTCAGATGAAAATTTAATTAAAACAATTAAAAGAAATTCAATAATTAATATAAATGGTTTTAGGGTGCAGGCATTTTCAAAATCTCATGGGGCGGCAGATCCAGTATCATATAATGTTATTGAAAAGAAAAAAATTTCAGTTATTACTGATGCAGGTTATGCATGCGATAATATAAAAAATCATGTCTCAAGTTGCGACCTATTGTGTATTGAAACAAATTACGATGATAAAATGCTTGCTGAAGGACCTTACCTTCCTTATTTGAAGAAATTGATAGGCGGCGATATGGGACACTTGTCGAATCATCAAGCAGCTTTATGTACTTTAGAATTTGCATCTCCAAAATTAAAAAGAGTAGTACTTTCCCATATTAGTAAATCGAATAATACTCCAGAATTAGCCTACGCTACATTTTGCAAAATTATCAAAGAAAGAAGTAATCTTAATCCTATAATTAATGTTTCAACGAGGGAACAGCCGACTGAATTTTTTAAGATTTGATGTAATAATTAAAAAATTTTATTTATTATTTTCTTCTTGCAACCTATAAGATTCTTCAGCAATTAATTGTGCTAGTTTTCTATCTAAATTTAATGCTTCTGTAGCAGCAGATTGTATTTCTGGAGTCATTGTCTTAGTTCTATTATCAGTAATGTATTTCTTTGTTTTATGATTTGAAGCTATCCATCTTACTGATGCACAATATTGTATAACATCTGCATTTCCATCATTATCTTCATCAACAATATATCCATCTCTTCCTAAGTCGCTAATTCCAGTTGTGAATTCAATAAATGAACCCATTTTGTCAGAATAAAATTCTGGTTTTGTTACTTCAGATTGAATTAAAAAAGGTTTATCCATGAAATCATTACATCTCTTAACACCTAAACATGCAAGCCCAGCTAAACCTGTGAAAAATAAAAATTTACCAGCTGTATTTATTGATGTTTTCATATAAACTCATAAAATTAACACTATTTAAATCTTTCTATTTGTTACTTTTTAATAGGGATAACATAATAAATATTAATAAAGTTGTTATTAAAAAGTTTTTAAAGATCTAACTTTAAATAGAAATATGAAATTTTCACAAATAGAGAAAAAAGATTTATTTTTTGCAGGATTACTAATATCTCTAGCGTTTGCTATTTTACTTGCCGGAGGGTATGAAGTTTTATTTTCTTTGAATTCTGGTCTGATTGTTGCTTTTATAATTGCTTTTTTTACTGCTGGAGTTGGATTTTTACTGCATGAAATAATGCATAAATATGTAGCGCAGAGCTATGGCCTACGGGCAGAGTTTAGAGCAAATTATAACATGTTATGGCTTGCATTAGGAGCATCATTATTTGGATTTATTTTTGCGGCACCGGGAGCAGTTTATATTTCTGGATGGAATATTGACAAGAGAAAAAATGGTAAAATATCTTTAGCTGGACCTGTAACTAATATAATTTTAGCAGTTATATTTTTAATTTTATTATTGATATTTGGAAAAGGCGGAATGCTTGGAGAGTTATTTAGTTTTGGTCTTACTATAAATGCATTACTAGGGGCGTTTAATATGATTCCGGTAATGCCTTTTGATGGAGCAAAGATTATCGCCTGGGATAAAACTGTTTATTATATTACTTTAGCTGTTGCGGTAGGATTATATTTTGGAAGTTGGGTTGTTTAGATAAAAAGGTTTAAAAATTTGAGAAACATTAAACAATTATGACAAAAACAATACAAGAGATAAATTATCAATATTATATGGATACTGATCTTAGCGAGTTTAGTGGAGAATGGGTGGCAATTTGCGAGGATAAGATTATTGCCCATGGTAAAAATATAAAAATTGTAGTTGGACAAGCCAATCTGGTTTCTGGGGGTAAAAAGTATTTATTGGCAAGAGCCCCTAGTGAAGAAACTATGATATTTTAAAATGAGTCTTACATATAAGTATAAGAGAGTGAATAGATCTGATAAATCTGATATTAAATCACCCTCGTTTTCTGTAACTCTTTGGGGTGCTGGACAGAGATATGAATTTGTTGCATTATTAGACTCGGGAGCTGATGTTTCTGTTATACCTAAAGATGTTGCTGAATTACTTGGTTTAGATTTAAACGGGGCTAAAGAAGAAGCTAGAGGAATTGGTGGCAAAGTATTTGCAATACAAACCAATATGAATATTGAACTTGGTAAACCTCATGAGAAATATAGTTTTAGAATTCCTGTTAAAGTTATTCTGGACAATGGTGAGGAGGAATTACCAATTATATTGGGGAGGGTTGGATTTTTTGATAAATTTGTAATAACCTTTGATCAAAAAAATGAGAAGATTACTTTAAAGAAAAATATTGAATAGATTCTGATAATCACAGTTGGGTTGTACTTAGTGAGTTGGTTTATTTAGAAAATAGTCTTATTTTTCTCCATAATTACCTTTATAATTGAATGTTTAATCTTCTTTCTTAGTTTGTAAGTGTTTGCCCATTTTGCGTAAGCTTGCCAGCCCTGTAAGCTTTCTTTAAGTTTTCTTAAAGAGAGCTCATCTTTTTCAAACAAAGCGATCTTGTTTTGCATTTTTCTAATGTTTCTTTTCCTTAATAATTTGAAATAATAAAAATTTCTGAAGCCGACAAAATCAACTCCCATTGATAAAGAGATTATTTTTGATTTGTCTTGATGAAGTTCAATATTTAATTTTTCTCTTAAAAATTTGTTAATTTCTTTTTTCAAGTTCTCTAATTGCTCTCTTGATTTGTGCAAAATAACAAAATCATCAACATACCTAATGTAATATTTTGCTTTTAGTGTATTTTTAACAAAATAATCTAATTCATTAAGATAAACGTTTGCAAAAAATTGTGATGTTAGGTTTCCTAACGGCATTCCAACTCCATTTCTCCCCCCCCCCCAATCGAAGTATTTTCTAATATTTGTCTAATTAGCCAAATTACTTTTTCATCTTTTATTTTTCTTTTAATAATCTTAAGAAGGATGTCCTGATTTACTTCCTGAAAATAATGTTTAATATCTGCTTTTAGCACGAAACATTTGCTTGTGTAATTATTTGAAACTTTTCTTGCAAATTTGTCAAATCTTTTTATTGCAAACAATGTTCCCTTGCCTTTTCTATTAGCACAAGAATCATAAATGAAAGTTTTATCAAAGATCGGTTCTAAAATATTGACAATTGCATGATGGATAATCCTATCTCTAAAATCTGATTTTGAAATAACCCTTGTTTTTGGGTCTCTTAAGATGAATGTTTCTAAAGGAAGAGGTTTGTAGGTTTCACTTAATAATTCAATGCGTAAATCCGTGAGATTAACTTCAAGATTTTCTTCAGATTTAATAATATAATCATATCGAGTCTTTCTTTTTCTGGCTTTCTGAAAAGCTAATTCTAAATTGTCGATGCTATAAATAGCATTCCATAAGTTGCTGTGTGTTCTCATATATGTTATCTTAGTTGCTAAGGCTATTCCAAACGAAAAACCGTTCCTGTTGTTGTCAAAGTTGTTGCCATTAAGGTTAAGCCTATTATCAAGGTTCCAGTTATGATTCAAGCTCGCAACGGTTCTGTAGCTCGTTTACCAATTATTCTTATCCTTAAGTTATTGCTAAATGCTTTGTTTTCTATTTTAAGGACTTGACACCACCACTTCATGTTTCAAAGTTTATTTTACTTGATGTCGTGATTGAATTTTACTGGCTTAGTTTAAAACTAAACTCTAATAAACGAGCGTGTAGCCTTAGCGTTGCAGTAAAACTGCTTACTAAGACGAAGAAAAGTAGATTATGTTATTAATAAAACTATTTATTTTTTTGCCATGCTGGCTTCGCCAGCACTACGTACCCCAAACGAAAAACCGACCCTGCCGCTGTCAAAGTCGTTGCCATCAAGGCCAAGCCTAACATCAAGGCTCCAGCTACGATTCAAGCACGCAACTCTTTGAACATCTTCATTATTACCTGAAACTCCATAAATATAAGGATTTCCTGCAAAGACAGATGCAACTTTACTTAGCTTTTCAGCTCCTTCTACACCGTAATTAGCTATTACAAATCCGCTTTGCGATAAGTCTTTTGAAGATTGTTTTCCTAATGAAAAAGTATTCGCAGGAGCGAAACTAACAACTCTGTCTTTACTAAATCTTACTCCTCTTTCTACACTTCCTCCTGATAATCTATCTTCAAGTTCACTTAGATTGAAAGGAGCAGAAACACCTTCTGCTTTATTATCATAAACAATATAAACCCCTGGATTTTTTGCATCTTGCTTAGTCCAAATATTTCTATTTCTAACCCATAGATAATTATTTTTCATTACATCTCTTACATTTTCTGCTTCTGGACTACTTTTAAAGTCATCATTTTTGGAGTTGTAGATTTCATCTAAAACGAAAGCTGTTTCAACACCAGTCGGCATACTTAAATCTCTTGAAAATAAATCTTTTCCAGTTTCTACATAAGCATTTGGTCCAGATAATGGATGAGCAACACTTAATTCTCTTTCTCCATAAGGCACTACTAAATAAGATTGACCTCTTTCTACTCTTGGCAGTTCTTGAGTTTGATTTGTCATAGTTTTTCTAAAGAATAAGGGTATTTAAATCTTTTGGTATGTTACTACTATGAAGTTTATTTTAATTGAAATTAGAAAGATTTATAAGTACTTAAGTACATATGTACTTATGGTATTAAAAGTTGAATTTGAAGAAGAATTAGAAAGAAAATTTAGAGAGTTAGCTATGAAGAAATATGGATATTGTAGAGGGTCGATTAAGAAAGCTGTAGAAGAGGCTTTTAGAAATTGGATTAAACTCGAAGAAAGGAAGATTTAAAAATTTGAGAGATATTAGTTTATTATGGAAAACCAACAATTTTACAATAAACTAAATAATATTGAAGAAGAATTAATCAAATTAAGATTACAATTAGCATCGAATGTTCATAAAGAACATAAAAAAGTTGTCTCTTTAAAAGGTATTCTTAAAGGAGTAAGGGTAGAAGAGGAAGACATTAAAAAAGCAAAAAAATCTTTATTTAAAAATCTGAGTACTCTTTAATAAAATGGTTTATGTAACTGATACCCATTCTATTTTATGGTTTTTTACAGATGATTCTAAATTGGGAAGAAATTCAAAGGATTTGTTTGAAAAAGCTGAAATTGGACAGATTAAAATTATCATTCCTTCCATTGTTTTAACAGAGCTGATGTATTTATTAGAAGATAAAAATTCTAAGAGTAAATTTAAAGATTTACTCGAAAAGATAAAAGTTGCTTCAAATTATGAAATTTATCCACTTGATTTGGATATAGTAGAAGAGGTTTACAATATTACAACAATACGAGAAATCCACGATAGAATAATTGTTGCGACTGCTAAAATTTTAGATTGTTCTTTGATAACAAAAGATGAAAAAATAAAGAACTCTGGTGAAGTTGATTGTGTTTGGTAATTTAGTTCTTGATAAATCTTTATTTGCTATTAAATAATAATAGAAGAATTCTTTTCAACTTTATCTTTATCTTCGTCATCGTAGTCTGTTACTAGAGCTTCGGTTGTGATTACCATAGCTGCGATGCTGCTGGCGGATTGCAAGGCATTTCTTACAACTTTTGTAGGATCTATTACGCCTGAACGGAAAAGATCTTCATATTTGTCTGTTTTAGCGTTGTAACCAAAATTAAATTCTTTTCCTGTTAAATTTGTGATAACCTCTGAACCTTCTTTACCTGCATTCATGGCAATTTGTTTTATTGGAGCAGTTAATGAATTTCTCACTATTTTTACTCCGATGCCCTGTTCACCCGAGAGGTGAAGAGTGTCTAATTCTTTTATGGCGTGTAAAAGTGTAATTCCCCCACCTGCAACAACTCCTTCTTCAACTGCAGCTTTAGTTGCATGGAGTGCGTCATCAATTCTCATTTTCTTTTCTTTTAATTCTGTTTCAGTTGCTGCTCCAACATTAATTACTGCTACTCCGCCTGATAGTTTCCCAAGGCGTTTTCTTAGATCTTCTATTGTATATTCGGAAGTTTCTTGACTAATTCTTGCCTCAATGTTTTTTATTCTTTTTTCTATATCTTGTTTATTTCCTTTTCCTTCTATGATTAAAGTTTCTTCTTTTTTTATCCTTACTTTTGAAGCAGAACCTAAATCAGATAATTTTACATCTTCTAATTTATCGTTTTTATCTTTTGAGAATACTTTTGCTCCAGTTAGAGTTGCAATATCCTGCAGTAGTTCTGCTTTATCGTCTCCAAATCCTGGTGCTTTCACAGCACAAACTTTTAATGCTCCTCTTAATAGATTAATTACAATTGTAGTTAATGCTTCCCCTTCTACTTCTTCTGCAATTATTAGAAGAGGTTTTCCTTCCTGGGAAACTGCTTCTAGAGTTGGAACAAGCTCTTTAATTGAAGAAATTGATTTGTCTGTGATTAAAATATAAGGATCTTCATAAGAGACTTCCATACGCTCTGAATCTGTGACCATGTAAGGTGAAAGAAAACCTTTGTCTAATTGCATTCCTTCTACTAATTCTAGAGTTGTGTCAATGCTTTTTGCTTCTTCCACAGTTATTACTCCCTTATGTCCTACTTTTTGCATTGCTTCTGCGATTAAATTTCCGATGTATTCGTCATTGTTAGCGGAAATTGTTGCAACTTGTGCAATTTGCTCTCTTGAATGGACTGCTACTGATTTTTGCTTTAAGAAATGAACAACACGTTCTGTTGCAATCTCAATTCCTTTTTTTATTTCAATAGGATTATTACCTGCAGTAATGTTTTTTAGTCCGTCTACAATCATTACTTGAGCCAAAAGAGTTGCCGTAGTTGTTCCGTCTCCAGCTTTGTCTTGAGTTTGCGAGGCGACTTCTTTAATTAATTTTGCTCCAATGTTTTCAAATTTATCTTTTAATTCAATTTCTTTAGCGATTGTTACTCCATCGTTTGTTATTAATGGAGAACCTGATTTGTCTAAGATGACGTTTCTGCCTTTAGGACCTAGAGTCATTTTAACTGTGTTTGCAACTTTATCTATGCCCCTAAGTAGGGCTTGTCTTGCATTTTCGTTAAATAGTAATTGTTTTGCCATTTTTATTTACCTCGAAAAACTCTTATTTAATAAATAATTAAAAACTGTTCCTGCACCGCTATTTGCTTCATAACACCATTGTATTGCTTTTCCATGAATGGCATTATTTTTAATATAATTTTCACCTTCATATTCCAAATATCTGAACTCAAGATGAGAATTTTGGTCAATAAAAGAAGGAATATGGGGATCTATGCAAACTCCTCTGCAAACAGTTGTTAATGATAATTTTACTATATCTCCTTCTTTTAATTCATCTAAAGATTTTAATGCGATTTTTCTATGATTTCTTTCTACTTCTAGTAAATTAGTTTCTTTTTTAGTTTTTTCTTTTGTTTTTGTTGCTGTTGCCATTTTTATTTTTAAAAGCCTCCTTGTTGTAAAGCATAATTTGCTATTTCATATTCGGATGTTCCTTTGTGAAAAAATTTTTCTATAAAATTACGCTTGAAATTGCTTGGAAGCCTTGATAAATATCCTTTGCTTGTAGATACATGGCTCTTACTCACTTCTAGACAGGCTATACTCATTTTATCTATTCTTCCCACCAATATTAAAGAATCTGTTCCAACGATATCACCCATATACATCATTCTTTTATCATCATCAAATCTCACAACATCTCCTTTAACAAGGCTTTCCACACTTCCTAATTGTACTTCTTCGCCTTGTCTTCTAACTACTAATTTATTTTGCGTTTGTGTTGCCATCTTAGTCCGCCACCTTTGCTACAATATCTTTGAATTCTATGATAAGATGTTTTTCTCCGTTGATTTCGAAATCTTCAGAACTATAGCCTCCGTACAACACCTTATCTCCTTTGTTTAAAGGCAAAGGTTTACCGTCTTTGAATGTGCCGACTTCTACTATAATTCCTTCTTTTTTATCTTCTGATTTCGGGAGATATATTCCAGACTTAGTCTTTTCTTCTCCACCTTTTATTTGCTTGAGAACGACTCGTTCTCCTATTGGCATTATTCTCATTTTACCTTTCCCATATTTATTCCAGAATTACTAGGGTAGATAAACATATGTTTTTAAGTTTTTTTGTGATTTAGAATATACTTAAAAATTTTAGATTTTAAAAATCAATAATCTTCGATTCTTCTGTTCCTTATTTTATAATAAACTACGCCTATAACTATAAACAAAACACCCATGACCATAGAAAAAATACCTAAAATAAAATTCCAGGAGGAATTATCAAAAAATTTAAAGAGTGCAATCGCGAAAAGGAGCAAAGAGAATGCTGTTCGCAGATATGCAAGCATTGTTCTTTCATTTGCTAATTGTGTTCTCTCTTTTGCCAGCTTGTTTGTTAGTTTTAAATCGCCGTTCATCTTTCTCTTTTTTTATATTACTTTATAAGTTATTGATTTATAATCTTTTGCTAATGCTATCTTTGAGACTATCAATGAATGAATCTATTTTAACTCCGTATTTTACCTTCCCGTCTCTCGAACGTACTGCTAGAGTTTTGTTTTCTTCTTCTTTGTCTCCAATTACAAGGATGAAAGGAATCTTCATTAATGTGGCATTTCTAATTTTATCTGCAACTGTAGTTGAACTGAAATCTGAATCAATTCTTAAAGAAGGAATTTTATCTTTTAATTCTTTAAGAACTTTTGCAGCAGCTTTAGTATTTCTATCTGTAAAATCTGTTATTCTTACTTGAATTGGGGAAAGCCATAATGGAAGATTTCCGTTTAAGTGTTCTAGAAGAACGCCGATGAAACGCTCTATTGAACCATAAAGAACTCTATGAAGCATCACCGGAGTTTTTTTCTTATTGTCTGCTTCCGTATATTCTAACTCAAACCTTTGAGGCATTGCAAAATCAAGCTGAATAGTTGCACATTGCCATGTTCTTTCTAGCGAATCTTTAATATGAAAATCTATTTTTGGACCATAGAATGCTCCATCGCCTTTATTTATTTTATATTTCATTTTTTTCTTTTTTAAAACACTTTCAAGAATTTTTTCCGCGGTATCCCAGAGTTTTTCTTCCCCTATTCTTTTTTCTGGTCTTGTTGAAAGTTCAGTATAATAGGTAAAACCAAATTTAGAATATAATGTATCGATAAGTTTTATTATATTTTCTATTTCAATTTCTAATTGATCTTCTTTACAGAAAATATGTGCATCGTCTTGCGTAAATCTTATTAACCTGAATAAACCTGATAAAACTCCTGATAATTCTTGTCTATGAACAACTCCTAATTCTGCAACCCTTAAGGGTAAATCTTTATAGCTTCTTGTTTTAGATTTAAAAACAAGCATTCCACCTGGGCAGTTCATTGGTTTAACAGCAAAAGTTTTATTTTCATATTCTGATAAAAAAATATTTTCTTTATATTTATTCCAGTGGCCTGAAATAAGCCAGAGTTTTTTATCCATAATTTGAGGAGTGGAAATTTCCTGATAATCCGCCTGCATTTGTATTTCTCTCCAGAAATTCACTAATTCGTTGTAAATTATAAGGCCGTTATTATGCCAAAATACCATGCCTGGAGCAACTTCACTAAAACTAAATAAATCTAATTTCTGACCTAAAATTCTATGATCATTATCTTTTAATTTTGAGGTGTCTAACTTGGAACGTGAAATTTGAGAGAGCAATTTAGAAATGTTCTCTTCTACTTCAATCTCCATTGCTTTTGGAACTTTTATAGTTGAAACGTCTGTTGCATCTTTTTGTCCAAATTGCTTTGATAATTCTGAAAGAGGATGACCTTTTACTTTTAATTCGAATGTCTTATAATATCCAAACGGGGCTCTAGAAACATTATATTTTTCTTTACTTAAAATTGATTCCGCTTTTATTAGATGATCTAGCGCAGTTGCAGGATCTGATAGATTAGAAGATAGATGTGCATATGGGTAAAGAACAATATTATTTGTTTTTACATCTACGGCAGTTTTCTTTATTGCTTCTATATAATCCTTTAAAGTATTATCATTGTCCCCTTTCTCTACTGCAGTCAAAACAACTAAAGGATCTTTTACCTCTTTCTCTTCTTTTTCAATTTCAGTTAATTCATTTACACTTTTAATTGCTTTTTTTAGGGGTTTGAATCTAATGTAGTCGCAATGCAATGTTATTATTTTCATAAAACAGATACAGAGTATAGATATTTAAAGATTCTCTAGCTACTCGACACGCTAAGCGTTGCTATATTAAACATTATTCTGGAAAGATAATTAAAGTCTGTTGTTACTGTTGGTCTCTGTTTATCTTTTTCATATTTCTCATAAAGAGCTAAGTGCCTTTGCCAGCCCTCTTCACTTGAAATTTCTTTTCTTTTTATTAGTCCAAAACTTAAAATGCTCAGTAAATTTCTTGCTGTTCTTACAATATCAATTTCTGAATAATTTACTCCAAAAATAGCTGGCCCTTCTTCCTCCATACGCTTTCTCATTAGATCCCTTATATGTTTAGGATATCTATCTAAATCTCTAGACATATGCGGTCTGTAACCTACTATTTTCATATTTTTTTTATAGATTAAATTATAAAAAACCTGAGGAATTTCATCTAACCAAAATTTGCGCATTGTTCTCCCATATTCTGTAATTCTTGAATCATTGATAGGTTTTCCAAGGTAATTTACCATAGAGAAAGCTTCATCGTAACCAACATCTGCATTTTTATCCATTGTCCTGAATTTACATACATTTATTATTTCCCCTCCCCTCCCTATAGATTTTTTCATATAGAATAAATGATCAAATAACTTTCTCGCTTGATTTGATATATATTCCCTTGTTCGGTCCACTAAAATATCGAAATCCCCTTCATCTTCAACAATATTTTCCAACATAATTTAGTTCTGAATGGTCTAATTTTTAAAGATAATTATTTGTTACAATTGATTAAAAGACATACAAACATTTAAAAAGCCCTTGGCTTTTTTATCTGTATCAGATTATGTATGGAACAAAGTGAAAATATGTTAAATTATGTTCGATTTCATGTTCAATAGAAGAAGAAGTGATTAGACACGGGTTCTGTATAAGATTTGTAAAATAAACACGAAAAGAAATAAAAGGAAAACACAAGAATGGCAAAAATAAGTCCAGTATCAATAAAATATATGATCTATGCATCATTCAAGGCAGAAGGACCTTTAGAAAAACCTGATGTAATCGGAGCTATATTCGGACAGACCGAAGGGTTACTTGGTGATGATTTAGAAATGCGCGAATTGCAGAAAGAAGGAAGAATAGGAAGAATAGAAGTTAATCTTGAAATTGTTGATGGAAAGAGTGTTGGTGAAATACAGGTACCTACTGCTCTAGATAAATCTGAAACTACTTTGATTGCTGCTGCTCTTGAAACAATAGACAGAATTGGACCAACTGAAGCGCATATTGAGATCAGTAAAATTGATGATGTAAGAGAAAGTAAAAGAGATTATATTTTAGAAAGAGCAAAGAGATTAATGGGAGGCATTGAAGGACAAGGCAGTTTTAAGGAAATGTCTGATTCATTAAAAGTTGAATCTAGAGCTGAGAAAATACAAGAATATGGAGAAGGCAAGTTACCATGCGGAGATATTTCTGGAAATGAAGTAATAGTTGTAGAAGGAAGAGCAGACGTAGTGAATTTACTTAGGAATAGAGTAAATAATGTTATAGGGATGGATGGAGCAAAATTACCTAAAGATATAATAACATTAAGCAAAGATAAAGAACTTACTATATTTGTTGATGGAGATAGAGGCGGAAAACTAATTGCTAAGAATGTTATAGATCATGCAAGAGTGAAGTTCATTGCTGTTGCACCTGAAGGAAAAGAAGTAGAGGAACTTGTTGGAAAAGAGATTTTAATTTCTCTAAGAAGAAGAATGCCTGTTGAAGAATATTTAAGAAGAGGAAACATGGATTTTTCTGATTCAAGTAATAATGATGCCAAGGAGATTGAAGTCAGCCAAAATACAATGCCTGCAAATGAAGTTAAGGCAAAATTAAGAGAAAATTTTGAAAAGATAAGAGGGGAAAAAAGTGCTTTGATATTTGATGATAATATGGATGTAGTAAGAAAAGTTGGAGTTAGAGAGTTAAATAAAAGTCTTGATATGATGAAAAGAAGGATATTTGCAATTGTTGTTGATGGTACTGCAACTACTTCATTAATTAGAATATGTGATGAAATGGGAATAAAATATCTAGCAGCAACAAACTTCGCTTCTACAGAAGGCGAGAATGTTATCTTATTAAGTTTGTAAATAGATTGTTTTTTGTCAATAAGTTTATTAATGTGCGGTTTTGTTTATGATTAAAATGGTTGCAGTAATAGAAATTAGTGTCAGAAAAGTGGTTCTAGATATTGTACAAATAGTTGCTCCTGATGCTGATTTAACAAATGTTAAAGATGATATACGATTAAGAGATCAACTAGATTTAGATTCTATGGATTTTTTGGATATTGTTATGGAGCTAAGGAAACAATATCAAATAGAAGTACCTAAAGAAGATTATCCAAGGCTTGCAACCCTAGACGGATGCAAAGAATATTTGACTCCTAAGTTTGCTGCAAGACCTGATAAATACAAAATAGCATAATTTTAATTAAAAAATTTTATCAATACAATTCTTCTCTGCAATCAGGGCAGAGCAATAAGCCATCGACTTTTAATAAATCAGCTAAAGCTCCGCAGTTTTCACATAATCCTTCATATGGACGCTCTTCATCTACTTGTTTTACTTTTCTCTCTTCTTCTCTTATTTCATCCATTATTGATTTAGTTTCTGAATATAATTGCGGAGCAATTGCTAAAATATCCCGCAGTGTTACAACTCCAATCAATTCTCCCTTTGATAATACTGGAAGCCTTCTAAAGTTATGAGCTCTCATTTTTGAGATAGCTTGGGGTAATGAAGCAGAAGGTTTGATGACTGCGAGTTTTTTTGCTGCAACATCCATTGTTCTTACTTTCTTTAAATCTAAAATTGGATTTTTAGATATTAATTTTATGATATCTCGCGAGGTTATTATACCAAGAAGTTTATTTGATCTTGAAATTACCAAACTGTTTAGGTTTTCTTTTGACATCAATTTTGTACATTCATGCAAATTAGAATTGGGGCTTATAGAGATTACATTTCTAGTCATAATATCTCCAACTGCAATTCTTCTCATTTAAAGAGCAGAATAGTTTACATTAAAAGGATTTGTGTAGTTGAAAGAGAATTATTCATTACAGTTGTTTAAAGTTGGGAAGTATGTTCTATTGCTGCGGCGTACATATCATTTGCCTTAGTGATTCCTCTACCTACGATACCATGAAAATCTCCTTCAATAACCTTGGCTGTATCGGAAATTTTCCCTTCTTGCTCTATAAATCCAGGGGCATAATATATAGGTTCTTTAACTCCCTCTGAATCAATAACTTCCTTTATTTTTTTTATTACTTCCAGTTTATTTCCTGGAACAACAAAATTATTCACTCCTGTTCTAGCAGCGATCCCATACATTTCGAGCGCCCCCTCATCAGTAATAAACCCTCCTTCACTTACTGCGTAGGCTGGATGAGTCATTCTTCCTCCAACAATAACATTTAAACCAAAATCATAAGCATGAAGAATCCAGGCTCTTTGGGTTTCAGGACCAGCTTGAGGAAATAAAATTATTGAATCTATTCCTGATTTTTTCATGGTTCTTGCGAAATTTTTTCCAGTATCTGGAATATCAGTTGCTGCCTTTTGATGATCGTAAATTAAAGGTTTATCTGTATGTTTTCTTGCCATTTCCACTATTGCAGGAAGGCCATAACCTAAGCCAAGTTCAAAGCCAATTTTATATCCTCCGATACCTTCAACCTTACAAGTTTGTTTTACTAATTCTTCGAACTGTTCTATTGTTTCAACATCGCAAGCTGGAATTACACTTCTATTTCTTTGAATTATTTTTTGTTCTAATCTATTACCGATTGCAGCCCTTGCTTCTTTAGTTCCATAGACTCTAATGTAATTTGCCATTCTTTCTAGAGCCCTACTAGAAACTTTTGCCTCTTCTTTTAAAATATTGTAAACGTCTACTGCATTAACAATCGAAGTAACTTTTGTATTGGTTTTACCTTGATATTCTGAAATTGCTTCGCTACTATCAATTGCGACTTCCTGCCTATCAACTGCAATAACAAGAAGAGATAGATTTTTTCTTCCTAAACTAAATAAAAATTCATTAGCTTCGTATTTTGCATCTCCTGCTGTAAAAACATCATCTAATTGCCCAATAGCATCATTTTCTTTTGGAGCCCTACCAACAGTTAATTTTTTTATTCTATCTTCTGGACCTAAGTTTGTTGCTTCACCGTGGGTTTTTTCATCCTTTCTTGAAAAAAACCAACCGACATTTCTTCCTTTGGAGGCCATAGCCATTGCAACAGGAGCAGCTAAACCAACCCCTTTATCAGGAATGCCATAAAGCGTATCTATTTTAATTCCTGATGCAATTATTGCATCTGCATAAAATTGCGATAGTCTATTTGTTGAATCTCCATCGTTAAAATCCCCTATATTTACAAACCAAGGAGAAATTCTTTTGCTTTTTAATGTTCGGTCGTCATTTGGATCATCAAAAACTTTAAGCGCCCCAGTATTTAATAAAAATTCAATAAACTCTCTTTTATAATTTTCCATTAAGTTTAATTAAAAACTTTGTTTATATATTTATCGTGGAAAATGTAATTAATTTAAAGTAATTATTATCTTTTACACTTTTATACTATATATATCTTTAAATTGTGTTTTTAACTTTAAATGTTATGAGTAATAAAATGCCTTTTGTAATTTCTGAAGAATCTTCCAGAACTATTGGGAGAGATGCGCAGAGAAATAATATCTTAGCTGCAAGAGCAGTCGCAGATATTGTTAAGACCACACTTGGACCAAAGGGTATGGATAAGATGCTTGTAGACAGAGATGGAAACATTACAGTAACAAATGATGGTGTTACTATATTGGAAGAAATTGAGATTGAACATCCTGCAGCTAGAATGATGATTGAGATAGCAAAAACACAGGAAAGAGAAGTGGGGGATGGAACAACCACTGCAGTTTTATTAGCTGGAAAATTACTAGAAAGAGCAGAATATTTAATTGAAAAGAAGATACATCCAACTGTTATTGTAAAAGGCTATAAAGAGGCAGCAGAAAGAGCCATAGGAATTTTGGATGAACTTTCAATTCAAATTGAGAATTTTGATATATTAAAACAAATAGCTAAAACTGCGATGACTGGAAAAGGTCCTGAAGATAATAAAGAAATTTTATCTGGATTGATTATTGAAGCTGTAGATCAGATTGCTAAAGGGAGAGAAGCAAATATTGATGATGTGAAGATTGAAAAAATCTATGGGAGCAGTGTAGCAAAATCTGAAATTGTGTATGGAATGATTCTAAATAAAGAAAGAGTAAATAAAGAAATGCCGTTGAGTGTACTAAATGCAAAAATATTATTAATTGACTTCCCATTAGAGATTAAGAACCCGGAAAAAGAAACTAAAATTGAGGTAAATTCTGTAGAGCAACTACAATCTTTTATTGAATCTGAAGAAAAATACTTAAGAGAATTAGGGGAAAAGATATTTAACATAGGTGCGAATGTGGTATTCTGCCAAAAAGGAATAGATGATGTTGCACAATACTATTTGGCAAAATTAGGTATCTTTGCATGCAGAAGAGTCGCAAAGTCAGATATGGAAAAACTAGCTAAATCAACATCTGGTAAAATTATTTCTAATATTAATGACATAAACGAAGAGCAATTAGGAAAAGCTGAAAAAGTTGAAGAAATCAAAGAAGGAAGTGAATTTTTGATTTACATAAGAGGTTGTGATAATCCTAAAATGGTTAGCTTAATTATAAGAGGAAGCACGCCTCATGTTGTTGATGAAGCCCAGAGAGCAGTTAAAGATGGACTAGGAGATGTTATATCTGCTGTTAAATTGGGAAGAATTGTTGCCGGAGGAGGAGCTGTAGAAATAGAATTGGCAAGAAGACTTAGAATATTTTCTAAAACTAAAACGGGTAAAGAGCAATTAGCTGTGGAAGAGTTTGCAAATGCACTAGAATGCATTCCTGAAATATTAGCAGAAAATGCTGGAATGGATCCGATTGATATAATAACTGAATTAAAAAAGAGACATGATGGAGGATTTGCTAGAGAGGGAATAAATTTATTTGAAGACAAAATTGAAGATACATTAAGCGCTGGAATTGTTGAACCTCTTAAAGTTAAAACGCAGGCAATTGAATCTGCGAGCGAGGTTGCAACTTTAATTCTAAGAGTAGATGATGTCCTAATATCTCAAAGGAAAAAGGATTTAATTAGTAAAGAAATTGATTAACTATTTATACATCATTTTCATGAAATTTTAATAGATTAAAAAATGTGTGGAATAATTGGTTATATAGGATATAGAGAAGTCACTCCCATATTGATAAATGGGCTGGAGAGAATGGAATATAGAGGTTATGATAGCGCAGGAATATGTGTTTCCAATGGAGTTTTAAAAACACTTAAGAAAAAAGGAAAAGTAGGGGAGCTCAAGGACATTGTTGAAAAAACTGATAATTTAGGAAACATTGGAATTGCACACACAAGATGGGCCACCCATGGAGAACCAAATGAAATTAACGCACATCCGCATTCTGACAAAGAAAACAATATTGCTATAGTTCATAATGGAATAATTGAAAATCATTTTGCTATTAAAAAACTTTTAGAAAAAGAAGGATATAAGTTTAAATCAGATACAGATTCTGAAATTGTAGCTCATTTAATTAGTAAATTTTATGTTGATGATTTGGAAGGGGCAGTAAACAAAGCATTAAAATTCTTAGAGGGTACTTTCGGGCTTGCTATAGTTTCTTCTAAAGAAGATAAAATAATAGCGGCCAAGAGAGGTTCGCCTCTTGCAATAGGAGTAGGGGAAGGAGAAATGTTTGTGGCCTCGGACGTTTCAGCAATAATTGAATTTACAAAAAAAGTCATTTACCTGGAAGATGATCAATTCGCAGTATTGACAAAGGAAACATGTACAATAAAAACAATGGAAGGAAAGGAGATAGATCCAAGTATTGAAGAAATAAAATGGAATGTAAGAGAAATAGAAAAATCTGGGTATAATCATTTTATGCTTAAAGAGATATTTGAACAAGGAGAAAGTTTAAGCAATACATTAAGAGGGAGGATAAAAGGAGGAAGAATTATTGTAAGTCTAAATTTTGATTTGAATCAAATAGATAAAATAATTTTAGTTGCATGCGGAACAAGTTGGCACTCTGCATTAATAGGGAAGCACTTTATTGAGAAAATTGCGAAAATACCCTGCGAAGTTGATTATGCTTCAGAATTTAGGTATAGAGATCCAATTTTGAGTAAAAATGATTTAGTTATCGCAATTTCTCAGAGCGGAGAAACTGCAGATACATTAGCGGCAATAAAGGAAGCAAAAAGCAAGAAAGCAAAAATTATGGGAATAGTAAATGCAGTCGGATCAAGCATCTCAAGAGAGGTCGATAGCGGAATATATCTGCATGCTGGTCCAGAAATTGGAGTCGCAAGCACTAAAGCCTTTACATCACAAGTAATGGCATTGTTATTATTTGCATTGTATTTGAAGAATAAAAAAGGAGAAGAACTCGATAGAGATTTACTAGATGAGATAAATAACATTTCAAGTAAAGTCAAAGAAATATTATCTATATCTCCAAATATTAAAGAAATTGCTAATAAATATCAAGATAGTAAAAATTTCTTGTATCTTGGAAGAGGACTAAATTTCCCAGTAGCATTAGAGGGAGCATTAAAATTAAAAGAAATATCTTATATCCATGCTGAAGGATATCCTGCAGCAGAAATGAAACATGGGCCAATTGCATTAATTGATGAAAATATGCCTGTAGTTTTTATTTGTCCTAAAGATGATACCTATGAAAAGGTTTTAAGCAATATGCAGGAAGTTAAAGCTAGGAAAGGAAAGATAATAGCAATTATAAATGAGAACGATGAAAAACTAAATAAATTAGCGGATCATATTATAAAAATACCTTCTGCAAGTCAGTTCCTTTCCCCAATTTTAAATGTTATACCATTACAATTGTTTGCATATTATGTTGCTGATTTTAAAGGGCTCGATGTTGATAAACCAAGAAATTTAGCGAAATCTGTTACAGTTGAATGAAATAAACCTTAAGAATAATAATCTCTTTTTGTTAGATAATAAAATACGACAACCATGAATATTATGGAAACAACAAACATTCCTATAATTATAAGCGAGTAATTATAAACTGTTTGAGGAGGATTTAACTGAGGTAATTCTGGAGGACTAGGAAAAGGAGAAA
The DNA here is from genome assembly GCA_964358765.1 of Candidatus Woesearchaeota archaeon. Classification (GTDB taxonomy): domain Archaea; phylum Nanobdellota; class Nanobdellia; order Pacearchaeales; family GW2011-AR1; genus UBA73. Next base: position 3,794 of record CAYHPN010000019.1, on the reverse strand, counting down.
GACTTATATCTACATTATTGACTGACATGAATAAATATAATAAGTAAAACAAGAATGTAACAACCAAGGGAATAAAAGGCATTACCTTAAAAAATTTTGATTTTTTTGGTTTTTTCATTGAATTTAGAGGAAAACTTTATTTATAATATTTATTATTTATTCAAATTGAGAAATATTGGAATTCTTCGGAACGAAAGATAGAGATTATATATGAACTCTACTTCATAAAGAATTGATCATTTAACTTTAACAATCTTTAAGTATAAGTTTATTTTTCACTTCTAATGCAAAAAAGCGGTAAAAAGAACAAAGGAAAAGCTAAATTTGTTATTTTGTTATTTATAAGAACCGTACTAGTCTTAGCATTTATTAGCTCCCTAATATCTGGAAGAAAATTGGTTTTAATTATGTCAATTTTAGGATTTTTTCTTACTTATGCACCTTCTATTATAAAAGAGTTATTTAATAAAGAGGTTCCTGCTTCTTTTGAAGTAATTGTAATATTCTTTATATATGGGATATTTTATTTCGGAGAGGTTAGGGGATTATATGCCGAATTTTGGTGGTGGGATATTATATTAAATTTACTCTCAGCAACTGCTCTAGGATTTATTGGACTGGCAGTCTTATCGGTGCTTAAAAAAGAAAAAGTAATTAATGCAAATGACAAAATTATAGCTATACTCGTGTTTTGTTTTGCAGTTTCTATCGGAGCTCTTTTAGAATTCTTTGAATTTAGTATGGATAGTTTGTTTAATTTTAATATGCAAAAATCTGCAATGGATACCATGAAAGATATAGGAGTTAATATTGTTGGAGCGTTACTAATTTCTACATTGGGTTATTATCATTTTAAAACTGGAAAATTTGATATTATAAGTCAAGGAATATCAAAAAATGTTGGAAAATACTCTAGTTTCTTTAAATCAAGCGAACAATTAGATACGCATGAAAACAATATTCTAAATTTATTAAAAAAAGGCGAGGGATTTAACTTAGAGTTTAAATCTACACTGAGAAAAAATCTGCATACTCATGAACATGATAAGAAAATTGAACATGCCGTACTAAAGACTTTAACAGCTTATTTAAATTCTGATGGAGGAACATTACTTGTAGGAGTAAACGATTCTGGAGAAATCTTGGGCCTTGCGCATGATGGTTTTGCAGATAATGATAAATTAAATCTATATTTTACTAATTTAATTAAACAACACATAGGTTCTGAATATCTCCCTTTTATAAAATACGAAATAAAAAATATTGAAGGGAAAAATATACTTAAAATAGATTGCAATAAAAGCCATAAACATGTATTTCTCAAACATGAAGGTGAGGAAGAATTTTATATAAGAAATGGGGCTTCTTCTGCAAAATTAACTGGTAACTCTTTGGTGGATTATATTAATAATAAATTCTCTAAAAATTAATATTTTATCTAAGTGTCAAGAATTACGCTTCCTTTGTCTTGTCCCTTAAGTGACTAGTTTTATTGAGGTGTAATTCTCTACATATAAAAAATTGATCTAATAAAGTTGTTGCATAAGAACCAGAGTCCAATTGAAAAGTTAATATTATCTTTTTTCCTTTATCAAATAACTCATCTTCCATAATCTCCATATCTATCCATTTAACAATAAAGAATGCTTTTCTTTTTGAAGATCTTAGGCCTAGATTGGGCAACTTAATATTTTTAAAATCTTTCAAATTTAATCCATTATTTCTAAGAACTTCCTTTTCAATTTCACCAATCCTCCCTAATGAAAATGCAGAATCGTAACCTAACATAGGTAAACTTACATTGTCATCAAGTTTAATCTTTTCATCAATAATCCTTTGTAATATTTCATTAAACAGCTTGCTTTGCAATGATTGACAGACAATTAAGAGTGACTTTTGATCAATAACGTTTAGTGCTCCGACCCAATTATCATCATTATTAATTAGATAATTAATAATCATATTTTCCTTTTTTAATACCGGTGGAAAGTAATTTTTAGCAGCTTGTATATTTTTATCTTTTTTTAACCTTATTTTTGCATTCTTTACTTCCATATTTTCATCTTCTCCATATCCAATAAGAAATTTAAATACAGCTTCCTCATATTTTTGTTGAAAAATTAATTTTGCAATACTAACATTATCATTTCTAAGAGAACCAAACCTTTGATTTCCAAAAAAATTAGGCATTAGGCGAGTATTCTTTGCTTTATTTAATACTTTAATTGCATCTTTATCTGCATCTCTTAAAACTATTTTAAAATTATTTCCAGATAAATCTCCAATCTTAATTTTATGTTTTGCCCATTTAAAATTTTTTAACAATATTCCAGGGTGAGAAAAATTTTTGATCAAATCTATTTTTGCATTATAGATTGATATTTTCTGGCATGTCCAGGCATTTTTGTCTTTAGTTCCAGCGTAACCTATTTCATGAGAGTAATTATGCAATTTCTTGGAAAGCACTGACAATACGTTAAAATGGTCTAAATTTAATTTTTCCAGTTCAAATGTTAAAAATGCTCTTCTATCATCAATATCAAATTTTCCAAGATTTACCTTTGAATCCTTTAGTAAATCAACATTATCGGATACAATACAAATATAATTATCCCAAACTTCTTCAACAATGAAATCTTCTGGTTTGTGCTTTAATATGACACTGCCCTTTTCTACCATAAATATTATCTGAATAGGGATCTATTAAATATATAGTTATGACTACGTTTGATATTAAGAATTAGATAAAATCTAAATTAATTACTCTTTAGAAACTTTTGCAGCTTTAGGACCTTTTTCGCCCTGTTCAACTTCAAATGTAACAGAATCTCCTTCATGTATAGTTGCTCCACTATTAAGTCCGGAACTATGTACGAAATACTCTTTACCGTCCTCTGCAGATATGAATCCAAATCCTTTCACTGCGTTGAAAAATTTTACTTTACCTTTCATTATTTTACCTCCTCTTTATTCATATTAATACTCATTTAATGGTGCTTTAAACGTTTGCATTCTAAGACATACTGCATATTAATTAATCATATTACTAACATTTCTTTTATCATGGTCTTCTAGCCGTCATTCCATTGAATTTCATGAATGATATGATCCCTTTAATTTTTACTAATTATGGGACAGCCTGTAAAGTCTGCGGATTTTAACGAGCATTAACCATTTTAAAGATATAACCTATTTTAATATATACAAGCAAATCTTTAAAATCTAATTTATATTAATATTAACATGTTATTAAAAACACATATTGCAGTGGGATTAGCGGTAGCATTCTATTTCCTTCCACATGTTATTAATAAATTATACTTTATTCCAGTTGTTTTGATTGCGAGCGTGCTTCCAGATATAGATACAGGATATTCATCAATTGGAAGAAGAAAAGTATTTATGCCTGTTCAATTAATGACAAAGCACCGCGGAATTTTTCATACTTATACATTATGCATTGCGATCTCAATTTTATTTGCATTTTTTTATCCAGTATTAGCTTTGCCATTTTTCATTGGTTATTCGTTCCATTTAATTCTTGATACATTTACACCTCAGGGAATTGCTCCATTCTGGCCTTTAAGAATTAGAGTAGCGGGAAATATTAAAACTGGTGGCAACATAGATTCTGCAATATTTTATATATCATTAATTGTGGCTGCAGGGCTACTGATTAATTTGCTTCTCTAAAGGCTTATAAATAGAAATACTAAGATGTTTTAATGGATGCAAAAGAATATGCTGCGGCTATTATAAAGCCTGTATTAATTAGTGTATCTGGAAGCCCTGGA
>CAYHPN010000018.1:0-30071 GCA_964358765.1 Candidatus Woesearchaeota archaeon | reverse complement strand
GCACCTCGGTAAGAAAGTATATGTTCTAATCAGAAAGTAAAATTACACATAGCTCCCATAATCAAATGGAGTATTATGTGCTACAAGAATTTTGTTTTTTACATTTTCAGCCCATTTAAAGAAATTCTCTAACAATTGTCTCTGGCTCTGTTTGTTCCTATCTCTTAAATATTCCCTAGTCTTTCCAATTACTTTTAACGCTTCCTCTTCAATATTATCTTCATCATCAATTCTTGCTTCCTCTAAAAAAGTATTTTTGGGGTTTTTAAAATCTACCGCACCTATTTGCCATATACCATTCCTTTCTGGATCAAAATTCCCGCTTGTTTCAATATCTACTACTATCATATCAGAAGTAATATATCCTAATATAAAAAGATATTTACTCTAGCTCAGAAAAGAAAAAATAAGTGGTTGTTGTTACATCTGTCCCATGTCCATCTTCCAAAACTAACATCTGAAAATCATTATCCTGCGCATTAAATCCATTTAACGTTCCTTCCTCTAAAATGGAAGTAAATAATACACTTGACCCTACTGGATCATAAAGCAACACCTCTTCAAATTGATTTACTGCAGATGCACCAGAACTATTAAATGGCTTTGTACTTAGACACTCTCCAGCAGAAAACTGCAGACTGGCAATGAAGAAATTATCATGTTCATCTCCTGCAGGAGAGAAGGAAAATGTCTCATTTACTCCATCTGCATCATCTGTAAGTATACCAAACCTAGTTTCCAGGACTGATAAATTAGTTCCGGCAAGGTTTGTTTCTCCATTACTTCCCGCACTTCCTGTCGTATTGGCTGTAAAATTGAAACATTGCAAATTTGCCCAGTTTATTGTTGAATTTGTAGAAGAATAAATTTCTCCAGCGGGTTCTGCTAACGACCAATTATAAAGAATATTATCGCTCGCATCTCCAAGCTGAATAGTTCCAGAGACATTACCGAAATAACCCTGCCAAGTTTGAGTGGTTGAAAAAGCAGTTATTCCTAAGAATGTAATATTGCCTGCAAATGCAGAGTTGTTCCCTGCTGGATCTGCTTGTGTTGTTTGTGGGGTACCTGCAGTTATGTTTACTCCATTACCTCCAGTTCCAGTTATTCCAGTTACTAAGAAATATAATCCATTTGAACTTACCCGTAAATTTGGGTCACCTTCCGTTAATATATATTCTGAGGTTATACCTGTATCATTTCCACAACCCACATGAATTTGTGAGAAACTACTCGCATTCGAACAAATTAAAACCCCATTCTGACCAGCAAGTCTAGGAATGTATAATGTAATATTTTTTAACAATCCTTTGGAAGAGTGTAAAAATGTTTTACCAATATTAAAATCAACATCTGCTGTAACATCTGAAAAATCAATATCCCTATTTAGATTTGAAAAGTCTATATCAAATTCAGAGATACTAAATCCTCCCTTGTCAAATCTGAATCTATTTTTTCCTCCAAATAATTCGCTCTCACTTACATCTTGACCATCTTTTTTTATTTTAAAGCCGGATTTTATTTTCTTCAATGATCTTTTATTTTCAATAGTAATATTATTTCCATTTTCAGTGCTATTCGTCTGATTTGCTGTTTGATTTGTATTTGAACTATTATTGCTGTTATTTGACTGATTATTATTTGTATTGTTGCTTGTTTGATTATTATTAGTTTGGTTTGTCGTAGAATTGTTATTTGTTTGATTGTTTGTATTATTAATTATTGCATTATTGCTTGAAGAATTAGTAATAGTATCATTTAATGTTAAATTCTCTTCAATTATAATTGGGTCCACATTGCCATTTCCGCCGGGGTTTCCCCCGCCGCCATTTCCTCCACCTCCGCCCCCACCACCTCCTCTTCGTGGAGGGTTCGTTGAATTTGATTGGTTTATTATATCATCAATTTTAATTCCATTATTTTTAGGACCTGCTAAATCTAGAAATTCTCTACTCTCATCTCCAAATTTAAAGTCACTCTCGTTAATACTATTTGACTGATTCTGTTTATTTTCTAATTTAATCGTGCCGATATTTTTTTCAAAATTTTTAATTAATCCAAAAAAAATGATTAAAATAGCAGCGATTGGTAAAAATATTATCCATTTTTTAGACGTTCCACTATGTACAACTAAATCCTTTCTTTCCTCTCTTTTTATATACATTCTTTTTTAACTTAGGATGACTTATTTTAGAAGTATTTTAAGGTATATAAAATATTCGAAAAACCGAATAATTCGGTTTTTTAAAGGATACAAAAAAATTAGATGTTGCCTAAGGTGTCTAAATAATTAATTATAAAATATTATTGCCTGATTTCATTCTTACACTTCTAAGCAATTCTTCAATTGGAGGGCTTGTTTTCCCTTTACCTATGCCCATACTTTGTCTCCATTCATCAACCGCGGAAGTTGCAATATTTAAAATTCCAGCTTTTAAAACAGCCAAGTATTCAATCTTTTTTGAAGGATTATCAATAAAATATGAGTTTCCAGTTCCAGTTGCATTTCTTTTAAATTCTTCCAAAACTTTAGGGTTCTGGAAATCTGATCTTGTTAATCCCCAACTTTTACATGGACCATGTACTCTCACTTTGAATGGTTCAAAATGCATTTCATAAACATCTTCTCCTGCTGTTCCACCGCTCGAATAAAAATGAAGAGACTGAGGAGTGTGACTCTCAAATGCAAGATTTTTATGAGTTGTCTTCGATAATAATGCCGTGTAAAAATCTTCTCTTGCCCTATATAATGCTGTTAAATTGTCCATTATAGGAGCTGAATCTAAGACATATTGCCTATTAAAACTTAAAATTGCATCTTCAACTTGCCTCATTGCATTTAAAGAACCAGGTATTATATCTAGGCCTCCGATAGAAATACCAATTATATCATCAGTAAATTGAGGTAGTTCAAGAACTTGCGTTCCTTGGATTTTACGAACATTATCTGCAAACTCTTTTCTTTTCAGTGTAGCGAGATCTTTAAGTTTTTTATCATTTCCGTCCATTAAATCTATTACTAGACTTAAACCACTATCAAGATTAGAAACATATTCGGGACTAGAAGCTTTATAATCGGTTACTTTTGGTATATTAATCTTTTCGGCCATATCAAAGCAGTCAAATTTACATTTAAAAATTTATGTATAAAAAAGAATACAGATTCACTTTACAATTGAGTTTATCTTTTCAACTATTTCTGGTTGCAAATAATGATGAATAGTTACGTTATAATCGCTCTTCCACTCGTTATTCTTTTTATCAAATTTCTTATGCCCTAGATTTTCTGCAATTTCCATGAATAACTCCTTTACTTTCTCTTTACTGCTTTTTTTATGGTTCTTGAGAAATTCTTTAGCCTTGGCAGTCGCATAAAATGATCTTACAATATGGGGATAAAACCTCTTTCCACAGTATCTTTCAAATGCCACCATAAAATGAGTATCTTTAAGAGGATGACCATCTTCACTTACAAAAATAAAATCGTTCTTTTTTAGATTTTTTAATTCACTTTTAAGTCTATTGACATACTGGGCAGGAAATTCTTTAATAATATCCATAGGTACTCCTTTTTTTCCAAGATAATTAAATTCGACGCCTTTTCCTTTAAAAGAAATGTCTTTTTTCTTAAGCGTTGTAAGTCCTTTGTGCCCATTTGCATTATAATATAATTCATTTCCAACTCTCATGTAAGTTTGGAGCAAAGTATACATGGGTAAAGCAAGGATATCATTTTTATCATTTAATGCTTTTAACACTCTTTCCCTTAAAATATTATATCTCTTTGCAAAATCTTCAACTTCTCTATATTTCCCTTTAACTGATTCTTTTATTTTAGTTAGAGTATACAAATGTCCGAATCCTCCGCCTGGGTTTTCATATAACACATCCCAGTGACTATTGGAACTTTCGTCATGAATTGTTAAATTCTTGGCGAATAAATGGTAGGCCTTATCTAAAACTCGACCGTCAGGTAAAACATTAATTCTAGCTCCCTGTAACATTCCACCTTTAGAAACCTGCCCTTTTAAAAATTCAGGGTTTTTTGTATCCTTCAAAATACTAAATTTTCCATGTGATTTGAATAATTTCACGACAAGTAGAGTATTTGGAAATGCTTGTGAAGTTTTTTTCCATCCAAATTTAGACTTCTCGTAAACTTTTAGATCTTTACATTTTATCCTTAAGATTCCGTTTTCAACTATCTTTCCCACTTCTTTTTTCATAATCTTTTATTAAGAAGATTGAGTTATTTAAATATTTATAAAAATAGCTTTGTAGACCTTTATCATAAAAAAGATAAATCTATATACTTCAAAATTCTGATATTTGTAGGATTATCCTCTAAAAAATCTTAATCTGAATAACAAAATGAAAACGATAATGTTTTTTTGCACAGACTGTGAAAAAAAAAGAGAGATAAATGTATCAAGCATTACTCCACATTATATCGTAGGTAATTGTTCTGTTTGTAAGTTAAAAGTTACCATAAACCAATCAAAACTAGACTCATCAAAAAAACTAACTTTACATGTGAATGATTTTAGGTCTAATCCAAATTCTTACGTAAAAATGAGATAATTTTATAGATGTTTTTTAAAATTGTTGAATTAATAATAACTTAAATACGGCTAAAATTTATCCACCTGCATAAAATATTAATTCTGAACTATCACTCTCATGAGCTGTCCCAATTGCTTCAAGAATTTGATCCCACTCTTCTTTAGTTGTTGCTTCTCTTAAGAAAATAAAATTATTAGGTTTTACACTTTTTGCTAACCCTTTTAAGGTATAATCTTGAACTCTAGCATTTGGCAAAGAAATCTGAACTTCTTGTCCTTCAACTATAAATTGAGGAAATTCAACATCTTGAAGTCTTCCTTCATACCATCCAGCACCTACATCCCATTTACAATTGCCTCTTTCGTCTAAAGTATTCTTAGGACCTATTTCAACTTTAATATCTTGAGTTTGCCACATTGCAAACTCAAAGGTATTTCATACAAAAAGTATTTTTTTCAGAAGTAAATTCTTCAAAAAATAAACTCATAAAAAATTACCTTTATTTGACAGTTGACTATTTTATGCTAAAAAACTAGTTTTTTTAACAGTTTTTTATCTAAAATTTGTACAAAAATATTTATTTTAGTTCATTTTTGCTAGAAAATTTGCCAACTGTCAAAATGTGTTGAGTAAAAATAATTAAATTTTCAATCAAATTGACTTTGTTGAAAATTACTATTTATCCCGAACTCGCCTAGTGGCGAGGTCAAGTTAATATTATATTTATGCATAAAAAAATGTTGAGAAAGGGATTTTTAAATCTTTCTAATATAGTCAATTATTTATTCTAAAAAAGTACTACACAAGTTTAAAAATTAATGCTTGATTGTTAAAAGCTCTTTGTCCAAAATATCTTTTTGAACTTTGTCTGTGTGAAAGTAAACCATGTCTTTTCCACCTGCATCAATAACCATAATCATATCCAGTTTCATTAATTTTTTTACAGCTGCATTTAATTCAGCATTGGAAAAAGTAAATTGTTTATTTACTTCATCAAAATATCTTCCAGACATTTTTCCATTGGAAAGTCTAGTTTCATTTAGTATTGTAAGAAATTTTATTTCTTTTGGCATTAATTCCATGGTAAATTGAGTATTTCGTGAGGTTATATATCTTTGCTTTTTTATTAATTTAGAAATGGCACTATTTTCTTCTAAAACCGCCGCTTCCTCTACTATTAAATCTTCGACCGCCTTCTCTTCTTCCACCACTAAATCTCCCACTTCTTCCTTCTCCTCCTCTACTTCCGCCTCCACTGTTTCTTCCTCTAAAACTTCCCGAACTACTTCTACCGCCTCTTTGACCTCCTCTACTTCCGCCAAATCCGCCGCCTCTTGAGGAATTTCTCCTATTTATTTTTCTATCAGAATTTGAACTAAAAGATATTGGGATAATATTAATATTTGGGATGTTTTCTTTATCCATACTTATATTCTTTTCTCTGCATATTTGTCTAAACTCGGTATGATCTCCGCTTGATACAAAACTTATCGCAATTCCTTCTTTTCCGGCTCTGGCAGTTCTTCCAATTCTATGAATATAATCATCTGAAGTAGAAGGGATATCAAAGTTATATACATGAGAAACATCTTTTATGTCTAAACCTCTTGCTGCAATATCTGTACAAACTAAAACTAAAGTATCTCTTTTATGAAAAGCGTGTAAAGTATCACTTCTTCTGTTTTGAGATAATCCTCCATGAATAGCCATACAGTGAATTCCATTGCTTTTTAAACTATAAGCCAATCTATCTACATTTCTTCTTGTGTTGCAAAATACCATTACTACTCCATTTTTTTCAAGTTTAAGCAAATGCAAGAGCAAAGAGAATTTTTCTTCTGCCGTAACTGGATAATATTTTTGATATAATTTAGAAGGATCTACCTGATCATTTACAGAAACCCTAACTGGGTTTTTCATATAATTTTTGGCTATTCTGCTTATTTCTTCAGATATTGTAGCTGAAAATAACAATGTCTGTCTTTCTGGCGGGCATAATCTTATTATTTTTTCAACTGCTCTGATAAAACCCATATCGAGCATTCTGTCTGCTTCATCTAGAATAAGATATTTTATTTTTCCCAAATGCAATGTTCTTCTTTCTATATGGTCTTGCACCCTTCCAGGAGTTCCTACAATGATGTCTGCTCTTCTAATTTGCCTTATCTGAGGTTCAATTGATACTCCGCCATATATCTGAACAACGGTTAAGTGATTATTCTTAGAAAAACGGTATATATTTGTAGATACCTGCTCAGCAAGTTCCCTTGTAGGTGTTAATATTAATGCTTTTACTCCTTCTCCGCCTTTTATTTTATCAATAATTCCAGCAGCAAAAGCGAGAGTTTTTCCAGATCCAGTAGCACTCTTTCCAATAACATCTTTTCCTTCGATAACAAGAGGAATTGTCTTTTGCTGAATTTCACTAGGCTCACTAAATCCAAGCTCAGCTATAACTTTAAGTATATTTTCACTTATTCCAAGAACTTTGAACTTTTCTACGTTTGTCATATTTTTTGAGAGAAATAATAAAAAAATTAATATTTCCGTTGTTCCCTATTTTTACTCCCGAACGGCAGTATATAAATGTGTCTAAAAAAAATATTAGCTTTAAAATTCTTATTTTAAAACTTTATGGATTAATAATCGATAGATATTTTATCTATTTTTGTTTAATAAGCGCTTAATACATGGGATTTTTATAATATTTAAATAAATAAGACACAAAGTCGGGAGGGCATATGAAGTCTTAAAAACTCTTTTCAGATGATTGGGGGGCGGAGGAGACAAATCCTCGCCCTTATCCTCTTTATTGTAATAATTTATTTATCAATTTACTTAACTCTCTCAATTCTCATCATATTTGTTGAACCGCCCGAGCTAGAACCCATCCCTGCTGTTATTATAACTGTGTCCCCTGATTTTATGAGGCCTTCATGCAAAGCAATGAAAATAGAGTTTTCTTCAACTTCCTCTTCTTTTATTCTTTTTGTTAAAAGTGGAGTAACACCCCAGACTGCATTTAATTGTCTTTTTGTTTGCTGACTATCTGTAATAGCTATAATCGGACACTCTGGACGGAATCTAGCGATCATTCTAGCAGTATAACCAGTGGAAGTTGGAACTAAAATAGCTGAAATATATTTTTCTTTAGAGGCATTATAAACTGATTTGCTTATTATATCTGGGGTAGTTTTGGTTTGAATCATCCTTTCCAGCTTTATATGTAAATTTGTTGAAGAGGAAGAGTCAAACAAGAATTTTTCAGCCTCATTTAGAATGTTATTCATCATCTTAACTGTTTCAATTGGATAAACACCTTTTGATGTTTCACCGGATAACATAACAATATCAGTTCCATCTAATACTGCATTAAATATATCTGAAACTTCTGCTCTTCTCGGGCTTTTTGAATTCATCATTGATTCAAGCATTTGAGTTGCAGTAATTACTGGCTTGCCTAGTATATTGCATTTTTCGATTAATGTCTTTTGAAATTTTGGTACATTCATTACTCCCATCTCCAGTCCATAATCCCCCCTAGGAACCATCATAGAATCAACTAAGGAAAGAATACTGTCTATATTCTTATCGCCTTCTAAATTCTCTATTTTTCCTATCAACTTTATTTTAGAATTCTTTAATAATGATTTGACAGAATTTATATCTTGGGCGTTTCTAGAGTAAGATACAGAAATAAAATCTATTTCATTTTTAATTAATAATTCTATATCTAAATGCATTTTTTTAGTTAAATAGGGTTGCGGTATTCTAACTCCAGGTACGTTAATTCCTTTTCTTGGTAAGAGAAATTCTCCGTAATCAACAATGCAATGAATAGATTTATCTTTTACTTCTATAACTGAAAGCCCCACACTACCATCGTCAATTAAAAGAATGTTTCCTTTACCAACATATTTATATAGATCATGAAACTGAACAGGAACAGAATTTTTGTAATCGTTTTGAGCGATAATAATTTTATCATTTTTTTTAATTTCAAATGGAGAAAAATCCCCTAGTCTTATTTTTGGTCCTTCTAAATCTGCTACAATAAATAAATCTGGACTTATGCTTCTAGCTTCTTTTATTAATTTAGAATACTTATCATAATCTTTTGGATGAATATGAGCCATGTTTAGTCTTAACCCATCTACTCCAGCTTGCACTAATTCTTTTACCTTATTTTCAGAAGAAGGCCCTATAGTTGCTAGAATTTTTGTCCTTGCCATTTTAATATAAATTGATACAAACTTACTTTTATATGTTTCTAGAGCGATATAGTCATTCAAAAATAAACCTAATAAAGATTTATAAATGAATAAAAATCCAATTTTATTATGACGAATAAGAACTTATATTTGGTGGGAACGGTTCATTTAGACATTAGAGGACCTAAAAGATTAGAAAATCTGCTTAGAGAGATCTCTCCAGATATTATTGCTTTAGAGCATAATAAAGACAGAGGCGATTTAAAGATTTTAAGAAAAGCTGCTGAAGTAGAGGAGAGAGAATTGTATCAAATGCTTGATGAAGCTGGATTAAAAATAAATACAGAACAAAGAAATACGTTGATGCAAAGTATAAGATTTATGGAAAATATATCAGGATATGAATTAAAAACTTGTAAGAAATACTCTGAAATAAATAAAAAAGCTCTAGATTATATTGATATGTCGGTTTTTAAAAATGGAAAGGAAGAGTTTATTGATGGTTATAAACATGTAGCAATAGGATTCTTAAAAGAAATATCTCAACATCCAGAATTAAAGAAGCAGTATTTAACACTTTGGAGTTCTGGAATAGATGACTATATTGAGTCTATACAATTGGGAACGGATATAATGTATATAAATTCTAGATATATTGAAGACCTTGCTAAATTGTTAAGGGATCCTGAAACATTTGAGATTTTTAAGAAAGAATTACCTGAAAATGCAATAAAAACACTTGAACAAATGTATAATCCCAAAAGGGATGAGTTTATGGCTGAAAAAATAAGGTGTTTGTATGGCGGCTCAAAAAAAGTAGTGGGGGTGGTTGGACTTGGGCATATTCCTGGCCTAAAATCAAAAATTTTAGATTTGGAACCAACTATATTGACTTTGGCTGATTTCTAGGAGAAATAAATTATTCACCAATGTTAAGTAATACTAAAAATTACATTACTCTTTTAAAGCAGGCTTTCCATAATTTTATATGGGAATTATAACAGATCTACTATTTCCAAGGGAAAGAATTTTCTTTAAAATGCTAAATGATGCTGCTGAAAATTCAATGACTGGAGCCAATGTGTTCAGCGAATTTGTGAATAAATTCTCAACACTAAATAAGGAACAAAAGAAAGGATACTTGACTAAGATCGAAGAAATAGAAAATAGAGGAGACAAAATAATTCATGTAATTCATGATAGATTAAACAACTCATTTATTACTCCTTTTGATAAAGAGGACATTCATCAGTTATCTTCAATACTTGATGATATAATAGACTTAGTTTATAGTGCTACAAAACAGATTGTTTTATATGATTTAAAGAAAGTCGATAAATGCATCTTAGAATTATCAAGGATTATTAATGAAGGAGTTAATGAGGTAAAAATCTTAGTACAGCATTTAAGCAAGACAAAATTTGCAAAATCTAATTCCGTAAAGATTCATCAACTCGAAAATGAAGCCGATGATATTTATCAGCAGGCTATGGCAGAACTTTACAGAAAAAGCAGTGATGCATTAGAATTTGTCAAACTAAAAGATGTTTACTTTAATTTAGAACTTGTAACTGATAAGATAGAAGATGTTTCAGATGTTATACAAAACGTCGTAATAAAACATGGTTGATTTAATGCTTGCAATCTTAATTATTGCACTTGCACTTATATTTGATTTTGGAAATGGATTTAATGATGCAGCAAATTCAATTTCTACTGTTGTTGCAACTAAAGTCTTATCTTTAAGAAATGCTGTAATCTTAGCAGCGTTTAGTAATTTTATAGCTGCATTTATTTTTGGTGTTGCGGTTGCTACAACAATCGGAAAAGGTATAATTGATCCTTCTGTTGTAACATTATGGATAATATTTTCAGGACTTATTGGAGCAATTATTTGGGTTTATGTGACAACATTTCTTGGTTTGCCAATTTCTGCAAGCCATTCTCTAATTGGCGGTTATCTTGGTGCAGGACTAGCTGCAGTTGGTACAAACGGAATATTATGGAAAGGAGTATTAAAGGTAGTCATGTTTATTTTTATTGCCCCTGCAGTTGGCCTTATTGTAGCATATGTATTTTTTATAATAGTTTTATTGTTTGTCCATAAGACTCCTCAATCAAGAGTTAATAATTATTTTAAAAAATTTCAACTTATATCCGTGTTTGTATATAGTTTAAGTCATGGAACAAATGATGCCCAAAAGACTATGGGAATCATTGCAATTACATTATTTACTGCAGGTTTAATTGGTACAACATTTAATGTTCCATTTTGGGTGGTTATCGCATCCCACTTCACTATAGCAATGGGAACATTAGCAGGAGGAAAGAGAGTAGTTAAGACGATGGGGCTACAGATTACGAAACTTAAACCAATACATGGATTCTGTGCTGAAACTGCTGGAGCAGGAACTATAATTGCATGTTCTTTACTAGGAATACCTGTTAGTACTACCCATGTAATTTCTGGAGCTATCATAGGAGTAGGAACAACAAAGAGACTTTCTGCAGTAAGATGGATAGTTGCTAGAAAGATTGCTTGGGCTTGGATTTTGACTATTCCGGTATCTGCAGGAGTTGGGGCTTTGACTTATTATGTTGTTTCTATTTTTATTTGAGATAAAATTAGTTAAAAACCTTCGTAGATATTCTGCCTGTTGCCTACTTTAAGTATTGTGAGATCTCTATCATCATGTTCAAAGATTACTCTATAATGTCCGACCCTTAAACGGAATAGGCTGTGATGGCCTTTAAGACTTTTAAAATCACATAAAGATGGATTGATTATCAAATCGTCTATTTTATCCACTATTCTTCTAATTGCTAATTTATCTAAGTTGTCTAGTTCTTTCACTGCATGATCTTTCCAAATTAAATTATAAGTCATATACCCAATCTCTTTTTTATTTCCGAATGAGAATAACTCTTGCTCTTTTTTGATTTTTCTAATTCTTTTAATGTCTCATTATTTATCTCTAATTCATCTTCGATCATTTTCTCAATTAAATCGTTATAACTTTCTCCTTTTGATTTCATATTATTTAGAATTTTTTTAACTTCTGGAGTAATTCCAATTGATACCATAAAGAGAAGTATGTTAAATATTATTTAAACCTATAGTCAAACTTATAAATCCCTAGATCTTTTGTAATAAATGGATTCAAAAAAGAGTGAAAAATATAAGGGGAAAAAACCTGATCTTGTCACAAACCTTAAAGAAGGAAATATAAGTTTAATTCTGGATTCTTATGATGATATTTTCTCTGACTTTGACCCTAGAGATTACTCAGAAAGATCTTTATCGGATGATTTCTTAATTGAATGCAAAAAAGCTGCAATTGATAAAAACCATAAACTAGAGTTAAGATTTTTAGTTCCGAAATCCAAAAGGAATATGATAGAAGAAGTACTGATTAAGAAAAGGCTAAAAGAACATTTTTCAAAACATTTTGAAGATAAGAGACGAGAGCTTAGTAAAATAAGGTTTTCTGGATTTATGTGGTTTGTACTGGGATCTATAATCATGATTTTAAGCACATTAATTTTTCCACATATAGAAGAAGGATTTTTATTTAGATTATTATTCATTATTTCAGAACCTGCGAGCTGGTTTTTCTTTTGGGAAGGACTAGAAAAAGTATTTATAACGTCTAAGAAAACAAAACCACATTATAATTTCTATAAGAAAATGTCAAAGGCAGAGATTCATTTCATTGATTATTAGACTTTTTGTAATTTTCCTCTACTTGATTCCAATTTATTACATTAAAAAAAGCTTCAATGTATTCATTTCTTCTATTTTGGTACTTTATGTAGTAACTATGTTCCCAGACGTCTAGCCCTATGAGCGGATGCTTTCCATCCATTAATGGAGAATCTTGATTTGCTGTGCTCATTATTTCCAATTTTCCTTTATTTGATACTAACCAAGCCCAACCACTTCCGAATCTATTTAACGCGGCTTCTGTAAATTGCTTTTTAAATTCTTCGAAACTTCCAAATTGCTTTAAAATCTCTTTTTCGATACTGCCATGTATTTTTTTATCTTTTGCTAGAATTGACCAAAAGAAAGAATGATTGATATGTCCTCCACCGTGATTTCTAACTGCTGTTTTAATTGACTCGGGAACTTTATCTAAATTTTTGATAAGTTCTTCTGCACTCATAACATTTTCTATACGTTGAGCTCTAGCGGATAAAGTAGCTAGTGCTGCATTCAATTTATCAACATAGGTTTGATGATGTTTAGTGTAATGAATTTCCATAGTCTTTGCGTCAATGAAGGGTTCTAAGGCATCAAAACTATAAGATAATTTTGGTAGTTCGTGTTTCATATAGATTAAATATTATTGAAGTATTTAAGTTTTATGAAAAATTATATACCGCAATTAACTGCTGCACTTTCAGCTGTATTTGTTGTGCTGTATCCAAATCCTGGAGAAGCACTTTCTGTTGGAAGAACTGCATCGCATTCACTTGGAGCAGTATTAAATGCTGAACAAATTGTACTCAATATTGATGCAGGACTTCTATTTGCATCTGCTTGAACACCATTTATTACTAGAGTTGGACTTCCTTGAACTCCATATTTCTGAGATAAATCTGAATCAACTTTGTAATAACCTTCAGCTTTGTTTTTCATGCATGTATCTACTTTTGTAGTACTTATCTTCAAATCCTTCATACACTGATTAACATCCTTTGGTGCTGAAGGATTATCTGAATCTAGTATACATTGTATATAAGGAAGGAATTTATCTCCTTGTTCTTCTCTGACACATATTTGTCTGAAGTTCTCAGTATCTTCTTTTTCACCATGTAATGTGAAGTGAGTAAATTCTAATTTGAAATCTATTTTATCTTTTAAGGCTGCAATAACTGGAAGAATTGCTTTTTCCATTTGAGTACCGTAAGGACAGTAACTCATAACGAATAATTCTACTTTTGGTTTATCTGATTTAGGAATATCTTGAGGAGCAGGAGTAGGTGTTGTATCGGTTGATTCTGATCCATCCAAAGGAACAATACTACTTACTAAGAATTTACCATCTAAAGTAGTATAAATAGGAACATCTTGTCCTTGATATTTTAATGTAACTTTATATAATTCTCCTTCTCTGGCACTGGATACTAAGGTTACTCCTCCGTCTGCTAAATTTGGATTTGCATTTAGAAACGTAACAACGCTTGCGCCGGCAGTATCTGCACTAACTGTAGGAGAATTACCCTTAACTCCTCCATTAATAATTATTACGACAATTAAAACAATTGCTAAAACGAAGGTTGAAGCAATCCAAGGATTATTTCTTAGTTTTGAAAGAGATTTACCTATTGGTATTTCAACGGTATCTTTTTTTGCCTCATGATGAGCTACATTATGGGCATGTTTAGATTCTTTCATTGCATTTTTAGTAATAAAGCCTTTAAAAACTTTATGCAGGATAAATTCAAGATTTTTTTTGAATTTGTTTTTATTATTGAAGTAATTATTAAAGAATATAAATGCTTTTTAATTGCCTGTTTAGCCAATATATATATATATGACAACGATACTTGGAATAAAGACAAATTCTGGAATAGATGGGATAGTTTTAGCTTGCGATAACCAATCAACAAGCTTTGATGGGGAAAAACCTGTATCAAAAATGTTTGTAAGAAAAATTTATGTTGGGGAAAATTGGGCAATGGGCGACTCTGGAGGCGATGATGTTGATGTTATTAGATTTTACCATGTTTTACAAGGACATAAGAATTATGGATCAAATACTGAAAGATCAAAAGCAATTATAGAAAAAGCAATAGAAAAAAAGAGTTTTGTAGAAATAAATGAATTAAATGCTCATTTAATGAAAAAAAATGACGATATAGAATCGACACATAGATTTATTTTTGCTGTAAATAAACCCTCATTTGGACTCTGGATGATAGATGAATTTGGAAATTTTAAAGAACATAATGAAGACTCTAAGATTGATTATGTTTGCATTGGAAGAGGCGAGGATAAAGTTAAAGAGCATATTTCAGAAGTTATAGAAGAAGATAAATTTGACAGAGATAATTATAGCATAGTGGACGCAATAAAAATGGCTAGGGGTGCAATGGTTGCTGCAGAAAAAGACATTTATACTGGAATGGGTTATAATTTAACTATTATAACGCAAGAAAACATAAAAGAATGGGGAAAAGAAATTAAAAAAGAACTTAGAGATGCAGAGCAAAGAATGTTAAAAAAAATTGAAGATATTTATGCTGATAAAAAACAAACAGAAAATACGCAAGCTTAATAAAACCGAGAGTTCTTTAATTATTTATGCCATTTGACATCATTATAGGGAGGGATAAAAGCGATAAAGAAAAGTTTGGTTCTAGGGGACTTATTTATTTGGGAAAAGGATATGTAAAAATGGGAAATTATACTTCTCTATCAAATAAGATATGGATGGATATTGCAAGGAGCCACGTTATTTTGATTGCTGGAAAGAGAGGTTCTGGAAAGAGCTACACTTTAGGGGCAATTGCAGAGGAATTATCTGATTTGGGAGAAGAAACTGCTAAAAATATTGCTTCTTTAATTTTTGACACAATGGGAATATTTTGGACAATGAAATTCAAGAATGAAAAGGAAAATACTTTATTAAAAGAGTGGGAACTTACAAGCAAGAACCTGCCTGTAAAAGTATTTGTTCCTTTTGGAAAGGCAGAAGAATACAGAAATAAATTGATCCCTTTTGATGAGACTTTTGCATTAAAAGCATCTGAACTTAATGCAGAAGATTGGATTACACTTTTTAACTTAACCATGACTCAACTAGAAGGAGTTTTAGTAACTCGAATTATTTCTAAACTAAAAGAAAAAAATTCATTTACAATTGAAGATATTAGAGCTGAAGTAAAAAGAGATAGTGAATCTGGAAAAGATACAAAAGAAATTGTTCTAGCCTTGTTTTCTGCAGCTAATGAATGGGGAATTTTTTCTGATAAAGAAGAAGGCACTGAAATAACTGATTTGATTACTCCCGGAACTACTACCGTTTTAGATGTCTCGGTTTATTCTTCTATTGGAGCATTTAATGTAAGAGCGTTAGTAATTTCATTAATTTCCAAGAAATTATTCACTACAAGAATGGATGCAAGAAAGAAAGAAGAACTTGAAGCATTGCAGCATGGACAGGACTATCTAACATATAAGAATGAAAGAAAAGAACCGCTAGTTTGGATTTTTATTGATGAAGCGCATGAATTTTTACAAAGGGAAGGAAAAACTCCAGCAACTGATGCACTTGTTCAAATTTTAAGAGAGGGAAGACAACCTGGCATTTCATTAGTCTTAGCCACACAGCAGCCTGGGCAGATACATAAAGATGTTATGACTCAGAGCGATTTAGTTATTGCACACAGATTGACTGCAAAACCAGATGTTGATGCGCTAAATGAAATTATGCAGACTTATTTAGCAAAGGATATTCAACAATTTATTGATGAATTGCCATCACTTAAAGGGTCGGCAATAATTTTAGATGATAATTCAGAGAGAATTTATCCTGTTAGAGTTAGACCTAGATTTACATGGCATGGGGGAGAAGCCCCTACAGCTGTAAAGGCGGAGTTTAAGCTTTAAGCATCTTAAAATTATTTATTTGTTAAGAGAAATTTGCAAAAATCAATAAAAATCAATAATGTTGCAAATTTCTCTAATAAGAAGTTTGAAAACGACTCAAAAATGTAATAATTCAAACTTCTCTTAAATATAAAAATATATTTAAACTTCATTACTAAATGTTTATTATGACTAATAGAATTTATGGATCAAAAAATGGAGATTTGAAAGTCTTAGCTGAAGAAGATATGTGCTGGATAAGAGAATACGGATTTGCAAAAAATGAAGAGGTTAAATTGATTGAACAAGGTTTATTGATCGTATATGAATCATTAAGAACTGTTAATAAAGATGATGAAGTTAATTCAATAAGAACAAGATACTGGAATTAGTTAGGTTTAAAAGTAGAATTTTTTAGAGATACATATGGCATCTAATATACTTGGTGGACTAGGAAGAGGAATTGGATTATTATTTAGTGTAGAACCAAAGACTGAAGATGAATTATTAGAAGAAAAAATAAATAAAGCTTTGGCGGAAGAAAGGGAAAAGATAATAACTTCTAAAGATGGAATAGAACTTTTTAGCTGGATTACTAAAGATAATAATCCAATACATAGAATACCTAAAATTGCAAAAGAACTTGGTTTTATGGACATTCCATTAATGGGGTCCCACGTTGCTGCTTACGGTGAACAATTTATTGAAGGAGTAGTTCAGCATATGAGAGAATACTGGGGAGCGGACATTAAGATTATTGGACAAGATAATAAATTTGTTAATCCTTTATACCCCGGTGAAAGAATGCTCTGGCAAGTTAGCGCACATAAAGTTGTTAACGAAGGAATTGATTTGAGTGTAACTGGAAATGTAAAAGAAAAAAGAATTGTTGGAATTACTTCCCATTTAGGCATTAATTATTTCTCAATGCCTCAAATTGCTGGAGCTGTTTATTCTAGAAAATATGTTCTGCATGAAAGCCATTTGGAGTCTTTTTCTGATTGTGTTGGCGGTAAAAACAATGGGAAAGTTTTGAACATGCTGCAAAGCGCGTTTGTTCCTGCAACATTATTAAGGTTGCTAGAAGAAAAAACTCAGACTTATGAAGGGATTAATAAATCAATGAATTTTAGATTTATTTCGGAAGCAAAACCTGGAAGATTGCAAGTGGATATATTTCCTCCAGCAGAACCAGAAATAGTAAAAATTAAAAATAGAGAAGGTCAAAGAAAAGAGATGTTCCATTACGAATTTGAAGCAGTTGTGAGTCAAGAAACAAAACCATTATCATATGGCAAAATGAACATACTTTCTCCAAGAAAAGTTGATTTCTCAAATTGAAACTATAAAGTCCGCTCTAAACCTATACTTCTTCCTGCCGATTTCGCCTGCTTTTTTTATGTTTCGAATTTTAATCTTTCTTTTTGATTTTTTTGCTTGAGTATTTATTAAGTTTATTAATTCTTGCTTTTTATCAGCCTCATAAAAACCATAATAATTGATTATACCGTTATTTTTTATTAATGGGAAAGCGACATCAAGAAAAGAGTCTTTTAAATTTGGGCGAGCCATAACAATTCTGTCGAAATATTTATTATATTCTTTTTTATTTTTTAAGACTCTTCTTACATCTCCCTGTACGACACTAACATTATTAATTTTATTTCTTTTTACGTTTTCTAGTGCGTATTTAGAACATTCCCTGCCTAACTCAACACTATACACAACACTAGCTTTAGATAATTTTGAAACTACTATTGCAAATGGCCCAACTCCTCCAAACATTACTAAAACTTTCTCTCCTTTTTTTATACTTTTAGCAATTTCCATTCTTTCCGAGGCTAATCTAGGAGAAAAATAACAAGTTTCCACATTTAAGCGGAACATACACCCATTTTCCCGGTAGAGGGCTTCTTTGGTTTTTTCTCCTGCTAGGTATTTTGTCTTTTGAGTACGCAATCTTCCAGAAAATTTATCACTTTTTTCTAAAATAGTTTTTACATTTTTTACATTATTCAAAAATTCTTGCGCAAATTTCTTCTTCTTATGAAGTTTCTCTCCTCTAGCGAATTTTACTATTGCTATATTTCCTATAATATCGTAGTTTGCCATTTTTATATTTGTGAATAAGTATACTTAAATATTTTCTAATCTTCTCCTTCTCTCTGGGCCTTTATATTGCAATAGCTGAATTTCTCTTTTCACCCCACCCAATTTTTCTAATTCTTCAATTGTCTGCGTTATTCCACCCTTAATAGTTTTACCCCAAACTGCATTACCCCAGATATCTTCATTTTCATAACAGTCATAACCTTCTAAATTATGAATTGACCTTAATGCAAATCTTTGTTTATCCTTTTTTCTAAAATCTATTGCTAATGGGCTAAACTTTATTGGCGTATTTATTGTATAAATTAGCCTTGGTAAATCTCCCCTCATTTCTAATTTAACATATGAAATATGCTCAGCTTGGTTAAATTCTTCACAATATCCACAATAATTAGATAAATGAGGAACGTCTTGAATATTTCTATTCTGAATAAAATCAATTAAACAAGTTGAATAACTTGATATTTTATTTGAAGTGATTATCATTTAGATAACTTAATTTAATCATTTAAAAACCTTTTTGGTAATATTATATATTTATATACATTAATTTTTAATATAAAATATGATATTTAAAGCACGGTTATATAAAGAAGAAAAGGAACCTTGTTTAGAATTTTTTAATCTAGATAAACTAATATCTGGACTAAATACAGTTACATCGCAAAATTCTTCTATTGATAAAGCTAAGAGATTCATGTCACAAAGACTCTATATTCCAAATATTATGAGGAATTTAAAAGTAGAAGCATTAGGTTGTTACATTCTTGCACTTTACCCAAACAAAAATGATAGAGGAAATAGCAGGGCAATAGGAAGTATTGGAATAGTTAAAAGATGTGATATTAGAGAAGATTATCGAATCGAGACAGTTATTTTATCTATGCCTTTTATTTTCCCAGAACGTGATTTAATGAACTATAAAGTGAAAGTATCAAAAAGTAGAACAGGATTTAATGATCCAACCGATGTAGTAAGAGAAGATAGTGCTTATTATGATAAATCCTGGGAATCAACAAATATAGAAAAGTATATACCGACGAAATGGTTTTTGACAGCTTAAATACTTGAGAAAAAGATTTAAATATCTTCTATAACTTTGATATTTATAAAAAAAGGGTAAAATGATTAAGAAAGTATTTGGTTTAATTTTGTCTATTATAGGGCTTGTAGGAGTAGCTGCGTATTCCTTACCAAATATAAAAAAGATGATTCCGTTTGTTTCTAATTTGAATGATATAATCTTAATTGCTTTTTCTCTCATTGTCCTTTTGGCAGGATTATTTATTACAACAAGGGGCGGGGGTCGTGGTGGAAAACAAGCAAAGGAAGTACCTATTTATCATGGAAAGAATGTTGTAGGATATAGAAGACATTAAAAGGTAACGTCTTTGGGGCAAGCCTGTTGAATTTACTTAAGGTAAAATTGTCATATTTCCATAATCTTTTATAGATTATATACAAAAAGTTAATCTTTTTATTATATTATTCTTAAGCTTAAAGAATTCGCAAAATCTTTAACATCTGAGTCAGAATCTGCAATTATCTCTAATGAAAACGGCTTATCTTTTGAATCAATAGGTTCAATATAGATAACTTTAATATTTCCTTCCAAATTGTAACTAGAAATCTTTTCTCCATCTTCTGAACATATTTCATAAACTTTACACTTTTCTTCTAGAATTTTTTTTGCTCTTTGTAATTTTTCAAAAGGGATAGGATCATAATTATCTTTAAGAGTTTTTGAACCCAATCCATATTCCATAGGAATAGAATTTTTCCAAGATGATGAAGAATAATATCTGAAAACATGCTCTATTAATACAAGAGAAGAAGATTTTTGAATACTATCCGACATTCACTAAAATTAAAATGAGAGTTTAAAATAATTTAGGTTTTAAATTGAGAATTAAATTAAAACTATAGATTTTGTCTGTTATTCCTGGTTTGATTTATGCGATGTTTCATTTATTGGTAATCCTAATTGCTTAGCACAATTTAGAATATCAACGCTAGAACCCATTAAAGTCAGTCTTGTTCCACAATCTCTTTTAGGTTCACCACCCCTAGTTCCTATATAACTTTTTTGACCATTACCATTGTGAGTTCCTCTATACGTCTGAGTATGTTTTAATATTGTTCCGTGAGCTAAATAGGTTCCATGTGATGATCCCTCTAAAGGCAATTTAAGAGTACCGTTTCTTTTTAAATTTCTTAAAGCACTAAAATAAGACCTATCTGGAATAACTTGATCATCTTGATTAATAAATCCAGAACGATTCTGAGCAATCTGAGGTACAAAAGAGATACTTAGTGCTGTTTTTCTTGAAATAGGAGAGTTCCTACTTAATTCATATGGTTTGTGTAATGACATATTCAACTCTCATTTTGACCCTATTTAAACCTTTGTTTTTGTTATTATTTTAAAGTTACAAACTATCTTAACCATTCTTTTTTTAGCGATTGAAATTTTCCATCTTTAATACTTTGCCGGATTTTTTCCATCATATTAAGCATGAAATGCAAATTATGGATTGAAGCTAAACGGAAATATGTCAATTCATTGCTTTTAAATAAATGATGCAAGTATGCTCTAGAATAATTTTTGCAAGTAGAACATAAACAATATTTATCAATTGGGGAGGAATCTTTAATAAGACTTAGGGGGCGAATATTAATCCTAAACTTGTTTTTTATCCTTCCTCCTGCTTTTGGAGTAATGTATAATGCTCCTCTTCTTGCTTCCCTTGTTGGAGAGACACAATCAAAAGTATCAATTCCTTGTTCAACTGCTCTGAAAATATCATCAATACCTCCTATACCTAAAAGATGAATCGGCCTATTATCTAAATATGGGGTAAGCCATTTTATGACTTTAATCATCTCTTCTTTGCTTGAGCCCATATTTGAGAACGAACCGCCGATTGCAATTCCGTCAAAGGGGAGTTTTTGCATAAACTCTGCGGATTTAATTCTTAAATCTTTGAAAGCTCCTCCTTGAATTATTCCATATAGAGCTTGTTTTTTATCATGGTATTTTAGTGATTCTAAAACCCACTTATGAGTTCTTTCTAGAGATTTTTTTAAATAAACATAATCGGATAAAGGTGAAGTGCATTCGTCAAATGCCATAATAATATCGGCCCCTAAATTAGATTGAATTTCCATGGATTTTTTTGCATCTATGAAATGATCTGATCCGTCAAAAATAGACTTGAAATGCGCCCCTTTGTCAGTAATTTTAACTAGAGATAATGAATCGTCAGAAATTTTTTTATCTAAAATACTTTTCGATACTTTTTGTCCAAATTTATTTACTTTATCTTCCATTCCCTTTCCTAAAGAGAAAACCTGAAAACCACCCGAATCTGTAAAAATTGGCCTATTAAAATTCATAAATTTGTGCAGACCTCCTAAATTTTTTATATTTTTATCTCCTGGACGAAGATAGAGATGATAAGTATTTGCGAGTGTACATTGTGCTCCTAGATTGTATAAATCCTGCGAATCCATTGCTCTTAAAGATGCAACTGTTCCAACAGGAACAAAATATGGCGTCTCTATATTTCCATTCCTTGTTTTTATAATCCCAGTTCTAGCACTAGATTTTTTATCTTTTGCTATAATTTTAAATGAAAATTCTGCCATTTTATGAATAAAAATACTCCTTGTTTACCAGTATTTTATCTTTACAAATCTGCCACAAATGATTAGATAGTGAAAAGGGAGACTTTCTCTTCTTATCTGTAAAATACGCCAAAACTATTTCTGTTTTATAATGCTGCTGAATATAATCAATTACAGGCACAAAATCCGTATCTGATGTCATTAATATTAATTTAGAAAATTGACGGGTTTGGGCAACTCTCATTAAATCTAAAGTTAATAAAACGTCTACGCCTTTCTGTCTAAATCCCTCATTTGTTTTTTGGATTCTTCCTTCTCTAACCCAGGTAGTTAACTTCCCCGCTTTTACTTTCTTAATCATTTTATCATAGCCCTCTTTCTTTCGCTTTTCTTCTTCCGTAGGTTCGTTTGATTGATAAGGTGGTGCAGTAAAAATATAAAGATCTTCACACCAAAAGTTTACCTTTTTTGATAATTCTATAGCTATTTCATGCACATCGTATTTAAGGTGTTTTCCTTTACCCAAATATTTTGATATGAAAGAAAGATAGCCCATATCAATAAATGCTGCAGTACTTTTGTTTCTCATTAATGATTATTAGAAGAAGACTTTTTAATTATTATCATCAGGCGACCCCGTAGGATCACCTGGGATTATGTTAAAAATATGACAGTTTTCAGGTTTATAAAATCTTGTATTTTGAAGAAATAGGCGTTTAAAAGCGTGTTGGATTTTAGATAACTTTCTTTAGATTAAGCCCTTTATATGAATTGTCTAAAACCCCATATTTTAATCCTCTACTAATACAAAACTCTGCATAATTGTAATCTTTCTCCACATCATTATGTTTGAGAAATTGTTGATCAAACTCCTTATTTTTTATTCTTAATATATGTTCAATAGATCAAAGAAACGCGGCAAACATAATAAATGGCTGGAAAGAGTCTATCTCACTTTCGAATCTTTTCTTATTTTTTATTTTTATTAATTTATAATATTCTTTTAGAAATACTTTTCTACGGGATTCGTCCAATCCTCCTCTTCCGAAATCAACAAAGATTCTAGCAATTTCGGCAGTTGGACTAGTAAGTGAAGCGTCTTCAAAATCTATCATATAGCCCCTCTTTTTATGATAAACTATATTCTGTTCACAAAAATCTCCTTGAGTGAATACCTTTTCATTTGAGTGCTTTATGGAAGAATACTTAGTTTTCACTTGTTGAAAGCTATTCTGCAACATTTTCTTAAACACATTATTTTGCATGTGTTTGTTAATATATTTCAATTCATAGGCTATCCAATCCAGATAATTATTCACATCTCCTCTTGCATATCTTAGTTTAGAAATATCTTCTCCCCTTATAGAATGTATTTGGGCACATAATTTTCCTAAAAACCTTACAACTTCTTTAGAGTGCGGATATCTAAACTTATCAAGAGATTTTCCCTCCCTATAATCCATAATAATAAACTTTCCTTTTATTTCATTCATAGAATCGTCCAATAATCGTGCCTTTGGGCCTATGTTATGTTTCTCGATAGTTTTTAGAATTCTAAATTCTTTTCTTGATTTAGTTGGATCTTTAGAGTCTATATTCATTCTAAAAACGAATTTCTTTCCATTTGCATTAATAAGATAATTAAGATTACTTTTCCCCATGCCTAATTTATTAGCTGATTTAACCTTAATTTTACTAGATAGTCCTAATTGGGATGGACTAAGTTTCTCAAAATATGCTTTAATCTCCCTTTTCATTTCAATTCTAAGGCAATGCTCTTAAAAAATCTTCTTTTTATATTAAAATTAATCAATAAAATGAAGGGCAAATAAATGTCCATTGAAAAGAAAAGGGACTAAAATAACTTTTGACTTAACTTTTCCGCCTGTTTTCTTCTTCCACTCTACTTCTATACTGCTTCCGACAAAATTATTCATTGCATCTTGATAGACAGAAACTAATTTATCCTGGCTTTTTTCATCTACGAATGCTTGAGTGAAAGAATCTTTCACACTTGACCATTCTTCTGGAGACTTGTATCCTAGAAGTGAGGCAAACTTTTTATTACAAACCTTGTTATCATCATCTAAGAATAAATAAATTGATTGCTTTGAACCTTCAAAAATAGCTTTAAGATGCTCTCTTGCCTCTTTTATTAAATCAGTGTGGCTTTGATGCTCTTTCATTGTATTTATGAGATTAAGAAGTATTTAAAGTTTATTAGTAAATGCAGCCATCGGGCACAAGAGAATAAATTCTCGGTGACTTCAACATATAGTATGTTGCAGTAATTGAAAATTCCCGAAATGCGGCCATCGGGAATTGAACCCGACTCTCCTCGTTGGCAACGAGGCGTACTAACCGATGTACTATGGCCGCATGAAGGTCAAGAATTCTAATTCTTGAACATGTTGTGCTTAAACACCTTTTTGAAAGATAAATACCTTATTTAAAAGTTATCAAAAAGAATATTATTAAGGATTTTAATATTATTAAAGTATTAAACCTTTTTTTCTTAGTCTTTTTTCCAATTCTGAATTTTCTTCTTCTGTCAGTCTGCTTTTATTTTGATTTTGTGAATTTATCTGATTATTTGGAGTTGTTGTTTCTGGTGATTCAACTACTTCAACACCCTCTTCGGAGATTATTTCATGTCCAATCTCAAAATCATAAAATAATCGAGAATTTGATTGCATGAGCCTAGAAAAATTAGTTTTGTTATCTGCAAAAAGCAAGGCCATGCGCTTGGGTTTACCTTCTTCTGCTTCTAGATCAAAACTGCCCCAACCCAAATTAGGCTCTATTTCATCTGCATTTTCTGTTTCGAAGAATTTTATTACAACATCTTTTATGAAATAATTTCTAGGCAAGTTAACATACATATGTATATTCATTCTGCCTTCAATACAGGCTTCTTTTAAAACTCTATATGATTCTAGTGCTATTTCTTGTCTCTTATTCTTATCTAGATAGCCTTTAAAAGATTCTTTCCTTTCCCTTAATTCTCTCATAAAAATAATCAAATAGTGAACTTTAAAAACTATCCTGTGGTTGATAATTTAGGCCTCATAGTCTAGTGGCAAAACGACTCGTTTACACCGAGCGGAATATAAACCTTCTACTCTCACAACATTTAAAAAGACTAAGAACCTATGGATTCTATGTTTAAAGAGAGGTATCCTAAACGCAAAAAAGAACTTTTAGAAGATCCTAGGGTAAATGCTGACAATCGTAAGGTCATTAAAAAGTTCTTTGAATACGAAGAGTATAAGCTTAAAAGAAAGGAAGGGCTTAGTGAGGTTGATGAACGTTCTTGCAAGACTCTTGTTAATTATGTTAGGAGAATCAAGCAGATTAATGACTGGCTCGGCAACAGAGACTGGAAGAATCTAAAAAAATCTGACATAAAAAAGCTTATTGATGATCTTGAAGACGGAGTTATCAAAACTGTTCAAGGAAAAAAGCAGTCTGACAGAGCTCAATATTATCAAGTTATCAAAGGCAAATTATTTGATATCGTAAAAAAGAGTCAGTATGCAAATGAAATTTTTAGCGAGTATGAAGTTAAAGGAAGAGATGATTCTGAAAATCAGGTGAGATTTATTGATGAAAAGACTTTTAGACAGATTGTTGATAATGCAATTACTCCTGAGCAAAAATGTCTTTTATGGCTTGCTTTTGACATAGGAGAAAATATTGGCTCATTGTTAGAGTTAGAAAAAGTAGATCTTAAAAAGCAAATAAATGAAGACACGAAAGAGCCAGAATATCTTGTCATTCTTCCTAAAGAGAAATTAAAGAGGAGCAGGACTCCAAGAACTGAAATAACAAATTATCCGGAGACTGCAAGGTATCTGGATATTGTTTTAGAAAATGTTAAACCAGCAGATAAAACAATTTCTAATAAATGGATGAAAGACAGACCCTTAAGCGAGATTCATAGCGACGACAAATTATTCAAGTTTGGCATGAAAGCATCCACATTATTTCTGATTAGAGCTGTTGAAAAAGCCAATGCAAGATGTTCTCCCGGAGGAGAAAGAGTTACCTGGAAAGATCTTAGATCAAGCATGGCCTGTGATCTTCTTAAAAAAGAATGGACAAGAGATGAGGTTAATGCAAGACTAGGCCACAAACCTTCTTCGAGAATTATTGACAGATATATTAATTATCTTGCTCTTGATAGAAAGAAACCAAAGAAAAAAGTCTATGAGAGCAATATGAGAAAGATGGAAGAAGACCTTAAAGAAACTAAAGAGGTTAGTAAATTACAAGCTCAGAGATTATTAGATCAAAAGCAAGAACTTGATCTTCTAAAGAAACAATTTGCTAACTTCGCAAGAGGCAAATCTGTGTTTAATACTGACGATAATCTATTCTATGAAGATGACAAACCCGTAGAATCCCCTAAACTTAAAGAAGCCCTCAAGGCTATTCCAGAAGTTAATTCTTAAAGTTCAAATCGCGGACGGGGCATAGAAAAGTACTGCCCTTCGCGATTAAGTCTAAGGAGTGTAGCTGTTTTGGGTAAGGCTATCTTTCCTCAATCAGATGATAGCCTCTCTTTTTTAAAAAAACAATTATGCTCTTTGGGCTAACTCTTTTGTAGGTTATTAAATGAACTTTTTCTTTTACAACATCGATATCTATCTCTTTAAGCGCGAAATGCTGGTTAAGAGTTTTCCTCATAAGATCGGCGCACCAATCACAGTAAACCCCTTTCTTTATTGTAAAGTTAATCTCCTTTTCCATCTTAGTTAAAATATTGTAAACATTCTTTTGTGTCTTCATGGTGTCCGAGATGTTCTTTCCATGAAGCTATATCTTGTCCAGCAGGAAGTCTACATTTCTCTGGAATGTCTCCAGAATTGCTGTCAGCCTGAACGTTTGCCGTTGCCGTGCCAGTGTTAGAATTATGTGAAGATTTGTTAAAAACAAACATTCCAAAAGTTCCAACTAAAAGCAATAATAAGATCCCTACAACTGCAATTGCTTTTCCACTGATTTTCACAGTATCTTTATTCTCAGTTGTCATTAATATTTAAACCTCCTTTCATCTTTCTTTTATGATTCAACATCATAGTGATTCCTACGATGCTCGACAATATTCCTATTGAAAAGAACACTTTTTGATAGGTCATTAAAAACGAGCTAAAGGCAGTTAAACCAGTTATACCTATTAAAGGAATTATATTCAATAAATAATGGCTGCAACAAACAACCATTGATCCTCCAGAGATTGTTCCAGACGCAGCCACTCCATGATTCATAGTAGCATCATGTTTTATAGAAGTATATAGTCCAATTTGAGTTCCAAACCCTATAGCCAAAGGAACAATCCATATCCATAATCTCTTGAATTCATAAAGAGCAAATCCGTAGCTCTGAAAGATTGTAAGAACAGAAATGTAGAATGCTAAAATTGCTAATCCTGCTAGTATTCCATAGGCCAAAGCACGGATGTTAATCTCCATTAGTCCACCATCCCATATACTGTGTTATTGCTTACTGTCTGAGTTGCATATTTTGCTTCTAATGCTTGTTTAATATCTTCTTTTGATTTGCCTTCTCCATAAAGTTGCTTTGCATATAATGCATCTTCATAGCATAATCCACACTCTGAAGCATGGGCATCCCATTCCCCGCCGTTGTTTACATCTCCTTGCATAAAGCAATCTATTAATCCTCTGGAGTGCAATCTGCCGCCATGATTTGTAGCATCAGTCATACATCCACAATTACAGGGCAATCCTGTTAATTTATCGCCTTCTAATTTAGCAAAAGAATATGCCTCTTTTATACCGGGTTTAGTAAATGCATAATTAGGAAGATCTAAAGGGTTTGCATAAGCAAATTTAATAATCAAAAATGTTCCGATTATGGAAAGCACTAAAATACCAATCCATAAATAATTATAATGATGCTCTTTCATTCTTTGCAACACTCCAATAACTTCTTTATTCCGGAAAAGATGCTTTTCTTTTCTTGAGCATTATAATTAATTGAATTATCTTGAGTAAATTCTCCAGAATTATTTTCAAGATTTAGCTTCCAAAATAATGCATAAAGTTCTGCTGCATCAAGATATGATTGCTTTGCTTCATTCATCTTCTTTTCATGCAAATACCTGTTTCCAACTTCATATAATCGCATTGAAGATGCAAGAAGATGCTTGCTCATGCACCATTTCTCGCTATCATCTTTCATAACAATTTTAGCAAGAAGTCTTTTCCTTAACTCCCTGCATGTTTCTAATATCTCAAGAAACTTTTCATCCTGAGTTTTTACAAAACTAAAGAAAGAATGTTCTTCTAAACTTACTATGTTCATTAACGCTATGCTTAAATCTTCTCCGGCAGATAAGTCTAACTCATTCTTCTCCTTTATCTCTGAAATTGCTTTAACGAAATTTTTAGTTTTCATCTGAATATCCCCCAGAATAGTAATGCATTGAGTATCAATGCTCCAAAGGTAAGAGCCATAGTTTGATAATTGAACAATGTTCTTCCTTCATTTCTTTTCTTTATTTCATTACTGGCAAAGAAGGTAGCAAACGAAACAACTGCTCCTGAAAGACTTCCGAATATTATCTTTTCCATTCCAAATATTCTATAAGTATTAGCCGGGCCAAATAAGCCTGCAAAATAGAAACTTAATACTGTAAGGACAAAGGTAGCGAGAGTTATGCTTCCTATTCTCAGAAAGGCATTACCTCCAATGTTTCTTTTTTTGAATATATTGTTAACCCAAAGTGCAGAAGAAACTATCATTGCCCCAACAAATACTCCAACAATAGAATCATCCCATCCCAATGATCTTGTTACTCCGACTCCAATTATTGTAGCAGCAGTGCAAAGAGGACAATGTGCCATTACTCCAGGTAGAATTGCGATTAAGCTTAATAAAGGTATTAGAAGTAATCCTAACATCTTATATTTATGACTTTTTCTAGTCTTTTTCTCTTGTTTATTTTTTATATTTGTTTTTCTCATATTTCTTTCTCTCTATTTGATTATTATAAATTAAAAAAATAAAAATAAAATTTTATTTTGACTAACAGCCTCCGACCATTCCTGATCCGCTTGACGTACTAGAGGACGCTACTTTTCCTTGCAATCTTGCAGGAACAGTTCCATGCATCTCATAGTTCATCTTTTCATTCTCTGACCAACCAGCCGTGTCTAGCTTTCCATCTCCAGCAACTGCGTTTCCAGATATGGTTGATGCTTTATATGTCAAGAAGAGTACTGATAAAAACAGCACCCCAATGACAATCCACATCAAGGTATTTTTCCTTATTTCCATTTTATTTTTAGCATCCTCCAACCATGCCGCTCGAAGCAGTTGATGCAGCAGTTCTAGCTACTGATGCTGTTGCTTGCGCAGCTCCTGTTCCTATTGATGAAGCTTTGAAAGTCAGAAAGATCGTAGCTACGACTAATAATCCTATTATTACCCAAAGCCAGACATTCTTCTTTGATTCTGCCATGCTCTTACCTCCTTTCACGCTTTCTTCTCTGTTTTCTTTCTTGTTTTGTTTTGTATTACAACAGTCCATTTTTGTTCTCCATATATTTAATTAAAAAGTGCTAAAGGGAAAAATAAAAAATAAAGGCCCCTATTTAGCAACCGCCAACCATCTGACTACCTCCGCTTGAACTTGTAGTTGCCTGATTTTCTGCGCCCCTATACATATTTGAAGCAAGATAGATATACCCTAAACTCTCATCGGTATAATCAATGTTGTTTGCCTTCAATACTTCAGCTTTCTTTTCATGAACTCCTGGAAAGAACAAAACTTTCCACTTCCCTAATTCATTCAAGATTTGCTCGTCAGTCATATCAGGATGTTCAGTTAGCAAATATTTTGCTAATCCCCTCATAGCATAGCTATGAGCGCATCCACAAGCTCTTTCTCCATTGCTAAATACAAGTGTTTTAGCACCGCAACAATATTCACATGC
>CAYHPN010000017.1:0-31125 GCA_964358765.1 Candidatus Woesearchaeota archaeon | reverse complement strand
TACGAAAACTCCTATGATAAGAGCAACCAAAACTGTAATCAAATAATATCCCCAGAGAATTTTTCTTCTTAAGGATAATGCTTTGAGAAGACCCACTACTCCTCTAGTTAGCCCGCCTATACCTCCAAGAAGTCCTGCCAGAACTATATCTTTCATTTAATCGCCTCTTTGATATTAATATGGTGCAAAATTAATATTTAAGCTTTTCCGCACTTGTTGAGGATTTATAAATTATTAATTATGCCTCTTTAAAGTAGTTACAAATAGAAAGATTTAAATACCATTAATTATTTTAATTTTTATGAAAAGAAAAATATCGCCCATATTGTTTGGAATAGGTGTTGGAATAGTTGGAGCTTTTGGAATACCTTGCTCAGAATATCAGGACTTTCCTGGGTTTAGTAATAAATCTCCTGAAGCAGGAAGAACAAAAAATAGTATTGCTGCTGTTGTCTCTGGTATTGTTGGACAGAAAATCTATGGATCAAGTGATGTAGATATGGAGATAGAAAAAACATTCTTTCCTAATGCTAGAGTAACTGGAAACACTACTCCTTCTTCAGTAAACACATATGTTGGTCTTTCTTTCACAAGCGCTGCATTTAATGCAAAAAATAATTCTGAAGGAATGCTTGAAGGAGAAGTAGATAAATCAGAATTTAATTGGGGAGTTAAACAAAGTTCGTCAACTATTTATGATATAGCACGATTTGGACCTAAATTCGATGGTTTTTTAGATATACATGTTGAGAATGGAAAGATAAACGGCAATTATGTAAGGGGCGGGCCTCATTTTGACTGGCCAATAGAGGGCACATATGATGCTGAAGGAAATGTTAAATGTACTATTGATGGTCCTCTTACCCTTGGAATAACTCTTAAAGGAAAGATTACGCCTAAATAAAAATTCTAAAAATGAAACCTACAACAGACCAGGTAATTGCATTCGAAGAAGGAAGATTATATGCTTCATCGAAAAATATTTTTCTTGAAGCAATCCGTAATCTAGATGATAAAGACAGTCGAGTGAGTAAAACTTTTAGAAATATTGTAGAAGGCAGCTACAGAGATATACAAAGATTAGCACAAAAATATAGTGTTAATGATACAGATTTGATCAATTACAAGAACTTATATGAGGCTATAACAAAAAAATAATTATTTGACTGCAATTACTGAAATTGTTTTTCTTTGAAGAAGTGTGTTGCTTTTTATAGGAGTTGAAACTTGAGTTTTTATTTTTATAGATTTAAATTGCTTCAAAAGATCTTTAATTTCTTCTTCCTCAAAAAAATGACAAATAATTCCGTTTTTATTTTGGATTGTGTTAGATTCTATTTGACTGTTTGATCCTCTTTGTCTGAAATCTCCTACACTGAAATCTTGAAATAATAAAACGCCTTTATTTTTTAAAACTCTATAGATTTCTTTTATTGCTAAGACTCTATCTTTTTTTAGCAAATTATTTAAGGTAAAATAGCACATTACAACATCAAAATGATTATCTTCTAGAGGAATGGATGTAATATTTGAATTTATTGTTCGTATATTTGGATATTCTTTATTAATAATTTTTAAAGATTCCGAAGAAAAATCTAATGCTATAATTCTTTTTGGTTTTTGAGATAATATGGATTTAAGGGTTTTACCATTTCCTACACCTAACTCAAGGACTGTTTTTCTTGATAGAATTTTTGGAATGTCTTTAGTCTCGCGATTCCATCTAAGATTGTTTTTGTATAATTTGTTCCATTGATCTTGCTGGTTTAACATAAATATATAATCTAAGTAACCTTTAAAAAGCATCTTTTCTAAGCAACTGCATGAAAGGAATAGTAGTACAATTTAGAAGAAGCAGAAAAGTAATAAAAGAAAAGCATTTCTTATTAGACTTTGGAGCTACTACTAGGGAAGAAGCTAAGAAAATGGCTGGAAAAACTGTTGAATGGCGTTCTCCTGCAGGTAAAATAATTGCTGGAAAAATTAGTGATGCTCATGGAAATAAGGGTCTTGTTAGGGCTATTTTCGAAAAAGGCTTGCCTGGACAGGCAGTTACAACTGATGTTGAGATTAAAGATAGTCACGGGGGAAAGAAGTAAATGGCACTAAGAAAAGCAAGCGCATATTCTAAGAAAAGAGCAAGACCATTCACAAGAAAATCTGGAGTAAAAGCTAAAGCATATATAAAGGCCGTTCCATTTAGTAAAATTGTAAAATTCAATATGGGAGATATGAGAGGTTTTAATGATGGAAAACATACTTTTATTGTTAGTTTAAAATCTGAAGAGAAAGTTCAGATAAGAGATAATTCACTTGAGGCATGTAGAATGTTTATTCATAAAGATATGGAAAGAACTGTCCCTGGAGCATATTATCTAGCTGTAAAACCTTTCCCGCATCATATTTTAAGGGAAAATAAGACAGCCGCAGGAGCAGGAGCAGACAGATTATCTAGCGGAATGAAACATTCGTATGGAATTACAATGGGAAGAGCTGCAATTGTTAATCCAGGAAAAGATATTTTTGTAGTTTCCTGTTTAAATGAAAAAGCTGCAAGAGCTGCTAAGGATAGCTTGCAGAAAATAAAATCAAAAATACCTTGCAGGAATAGAATCGTTTTTGAGAAATTAGACGTTAAATAATTTTCTTAATTAATCCGCTCCCACTAAGACATATCTTACACTATTTCCTTTGACCGTTGAACCAGATTTAAGATTTCCACCAAAACTATCATGATATTCAACAGGATTTATGCTATTTGGGAAAGTTATATTCTTTTTATATGATAAAACTTTTACTTCGTCTTTAACTAAACTTTTTAGTGCATTAACATATCTTTCATCAACTGTCCCCACTGCTACTTCGTGGTTTATTTCTTTACTCATTAAAGCAGCTTTTTCGAGTACACTAATTAATACTGCTTTTGAATAATCTTCGGACCAGGCATTAGCATATGGTCTTTCAAGAAATAACATTGGAGTTTCTTCATCAAGGGGAGTTAATCTTAATATACTTCTTCCTACTATATTATAATTAGAATCCTTAACCTGAATTAATTTTTTGTTAGCGTCGCCAACATATGCTAACAAACAATTATTATGCCCTGTTTTTTCAGTCCATCTCTGACAGCTAAGAATTGGAATTCTACCAACCTCAAACAAATCAACATTGTTATCTGTTTCGCAAACTGTAACTTTATTTAGTCGAGTTAATTCTTTAGATGAAAGTATGCTTACTGCTTGTGTATAAATATTACGTAGTTCTTCACTTTTTACATCACGAGATCTTTCTTCAAATAACTTCTTATTGCTTTCTAAATTCGTTAATTTGGTATCAACAAAAAGTTCTAATGATCTTAAGATACTGTATTGTTTTCTTAATTCGCTTGCTTCTATTCCTAATGATTTTTTTTCAATATCTAAAGTAGATGGTTCTCTTAATCTTTTTTCTTTTTCGAGAATTATTGCCTCTAATTCTTCAACAGACTTTTTATCTACTTTTTTTCCATAAAATTGTTCATATAATTGTTTAGCCTCTGCCCCCAATATTTTTACTGCGTTAACTCTAGGTTCAAGTCCACTTGTATCTCCTAGAATTCTTATATCTATTTTATTCTCTTTCCAAGAATTAATTTGGTTATTTAATAATGCCAATTGTTCAGCTGCTATAGGATTTGTGTATTTCCATTCATTGAATCTGCCATCAATTATTGCTTCTGTTATGGATCTTAAAACAGGAATTTCTTCTGAATAATATGCCGAGTAAATACCGCTAAGTGTAGAAATTATCTTAAAAAGTTCGGGCCTAATATCTTGTGCTTTTTCTAATAACTTTGATTTGTATTCAGTTGATAATCCTAATAAAGAGAAAGCTCTTTGTGAACTATTATTTTTTAGTCTAGTTTCTAATTCTTCAAAATTTTTTGCAGTGAAATCATAAGAAAAATCCCCCGTATATGAAAGCAAATTAATATATGAAAATACTTTTGCTAATTGACTGGAATTTTCAAGAATGCTAGCTAGATGTTTCAAAAATTCTGGTCCATCCTTTGCACTGTCTAATGTTGAAAAACCTCTTTGTAATGTTCTTTTAATATCTTTGCTTCTTTGGAAATGTTTATCATTGCAGAAATTTGCAATTTTTTCTAAGACTCCATTATCATCAATATTAGATTGTATAAATGCCAATAAGGGCAAGGGAATGCTATAATTGCTTAAAATCTCTTTTAAATTGTTTCTTGCTAATAAATTTCTAAAAACTTTTGAAGGATTTACGTCAGTAATATTTCCATTCATTTGATTATGCTGAATTAAACCTTCTAAACCTAAATTAAATACTTCAAAGTCGATTTTATTTGGTAAACTTTCAAAAAGAACATCTGATAGATATTTTACTGAATCATTTTCTTCATGAACAATTCTTTCTATTCTATCAAATGCTTGAATAAATATATCTCTATCTTTTGTCCTGGAATCTTTACTTAATTCATCTAATAACGAATATAAATTATTTTCTGTTTTTGTTTGCTGGTAGTTTTTTAACCCTAGATCTATCACTCTAAATTTTTCATTATCTTGAAAAGGAGATTTACGCATAATGTCACACGCTTGTCCTAGTTCAACACTTGGAGGAGTTGATGATTTTTCATAGGCAGTAATTCCTAGTTTCACAATTTGTTTAACTTGTTCTAAACTTGGTTTAGATTCATCAATAACACTTCTTAAAACCCCCACAATCTCTTTGATATCTTGAGTTCTTTCTTCTTTTTTTATTCGTTTCATAACTCTTTCATAGAAATTTGGTGTATCTGTATAAATGCCCTTGTCCAAATCATTAGAAATTTTTTTAAGTCTTTGATATTGTTCTTCTGCATCGACCCCACCTTTAGTATCTAATTCTTGAAGCTGACTAAGAATAAGTATTTGTTCTAGACGCAATTCTTGTCTTTGATACATTCTCATACCTTGATGCATTCCAAATCCAGGCATATTATTTTTCTCCCATATATCAGCATAGAAAAGTTGTATTTAAACTTTTCCTTCTGTGTTACTATTTAGTTATAACATATCTGCTTAGTAAGTTTTAAAAGGTTACTAGATTCTTTGGACAAATGAAAAATTACAATTTTGGACGAGGAATTACAGTTATAAGTGCAGGATTATTATCAATTCTGTTATCTAGTAATCAAACTAAAAGCAAAGATCCAATTGAACATATCAATGAAATCCCGAGTATCGAATATGTTGGTGTTCATTTAGATCATGTTGAAATTGGAGTAAAAGATAATGATCCTAACGAAATGAGGGTTTATTTAGAGAATGTTTTTTCAGGTAACCGAATAGAATTAAAAAGAAAAACAATAAGAAAAGAATTTACTATTTACGAGGCTCCTTCATCTGAAATACAACCTCAAATACCATTAAAAGAAGAAAATAAAAGAGACTTCAGAGTATATGCAATTGATAGAAAGGGCAATAGGGGAAGTTTGGTAATTGATGTATCATACCTTAGAGATTATAGAGATAAATTAAAAGAATTAGATACTATAAGAAAGCAATATGAAGAAAATAATAATCAAAACAGAGTAAAATCTAAGACATTAAGAACCTAATTTGTATTTGTTCAGCATTGCGATGCTTCACAAGGAAGGAGAGCTATGAATGTCAAGAACTGTGGTTCTTGAGCACAACAAAAATCAAGGATTTTTGTGCCTTCAAAATAGGAGATATTTTGAGGTGATCAAGATGCAATGTAAAAATAAAAATATCTTGACATTTTGAAGTGAATTCAAAATTCATAGAAGATAAATGCTTATATGCATAAAGAACCTAAACAAATACCTTAATTTAATTATTCTTTATTCTTAAATGAATTATCCAGGGAATAAACTCCGGATCCTTTTGAGATGATAATTAAAAAGCATACTAAATATAATAATGCTAATTCTCCTCCGTTTAATATTGGTACCCAACCATTCTTAACATGTACAATAAACCATGCGCCAATCATATTAATGCCAGAGAAAAAAGCAGCCATTCTTGTATAAAGACCAAGAATTAGTAAAACTCCTCCGATACACTCTATAATCCCGGCAACTCCAAATAAGGATGCCAGAGCAGTAACTTTGGGACCTCCAAAAACAGGAAATAGTTTTTGAAGACCATGACTTAAGAATAAAAATCCAACTACTACTCTAAATATCACATAAAAAGCCGGGAAATTTTTCCCGAAGAGACTCTTTGACATTGTTGAATGAGGAATTTAAAGTATTTATATTTTATTGTAGTTGACAGTAAATTAACATTTGTAATTTTTTCTATTGAAAAAATCAGATTTTGTTGAAAATAAAATTTCAGGGTTCAATTTTATTTTCTTACTTTACACCGTTAGCATAAACAAACTTTAGAGAAGTTTGCAAAAATCAATAAAAATCTAAAATGCTGCAAATTTCTCTAATAAGAAGTTTGAAAACGACTCAAAAATGCAATAATTCAAACTTCTCTTTATGAAAAGGGGCACAGGAACAAGAGTTTAATGGGCTCTTTTTAAAATATATTATCTTGAGTTTGCCACATTGCAAACTCAATGGTGTAACGCAGAAAAAGTATTTTTTTCAGAAGTAAATTCTTCAAAAAATAAACTCATAAAAAATTACATTCTTTTGACAGTTGAGAGAATTTTCTAACAAAAATTAACTATAATGGGTATTTTTATACAAATTTTAGATAAAAAACACTAAAAAAAGCTAGTTTTTTAGACTAAAATAGTCAGCTGTCAAATTCTCGTGAGTAAACCAAAAACTATTTTGAGCAAATTTACTTTGTCTCAAAATTGCTATTGCATTATGACGAGCCAAGTGGCGAAGTCAAGATATTATCTAGATGGGCTTATTTTACAAGGAAAAACTCAACTACTGAGTTGATCGATGATTTATAGAGAGTTTTGGGGTTTTTCAAAACTCTCTAAGAAGTCCTTTGAAAACCCTCACGAATAATACTAAATTAGAGGGTTATTCAAAGTCCTCTATAGTGAATAACATTAATTTTCGTATCTTTTAATGTTATTCCCTAAATAGTAAATCACTAACGATTGTATCTGCTTAGCATTATGAAGCTAAGCAGGGAAATATAGCTATAAATTTTGAAGTGAATTCAAAATTTATAGAAGCTGATTGGATATTGACTTCATAAACCTAAGTAATTACTAACGATTGTACGATTATTAAAGCGATTTTCTATAACTAAAGTAATATTTATTAACCTTGTTTATTATTAAATGATATGCATAAAAAAGAGAGTGAAAAAAAAGGAGAGTATTTTGTAAAATGGTTCAGCGAACTAAGCAATAAAGATATTGCAATTGCCGGCGGTAAAGGAGCAAGCCTTGCTGAAATGTATAATATTAAAATGCCGATTCCTCCAGGATTTGTAGTGACTGCACAAGCTTATGATTATTTCTTGAAGAAAACAAAAGTTGATGAAAAAATAAGAGATATTTTGAAAGATTTGGATATAAATAATACTGAAAAATTAAATAAAGTTTCTATAAAGATTAGGGGACTTATTGAATCGGCGGAATTGCCTGAAGAAATGAAGGATGAAATAGTTGAGGCATATGATATTTTAGGCGCTGAAGTTGGAAATTCCAAAGAAAAAAATGCTCTAGGTGTTTTGGATAATTCAAAAGAACCTTTCGTAGCGGTAAGAAGTTCTGCGACTACTGAAGATTTAGTAGATGCAAGTTTTGCAGGACAGCAAGACACATATTTAAATACGAAAGGAAAACATGATCTGCTAATTAATGCTAAAAAATGTATGTCTTCTTTATTTACTGCAAGAGCAATTTATTACAGGCAAAAGAAAGGATTTGATCATAGCAAAGCACTTTTATCAGTTGTCGTACAGAAAATGGTAAACTCTGAAAAGTCTGGTGTAATGTTTACAATTAACCCAATTAAAGGTGATAAAAATATAGTTATTGAAGCTGTTTGGGGACTGGGAGAAGGAATAGTCTCTGGAAAAATAAAACCAGATCATTATGTTGTTGATTCAGATTTAGATAATTTTAGAATTGTTGATATGGAAGTGTCTAATAAAAAAACTGCCATTATTAGGGATGAAAAAGGACACAATAAAGAAATTACACTCAAAGAAGAAATGGCGAATAGCCAGGTATTAACAAACCATGAACTAAAGATATTATCTCAATATGGCAAACAATTAGAAGAACATTATGGAAAACCTCAGGATATTGAGTTTGCAGTTGATAAAAGCGTGTTTATTGTTCAATCCAGACCTATAACTACAGTGTTTAAAGAAAGAAATGATGAAAAAGCGTCTGGTAAAATGCTTTTAACGGGAATGGGCGCTAGTCCCGGAATAAGTTCTGGAAAAGTAAAGATTGTTCATGGTTTAGACGAACTTGAAAAAGTAAAAGATGGAGATGTTATGGTGACTGAAATGACTAATCCGGATATGGTTGTAGCTATGCAGAGAGCTGCAGGAATTGTAACTGATGAAGGTGGAGTGACTTGCTTTAGCGGAGATACAAAAGTCCTGACTACTAAAGGCTTCATGAACATACAAGAAGTGTCAGAGCTGATAAACAATAGAATCAATATTGGAATTCTTACTTATGATTGTAGAAATATGAAACCAATATGGAAAAGAGTTTTATCTGCAGCACATAGGAAAAGGGAGGCAATACGAATAACTGTTTCGCAAACAGGTAAAGTTGAAGATAACTCTTTAGACTTAACTCCCGATCATAAGATGATAACTTTTGATAAAAGGAATCTTATTAAAAAAGAGATAAAAAAAATATTAGAAGAGGAAGAATGTGTTTGTTTGATAGAAAAATTACCCGAGTCTACAAGATTTAACAATGATAAATTATCATATTTACTTGGGGCTCTTTTATCTGATGGAAATATTCAGATAAATTACTATAGCACTGGGAATCCAAGAAGAGGAAGAATAACATTTACTCAAAAAGATATTCCTGAAAAAGATGAATTCACAAGAACAGTTAGAGAATATTTTGAGGAATGTTTTGGAAACAGTTTTAAAGACGGAAGGGAAAAAACATCTCATTCTTATATAAGAGGAAGACTCATTCAAGGAGTCGCCATGGACTATATCTGTAATAATCTTGAGGTTGCTCAAAAAATATTGAAAATATCTCAGAATTTAGATAGTTTTATTTTAGGAATTGATGAATCTTCTTCTTTGAATTTCTTGGCAGGTTTAATAGATGGAGATGGATGTTTCTTGAATAATAGACTACATATTTACATCGGAAAAGAAAATGTTCTCAAAGGAACTATTCTCTCATGCTTGAATGCTGGAATATTTCCCCAAGTAACCACGAATCGGGGCATCTACCATGTACAAATATTAGAAAGAATTTCTGATATATTAAATTACACTAAAAGAGTCAAAGGAAATACGACAGACAAAATGCAGGGAACAAAGTTATTTTCTGCAAAACAAATTTTAGGTGATATCATAGATCAGGTTAATTACAAGGGAAGAATTAAACCTTATGTTCAAAATAATCTTCTGATAGATTCACGCAAAATAGAAAAATATCTTTTAGATATTGCAACTGAAAAGCAGAAAATTGAATTAACTAAGATTATTAATTCAAATCTTAAGATGCAGAGAGTAAGGAAAATTTCTGACATTGGAAAAACTGAAGTTTATAACTTGGAGGTTGAAGCGGATAATGAATTAGATCATAATTTTGTTGTTTTCACTAAAAAATACACCCCGTTAGTTGTTTCTAATTCACACGCTGCGATTGTTTCGAGAGAAATGGGAATACCTTGTGTTGTGGGAACGGGAGACGCCACAAAGAAATTGAAAGATGGAGATGAAATAACAGTAGATGGAAATAGCGGAAAAGTTTTTGAAGGAAAGGGAAAGACAATGCTTAAAGTAATTGAACCTATTGTACAAACTAGAACTCAAATTAAAGTTATTGTTGATTTGCCTGATTATGCCGAAAGAGCAGCTAGATCTAAAGTAAAGTCTGTTGGTTTGACAAGAATGGAAGGAATTATTGCTGAAGGAGGAAAGCATCCAATGAAATTTGTAAAAGAGAAAAATATGAAACCTTATACTAAAATTATATATTCTGGAATCAAAAAAATCTCACATTATTTTGATGAAATGTGGATAAGAACAAGCGACATAAGAAGTGATGAATACCAACATTTAGAAGGAGCTCCGCAGAAAGTTGAGGGAAATCCCATGCTTGGAAATCATGGAGTAAGGTTTAGTCTGAAACATAAAGATATAATGAGTGCAGAAATTGAAGCAATAAAGAAAGTTGCTGAAGAAAATCCCCATAAAAAGTTTGGAGTTATGGTTCCTCAAGTAATTAGCTTGCAAGA
Source organism: Candidatus Woesearchaeota archaeon (assembly GCA_964358765.1). GTDB lineage: Archaea > Nanobdellota > Nanobdellia > Pacearchaeales > GW2011-AR1 > UBA73. Next base: position 20,729 of record CAYHPN010000017.1, on the reverse strand, counting down.
AGTACAGGAAACTAAGAGAATTGCTGCTGAATTAGGAATTCCAAAAAACGTTGTAGTTGGGATAATGGTTGAGACTCCTGCAGCTGTGCAGATAATTGAAGATATTTGTAAGGAAGGCATCAATTTTATTAGTTTTGGAACTAATGATTTAACACAATTTACTTTAGCCTTAGATAGAAATAACGAAGATGTACAAGATTTGTATACAGAAATGCACCCAGCAGTTTTGAGATCTTTAAGCCATGTGATAAGAACTTGCAAGAAATATGGAGTAAAGACAAGTATTTGTGGACAGGCAGCAAGCAGAGAAGAAATGGCAAAGTTTTTGGTAAGTGAAGGAATAAACAGTTTATCAGTAAATGCAGATGCTGCAAGAAAAATAAGTGAAGTTGTTGCAAAAGTTGAGAACGAAATGGCTGGAGTAGTTGAGTATGAAGGAGAGCATACAATAGAAGAAGCAAGGGATGAAGAAAAGCATTTAGTAGTTAACAATGTACCTAAACGCAAGATAGAAATTGAAAGCGAAGACATAGAGGACGTTATATTAAAAGAATTAGATGAGAATGGAAATGAATACTCTCCTGGAAGTTTAAATGTAAATGAAAAACATGATATCCCGAGATTAAATGACGCTATACATTTGAATGAAGAAGAAGTAAAGGAAGAAGAAGTTATTGATGAAGAAAATATAGATAGAGATAATGTTTTAAGTTCTGAATGGACTGGCGAAGATCCTTAGAGAAATTTGAAAACGACTCAAAAGTGTAATAATTCAAACTTCTCCTTAGGAATTTTAACTTCTAAAAGCAAGAAAAAGACACATATGCTTTTAAATAATGATTTTAATTATAGAATATGGAAGAAAAAGAATTTTTGGAGAAATTAGAAAAGAGATGTAGGACATTAGAGAAGGAGGGATATTCTTTTTTAAGAAATACTCCAAATGAAGTAAATTTATATGGAAGTATTGGATATGAAGTAGATAATTTAATTGGTACTGAAATGAAAAGAAATGAATATGTAATTGTTCCTGTTAATATTAATGGTAGTTCCCATAGAATTTATGTTAAAGAAATTTAAATATATATTTTAATTAATATTTAAAATGAAGAATAATAAATGTGTTTTCTGTTCCATAGTAAAAGGTATTGATAAAGATAATATTTTAACAAAACAATCAGATATAATCTTTAAGAACAGAACCCTTACAGCATTTATAAGTGCAGAATCCTGGACGAATAATAAAGGGCATTTAATATTAATTCCTAATAAACATATTAATAATATTTATCAAATAACAGATGATTTATTGATAAAATTGTTTAGAAAAACTAAAGAACTTTCTATTATAATCAAAAAAGCCTATAAATGCGATGGAGTAACAATTAAACAGCATAATGAACCGGCTGGAGGACAAACAATCCCCCATTTTCATGTACATATTATTCCAAGATATTTTAATGATAATATGAATAAAACTAAATACGAACTTGTAAGGCAAAATGAAAGAGAAAAATATGCTAAAAGATTAAGAAGATATCTCAATAAGAACTAAGTTTAACCCTTGCTATTTCTTCTTTGAACTGATTGGACTTTTGCTCTCCCAATATAACCTGATGTGCAGTATAGTTAGAGTATATAATTTTGCCTAAACTTCCCATCTCTTTTATTAATGACGCAATCTCTGCTTCCGACAATGATGTCTTTGAGAGTATTCTCCATCCTTCTATTGGCTTATTTTCAATTTCACTTGTTGTTTCTATACCTAGTCCTTTAATTATTTCCTGTTTATCATTAATTTCGTCATAAGATAAGTTTTCTAAAGTAAACTTTGAGTTTTTTAACCCAACTTTTGAATAATCTTTAATTATCAAATCTGTTTCATCTATAACATCGGATATAATTTCCTTTAGTCTAGTTTTTAATAAAGTTCCTTCTTTTCCCAGCTCTATAATGTACTTTTGCAAGTCTTCCGATATTTTCTTAAGCATTAAACCTTTTTGTATAGCGCTTGATGCTTGAATTAAAGACTTTTGGTTTCTTAATTCTTGATTTGTGAGCTTTTCTACATGTTTATCAAACATTTCCCTTTGCCTCTCTAAAATCTGAATATTTTCAGAAGTTTTTCTTAATAATTCATCGGTGGAAACAATAGGATATTTTATTTTTCTATAATAAAGATTTATTTCATGCTTTCTTTCAGATATAGCAATAACTAAAGTTCCTGTCTGTTTTGCAGTTCTTTCAGCTGCTTTATGTCTTGTACCAGTTTCCAGGCTTTTAATTTTATTATCAGGGGTTAAAAGAACATTCGCATAATTTATTTTTTTCATGTCTTTAGAAAGGATAATTGCACCATCCATTTTAGTGAGTTCTATTAGTCTTTGGGGAGTAAATCTTGCATTTATTCTAAATCCTCCATCAATCAATGGAGTAACTTTTTCATTCTCAATTGCAATTAGCGCTCCTTTTCCTGCTTTTAGAGCTCCGTTTAGTCCTGTTCTAAGATTTGTTCCTGGAGCTATAATTCTTAACATATTGAAAAACTCTTCTTCTGTCGTTTCCGTTTCTTCCTCTTCATTAGAAATTGTCGCCTGAATCTCTTTTTTCTCTATCATTCTCTTTTTAATCCTTTTAAGAATAAACAATCTATATAAAGATTTATTTTCATTTGAGAAGTAATAAAAAATGAGAAAAAACAAAAAATTGTAACCAAATTTAAGCTAATTTATTCCATTATTTTTATTTAATCATTGGTTTTTTATCCATTGATGTAATTTTCTAGGAGAGATTCTAGTAATTGTGTAGAATTTGCATATTTATTCTCTGCTGAAGACATACCGCCGTGATATTTAATAATCGCATTGTAAATTGGATAATATCCATTTCTATTTAACCATGAAGTTCTAGGAAATTGTCCGTTTAAATCTGCATTATCTTTAATTATTGATTCGATTTCAATTCTAAAAAAATCCCAATCTTTTAGCGCTTCTCTTTTATATTTATGCTGACCTTTGTGATATTCTAACTTCAATTCTTTTCTTAAACTTACTGGTCCTCCATGATATTTATCAATAGCATTGCATAACTCATTTAAACCATTATTCTTCATCCAATTTCCCGAGGGCAATTTACCTTTTGTATTTGGATAATTATTCCAAATTTCTTTAATTGCTTTTTTTACTTTATCCTTATCTTTATATAAAGTAAATCGCCGCGTATATTCCGATTGTGATTCTTGACCCATATTTTTCCTAAATTGAGATATACCGGTATAATTAGAATGAATAGCGCTCTTTAGATAACTATAATTATTTTTATCTAACCACCAAGTACTTGGAATATTTCTTTTTAGTTCTGGATGATTTTGCCAAATTACTTCAAGCTCTTTTTTAAAGTTTTGAGGATCTTTCCAATAACTTTGAGGTTTGGCTTCTGATTCATAACCCATTTTTTTAGCAATTTCGTAAAGCCCATTATGATATCTTACTATTCCTGCGGTAAGACCAGTTTGCTTAAGAGATCTTAACTCTGTTTGAGATGGAAAACGGCCTAGTGAGTCAATAATTTCTTTAAGAACTTTCTTAACAATTTTATAATCTTTATAATATCCCTTTTCTTTTCTTAAATAATTACAATTTAAAATTTGTCTCACTTTGCTCATTCCTCCGTGTTTCTTTGATGCATGCACCAAATCTGACCTTCCTAATTGGCATAATTTAATAGTTGAAGGAAGTTCACCATTATTTTTCTTAATAATTTTTTCAAGTTCAGATTTTAAATTATCCCAATTATTCCAATATCCACGAGGTTTTCTTATTTCTGGATATTTATTTTTAGTCATTGTTAACTCCTGCGTAATTTTCTAATAAAGAACTCAATTCTTTAGTAGATGTCTCCTTGCATCTTGAGAATGGAAATCTTGTAAGCCAACCTTCCCTTCTTCCTTTTGAATACCAGCTTCTTTGTTCAACAGAAGATCCAAAGGCTAATTGTCTTAGTGCAATGGAAGAATAATTGTTTTTTATTCCAAAATCTTTCCACTCTATTAAATTATTGAATGTAACTGATGATTTTTGGTACTTTCTGTTGTAGAAGATAAAATCACGTATCCATCCTTGCTTCCTGCCTCTTTGATACCATGCTCGTTGATTAATATTGCCTGCAAAAAGATCTCCTGGAGATACTGCATTATATTTTCTTTTTAATCCCTCTTTTTTCCATGTTTTAAAGTCTGGCCAGATACTCCTTGCTTTTCTTTTGATTACCTCTTTTTTTACCAAATCATCAATTAATTTTCTTTTTATGAGGATGTTGTATAAACTTATTTCATTAGAACGCATTTCTTCAACTAATTTACCATTATGATTAAGGGCAGTATATTCTAATAGTTCCTTATCTGATAAATTTTCGTAAAAACGATATACTTTCTTCTTCATTGTTCTTCTCCGACGTAATTCTCCAGTAAAGATTCTAGTTGCTGATTAGAATTTTCATCAACCTCTTTAAAATTAAAGTCATTCAACCAATTACTACGTCTTCCTTTATAATACCAAGATCTTTCACTGAGAATTTTGCTAACTTTTAGATCATAAGAGTTTCTTTGATTAAATTCATTGTCTATACCATATTTCTCCCACTTAGAATAATTTTCAAAAATAAGCCCGCTTTTTAAGAAATCTTTAAAAGCTTTTTTAAATGGAAAATTTTTATTCCATTTTTCTTTTCTTCCTTTTCTAAGCCAAGCACTTTCATTTATATTTTTACTATTTTCAATACTCCAAGAATTTCTTTCATCAAATTTATTATCCAAGCCATATTTTAACCACATTTCTTGATTATCAAATTTTAAACTTACTCTTCTCCTTTCTTCTTTCGCTTTTATTTTTTCTTCTTTTTTTAGAAAAGGAAAATAAGACAGCCATTTATTCTCGCTCCCTTTATAATGCCAATATTTTTCTAAAGGATCGTTACTTTTTTTTAAAGCAGTTGAATTTTTCTGATTATATCCTCTTTCTATTCCATATTCTTTCCATTGAGATTTATTTTTGAATTCAATAGGAATAATTCTTAACCTTGATTCATAAATAAAATTACTATTCCAACCTTTTCTTCTACCTCTCTTATACCAAGATTTCTCAATTTTATTATCACTTCTTTGTAAGCTTGCAGGATTTATTTTATTATATTCTCTACTTAAACCATCGTTCTTCCAAGTTTCAAAATCTGGCCAGGGGGAGATATTAGGCATTTTAATTTCCTCCTCCACTTGCATACTGTTCTAAAAGAGAGGCAAGTTGCTGACGCTGGGGAGGTCTTTGTCGAAATTGATTTAATTTTTCTCTGAAAGTTTCCTTACCGCCATGGTATTTTGAAATAGCCGTGGATAGAGAACTCATATTCATTTTTTTTAAAATCTCATTTCCTGGAAGATGATCGTATCCTTCTCTTTTCATGAAATCTATTGCTTGATTCATTGTAAATTCCAAATTCTTCCATTTTCCACACTCAATTTGTATTTGATCTTTTCCAAGGAAATCTCTTAACTTTCTTATTCCACCGTGGTATTTACCTATGGCATAAGCTAGGGAGCTTTCATTGATACTATAAAGAAATGAATAAGAAGGTACATTGTCCAAAGAGTTTTTATCCATTATTTCTTTTACAGAATTAAGAACATAATTAAAATCGTTCAAACAGCCATTTGGCCTTCTCAAATCACTTTTCCCTAATTTCTTTCTAACACTTGAAAAACCCCCATGATATTTTATGATGGAAGAGGCAATTCCATAATATCCATTTTCTCTTAGCCAATTTGTACTTGGCAGAGTATCTTTATATTGAGTGTATTTCTTAGTTATTTTTTTTAATTCTTTCGTGAGATTATTCCAGTCTTTAAGCTCTCCGCGTGCGTATCTATTTAGTTGCGCTATACCTAATTTTTCTCTGACTTTTCTAAAGCCCCCATGGTTTCTATATATGGAATGCCCTAAATTTGAATATCCATTCTTTCTCATCCAATCATCATTGGGAATTTGATTCTTAACTTCTGGATGTTCTTTCCACATTTTTTTTAATCCTAATGTTAATTCTTCTAGAGTTCCATATTCTTTTTTTTGTTCAAATAATTTTAGACCCATTTTTTTACGAATATTATTAAAACCATCGTGATATGTATATGCTGCTTGAACAAGGCTTTTTAAGTTTCTTTTATTTAATTCAGTTGCAGAAGGAAAATGTCCAGTTTCTTTCATGATAGAAATTAATGTTGATTTAATATCCTTAAAATTTTTATATTTTTCAATAGAAACTTCAATCGGATTTAATCCAAGTTTTATTCTTACTTCATTCACACCTCCATGATAAGCTATTCCTGCGCTAATTTTTGAAAGTTTTAAACTATACAATTCTTTTTGTGTTGGAAAATAACCTAATTTTTCTATTAGTGGTTTTAATTCATTTTCAAGGTTTTCCCATTTTCTCCAATACCCATTAGGTTTTTTACCATCATCTTCTATAAAAACTTCATTGCCTGTTATATAAGCTTCAAGAAAAGTTTCAAGATTATTTTTATTCATGAGCGCCTCCTGCGTAGTTTTTAAGGAGGGTTTCAAGTTCATTTTTCTGTGTCGGCTGTCCGTTTCTTTCTTTAAGTAATTCTCTAAATTCTGTAAAACCACCATGATAATTTATTGCACTATTAAGATAACCAAATCCTTCACTGGATAATACTTTTTGAGCAGGTAAAATGTCATAATTTAATTTTCTCATTGCTTCTTTTGCTTGCGAAATAACTATTTCAATATCTTTCCACCAATTGTTTTCTTTTCTGGCTTGTTGTAAACCAAGCATTTCCTTAGCTTTTCGAATACCTCCATGATATTTAATAATACCATATGCAATACTGCTTTTTCCTAATTTTTCTAATTCTTTACTTGATGGGAAGTGGCCTAATTTTTTTATTATTCTCTTAAGATCAGATTCTATGTTCGCCCAGTCTTGTAAATATCCCTTAGGCATTTGTTTTAATTCATAGCCCATCCTTTGTCTAATAGCATTAAATCCTCCATGATATTTTCCTATAGCATTTGTAAGGTCGGTTCTTCCTTTTTTTGCAAGATATCCTTGCGTGGGAAACTCGTTTTTATTTCCTTTTATAATTGTTTTAAGTTGATTTTGCATCCATTTCCAGTCAGATAATTGATCAGGAGTATTTCTTTCTTGATCATAGCCCATTCTTTTTCTTACTTTATTTACACCTCCGTGATATCTGCCCATTGCACCAACTATATCATTTCTATCAAGTTCAGATAATCTTGTCAAGCTTGGAAACTCGTCTTTGTTTTGTATTATAACTTTTTCAAGTTCACTTGATAACCATTTCCAATCACGAGCTAACCCTCGTGATATTTGCAACGGTTCATATCCTAATTTTTTTCTTACAATATTAAAACCCCCATGATATTTTCCTATAGAATGTTTTATATCATGCCTTCCCATTTTAGTTAAAGCTGTATATGAGGGCAGCTCACCATCGTTTTTATCTATAATTTCTTTAAGCTGTTGTTCCAACCAATCCCAACTTTGCAAAGTTCCATAAGGATTTTGATCATATTCTACTCCGAGCTTTTTTCTTACAGCCATCATTCCACCGTGATAATTCTGAATTGCTGCAACAAGGCTTCCTTCGCCATTTTTGATCAAAAATTTTTGAGATGGGAATCTTCCATTATTATCCTTCATCCTTTTTCTCAACTCTGATTCAACATATTCCCAACCTTTTAGTTGCCCTCTTGGTCTTTGCTTTAATTGAAAACCCATTTTTACTTGTGCTTTTCCAACTCCTCCGTGATACTTGTTAATTGCATGTGCTATGTCTCCTCTACCTATTTCTCTTAAATGTGATTCGCTTGGAAATTCTCCGTCATTTTCTCTTATTACACTTCTTAATTCATCATAAACAGTTTTCCAATCTTTGAAAGCGCCTGGAGAAGATTGAATAGGCCTATATCCCATTTTCTCACGAACTGCATTGATTCCGCCGTGATATTTGTAAATCGCCCAAGTCAAATCATATCTCTCTAATTCTTTCAATCTCGGGTTTGTTGGAAACTCTCCATGATTATCCTTAGTTATTCTTTTAATTTGTTTAGATACCCACTTAAAATCTTTTAATAATTCAGGATTTTGAGTCCCAACTTCGAATCCCATCTGTTCTCTTACTTTTCTAAATCCTCCAAAGTATTTGCTTATTGCAACACTAAGACTGCTAAGTCCGTTTAGAGTTAAATATTTTTGAGATGGAAATTCTCCGTTATTTTCTCTAATTGCCTTCTTTAATTCTCTTTGGGTATTTTTCCATTCCTGCCAATACCCGGCTGGTTTTTCACCTGGTTCTCCATAACCTGCTTTCTTACGCACTTCTAGAAGGCCCCCATGATATTTTGATATAGCATTATTTATCCCATAATAATTCTTTAACTCAAGTTGTGTTGGAAAGTGTCCAATTTCATCTGAAACTTTTCTTACAGAATATAAAACATTTTCCAGATTATGCCAGTATTTATGTGGTCTTTCTTTATTCTTTAGTTCTTCCAGATGACTTGCATTTGAATTTGATCTTTGTTTTTTAGTCATCTTGATCTCCTATGTAGTTTTGCAATAAATTCTCTAATTGTTTACTTGAGTGTTGTTTTCCTAATTTTTGTTGAACTAATTCTCTAAATTGAGCGATGCCACTATGGTATTTATAAACTGCATGACGTAAACTATTTTCTCTCATTTCATTTAACTTTTTTGCCGTGGGAAACTCATTAAAATTATGCTTTTTCATTACCTCAATTGCATAGTGTAAAGTAAAATCTAAGTCTTGCCATCTACCTGGTTCAATTGTAAGTTGTTCTTGATCAAGAGATTTTCTTAACGCTCTAAAACCTCCATGATATCTACTTATTCCTGAGGATAAAGAAAAATATCCGTGTTTGTTCAACCAGGTTTGTGAAGGTGTTTCTTTAAGACTGTGTTTAGCTATAATTTCTTTTAATTGTGAATCAACAATATTCCTATTTTTATACAAACCATTAGCAACTCTGTAATTTTTTTGTTTAAGAATTGCTCTAAATTTCTGTACGCCACCATAATGTCTAGTTATTGCATTTGCTAAATTTGAATGCCCCTTATCTCCTAAGACGTTTAAGCTAGGCAAAATCTCCCAACCTTCATTTTTTATTACTTGTTTTGCGTATTTTACCGTATAATTCTTATTTTTCCATTGATTATTTGAAACTCTTATTTGTCTATTTCCAAATTCAATTCTTAAATTTCTCCATCCATAATTACGATCAATTGCATCAGCCAATTGAGTGTATCCAAGTTCATGCGTTTGTTTTTCAGAAGGTATTTCATTTAAAAGATGTTTTCTTATTACACTATTCATCTCTCTTACAATATTTTTCTTCTCCATCCAGTATCCTCTAGGTTTTCTTTTATTCATTTTCATGTTCTCTTATATAATTTTCTAACATTTCTTCTAGTTGACTGCTTTGGGGTTTTATTCCTAGATATTTTTCTAATATTGGTCTAAATAAAGTGTATCCTCCGCAATATTTTACAATTGCCCGTGAAAGACTCGGGCCCCCAGAATATTTTATGAGATTTTCATGACAGGGAAGTCTATTAAGTTTATTTTCTGCAAGAATTTCTTTTGCTTTTACTAATGTAAAATCTAAACTTTCCCAAGAGCCCATAGAAATTCTTCCCTGCTTTTTTCCAAGAGATTTCGCAACAGAATTTATACCTCCGTGATGTATAAATAAAGATTGTGCGAGAGAAGCGTAACCCCAATCACGAAGTTGAGTCGTGGTGGGCATACCAATACATTTCTTCTCTTTTATTATTCTTCTTAGTTCTTTAAGTATATATTCTCTTTTTGCTAGTTTTCCATCTTCTATTCTTCTTTTATTTTCTCCTAAATTTTCCCTAAATTTGTGATATCCACCATAATATTTAGTTATAGCACTACTTAGACTATTATATCCCATCTTACGTAATTCCATATTTCCAGGGAGATAATCTAAACTGTGTTTTTTTATAATTCGTCTTGCTTCTCTAACACCGAACTTAATATCTTGCCATTGTCCGCTTGCTTCTTTTATATTTTTTTCTCCCATAGCTCTTCTAAATGCTGTGTATCCTCCATGATTACGGATTATTGCTTGACCTAAGCTTGACTCACCTAATTTGCCAAGCTGGAGTGTAGTGGGAACTGTTTTTAGATGGTGCTTACGCATTAGTTTTTTAATTTCTTCCACAATGTACTTTCTATCTTTTAAGCTGCCAGGATTTCTTATAACTGGTTTTTCTCCAAATAATCTTCGAAATCTTACAAATCCTCCTTGAACCGCTATGGCTGTAGATAAATCAGACCTTCCTTTCAGAGATAAATACTGTTGACTAGGTAGAGAGTCTAATTTGTATTCTCGCATAAAATCTAAAGCTTGTTGCTTTGTATACTTTAAATTCCACATCCCTCTTTTTCTTAATAATTTTTCTCCAAGTTTATTTCTTAATGAAATAAACCCTCCGTGGTATTTATGAACTGCATGCACAAAACTCATTTCTCCCATTTTATTAAGAGTGGTGCTTGAAGGAAGACTTTCTAAATTATTTTTTTTAATAATATGCGAGGCATAATTTATGATATATTTTTCATCTTTCCATAATCCATTTTCTTTTTTCCTTTCTCTAATGCCTAATTCATTTCTAAGCTTTCTCATCCCCCCATAATGTCGTAAAATAGCGGTATCGAGTCCACCATATCCTAGTTCTTTAAGTTTTTCTCCTCCAGGCAGATCCCCATATATCTTTATTACTTTTCTAGCTTCTTTTAAAATGTTCTGAGGGTTATTCCAAAATCCTTTTGGCTTTACTGAATCTTCGATTATTTGCGAAGGTTTTCCTTCTGCGTAACTTTCTAGAAGGTTTGCTAATTGTTTTTTCCTTGGAGATTCTTTATTCATTTTGACCTCCTGTATATTGTTCTAATAAAGAAGATAATTTTTCTTGTTCACTATCGCCACATTCATTAACAACTTTATCTTCTAAATTACGCAATCCACCAAAATATTTTATTGCATATTGAGGTATACTGCCCCGGCCCATTTTTATGAACTCTTTCTGAGTGGGAAAATGTCCATGTTCTACATAAATCGATTTTGCTTCTTCATACGTCTTTTGAGCAGTCCAGTATCCATTTTCTCTTTTGTAGGAAGTCTTAATTGTACCTTGTTCTTCACGATACTTTCTTATCCCTCCATGAAACTCAGATATGGAGTTTGCAAGCTTTGCATATCCATTATTTTCCATCCATGTAAAAGCAGGTATTTGACCGTCTAATTCAGGATGATCTTTAAACATTTTTTGAACTTGATCGGCAACAAATTTTTTATTTTCCCAGCTACCGTCTTCTACTCGTAACGATTTTTGTTTTAATATTTTTCTTGTTTCCTGCATCCCGCCATGATATTTTGAGATGGCTCTAACTATGTCTCCATAACCATTATCGTTTAACCAATTGATAGAGGGAAGCTGATTTGATAATTCAGGACGTTCATGATAAAGTCTATTAATCTCTCTCTTTAACTCTCCAAATCCCCTTAAAGTTCCCCGTTCCCGGATAAATTGTTTTCCTCTGCTTTCGATATTCAATTTTTTTCTTAAAGCCACAAACCCTTCATGATAAAAAGTAATTCCCAGACTTAATTTATCATATCCATGCTCCCGAAGCCAATTGTTTGAAGGAAGTTGTTTATTAACCTTGATATGTTTTTTCCATATCTTTTGCAATGCTGTCTTGATTGATTCTAAAGACTTATAAGTCGAAGCACTCGCAGGACGTGGAGCAGCCCCTAACTTTTTTCTTGCTTCTTCCCACTTTAAACCATTGGAATAAATTCCACCAACAAAAGAAACATATCCCTTACTTTGCATCCAACCTGTAGAAGGTAAAACTCCATTTATTTCTGGATGTTGCGTCCAAATATTTCTCAATTCTTTTCTTATATTTTTCCAATTTTTCCAATATCCATCGGGTTTAGTAGTTGCTGGTTGATTCATTTTTTTTCTTACTTCAAGATAACCTCCGTGATAATTACAAATATTATCGATTAAACCCCCATGCCCTAATCTTGTTAGTTCAACCGAACTTGGAAAATGTCCTATTTCTTGTTCCACTTGCCTAATGCCTTCTTCAACATGATTCCAATCTCTCCAGTATCCTGCTGGTTTTATTTTCTTAGTCATGTTCTTCTCCTGCGTACTCTTCGAGCAAAGACTCGAGTTGGTTGATTTTGTTATCTTGGAAACCTAATTTTTCTTTAACGTTTTGTATGCCTCCATATTGTGTTATTGCGGCATATACTCCTGACATTCCTTTTTGCCGAGCATCATTAGGAGTGGGGAAATGCCCTAGCTCTTTAATCCATTCTTCTAAAAGAGGCTTATATGTTTCCCAATTTTTCAAAGAACCCATCTTATTTCGAACATTCTTTTCACCAAGCTTTTTCCTAAATTCATTAAATCCTCCATAGTACGTTGCAATTGCTCCGGCAAGTGAAGAATATCCCATTTGGGCCAAAGTAAACTGAGAAGGTAATTTTTTTAAATTATTTTCTTTCATAATTCTTCTTGCTTCTTTAATGGCATTTTTTTCATTTTTCCAATAATTTGTGTTTTTACTTTTTTGATTTAGATTGAGTAATTCCCTATAATAACGGAATCCGCCATTTTTTAAGATCTGTGTTGCGAGAGCTCCCTTATCCATTTTCTTGAGAGTATCACTTGAAGGAAGGTCGTTTGTTTTTTTAATAAGTTCTTTACATTCTTCTAAAATCTTTTCTTCTGTCCAAAAACCATTTTCAACTTTTTTAACAACTAAGCCTAATTCTTTTCTTAACTTTGGAAATCCATATTCTCTTGAAATACTTCCAGCAAAGGAAGATTTCCCCATTTTTTGAAACTCTTGTTGAGATGGAAGATATCCTAATTCGTTTAGAATTTTCTTTGCTTCTTTTTTTATTCTTGATTTTGTCCAGTAATGATCTGGCTTTGCTCTCTCTTTGAGCTGGAAAATATTTCTGATTTTTCTAATACCTAGTCGAGTAACTCCTGTTGCAAATCCTCTGTATCTATCTTCTTTTGAAAGCTTAAGTAGTTCTGACCAGGGAGGCAAGTCTCCTTTTTCTTTAACTATTTGAGAACAGATATCTAAGGTTTTTTTCCTTGTCCAATAACCATCAATTTTTCTACTCTGAGTAAATCCGAGCAATTCCTTGATTTTTCTAAATCCCCCATATTTATGCTGGATATTCCAAGACATTCCATTATATCCTAATCTATTCAAATCATTAGCACTGAGAGGTTTTCCTTCTTTTTTCGAAAGTTCTTGATATGTGGAAATAGTTTTTTCTTTTGTCCAATAATTTTTTGGTTTTTCAGTAGCTTGGCTAGAAATTCCTAAAATTCCCCTTATTTTATGGAACCCGCCATGCTTATCAATTCCCATGCTTAAACTTGTTTGCTTTAATTCCTTAAGTCTTGTTTGTGAAGGTAACTTTCCTTCTTGTTTTATTATCTTTTTACATTCTTTTAGTGTGTTTTCTAGAGTCCAATATCCATTTGCTTTTCTTTTTGCCTCCAGACCAAGTTCATTTCTAAGATCTGTAAAATTATAATGAGTTTGAATTGCTGCAGATAATGGGCTATAACCTAATGCTTTTAATCTTTTTTGTCCTGGAAGATCTCCATATTTCTCTACTACTTTTTGTGCTTCTTCTATGATTTTTTCTCTCGTCCAGTATCTATAAGGATTTACATTATCTTCTATTATTTGCGATGGTTTTCCATCTGTATAACTTTCAAGCAAGTTTGCTAATTGTTTCTGTTTTGGAGAGTCTTTATTGAGTTTCATTCTTGACCTCCGGCGTATTGTTCTAATAAAGAAGAAAGAGTTTCTTTTGAGGTATCCTTAAAACCTAATTTTTCTTTAACTGAGGTATAATTTACATGATGTCTTTTGATTGCATTGGTAAGATGAAAATAATGGTTATTTGTCAACCAGTACACTGAAGGGAATTTTCCTTTTAATTCCTTTTTATGTTTTTTCATTATACTAAAAAATTCTTTTTTGATATTTTCAAAATCTTTCAGATATTGCGAATTTCTTCTTATGATTTTTTGACCTAATCTCTCTCTGACTTTTGCCAGACCACCGTGCTTTGGAGCTGCGCGATATAAATAATAGTAGCCGTTGTCTTGTAACCAATCAGATGTTGGTAATATTTTCTTTAACTGCGGATGATCTTTAAACATGCCATAAATTGCTTTTTTATAATCCTCCCATTTTTCTACAGATTTCTGGCTTACTCCAGCTGGATTGTCTTTATAGTGAATAGACTGGCCTAAGCGGATACCGCAGAGGTCTTCTAATAATGCATCACGAGCACTTCCCTTACCATAATCATAATTTCTTTTATACCAACCTAATAACCCTGAGTATGCCGTGCCATCTTCCCTTAGTGTATCTCTAAAATCTCTACTTGATATTGTTTTTGGAGTTTTTTTAGATTTTTTTAATAATTCTTCAAATGTACTTTTACGATTTTTCTTTATATCATATATTCCTCTTAAATCTCTTGCTACTATGCCTACTTTTTTTAGCCAGTATCCAACAGTAGTGTCGGTAGCTCCTGTTTCATTTGCAATTTCAATTGTCGTTTTTTTGTCTTCCAAATACCATTTTCTTAATAATTCAACTGAAGGTTTTTTGATATGGGCGCTTCGTAATTCTGCAACACCTCTTTTAGATATTTGATATTTGTTCAACCAATTGCTTACTGTTTTTGGAGCTTTTTTCACTTTAATGGCTATTTTGTCTAAAGATAATTGCTTTTCAATATACCATTCTCTTAATTTTTGCTCTCCTGGATCTGCCTTATCTAGAAGAATTATTTTTTGAATATTATAATCTGAAAGAAGATTTTTAATTTTACTCTCTGAAACTTTTAATATATCTGAAATTTCTTCTGAAGTTTTTCCTTCTTTGAGATACCATTTTTTTAATTGATTTTTTGTTGGAACTTTAAAACCTGAGGGCAATAAAGATTCTGAAAGAGTCCTTAAGGGAATATTATAATTACTTAACCATCTTCCTATTGTAGGTGAGGAAACCTTAAATTTATCCCCTAATTCATTCAAATTCATCCTTTTTTGTATGTAAAAGTTTAATAATTCTTTTTTTGAGGGGATTCTCTTATCTTCTTTAAAAAGGCGTTGTGATTTATCCCTTTGCTGAATATTATATTCCCTTAGCCAACGACCAATCGTTCCATGGGAAATGCTTGTTCTCTTTCCTATTTCTACAGTAGACAATCTTTTTTTAATGTATAAATTATATAACTCAGTTTTAGATAATTTCTTTTTACCTAAAAGCCTCGATTCTGAAATTGTTCTGATGTGAATTCTATAGAGATTTAACAAATCACAGACTTTTTTTTCAGTACAGCCTAGATCTGTGTGAATTTCCTGAGTTGATTTATAATTTTTCTCATATTCTCTCTTGAGATATGTCTTTATTGGCTCTCGTATTTTATTTTCTAGTTCTAAAATAAAACTTTCCTTTCTTAATTGATACTGATCTTCACTTCCATAACCCATTTTATCTTTCACCTTTACAATACCCTTATGATATTTGAGAGCATTGAGAATATCAGACCTCTCTAATTGTGTAAGTTCGGGCCCTGTAGGAAAATAGCCTAATTCTTCCACCACACTTTCCAATTCTTTTTTCAAGTTACTCCATTGCAGCCAGTATCCTGCAGGTTTAGGACCTAGATTAATATAATGCTCTATAGATGTTCCATTTGTATATGGATCTAGGAAATTTTCCAGAGCTTTTTTTTGTAATTCGTTTTTAAATTTCATTGTGAGCCTCCGACGTAGTTTTCTAATAGGTTTTCTAATTGGTTAGCATTATTATTATTATCATACCCCATTCGTTTTTTTACTGCAGTTAGGCCGCCTTGATACCTGGCAATAGAAGTAAGCAAACCCCCATAATTAAGTTTTAAAAGTTGAGATTGTGTCGGGAAAGAACCTAACTGAGTAGTTATCCTCTTTATTTCATCTTCCACATTTTCCCAGTTTTGCCAGAAACCTCGAGTTTTTTGATTTTGCCTATTTGCATATTTAAAAGATTTGGACCAATTTCTTCTTATTCCATTGTTATACCAAGACCTTTCTTCTTTATTATCACTTTTCCGCAATTGTGTGGGGGTTAAATTATAATATTTTTTCTTTTTACCTTCCTTCTCCCATTCCCCATAATCTTCATAGTCATCTTTTCTTTTCTTTGAAAAATTAAATTTCTTAATCCATCCTTTTCTTTGACCTAAAGCATACCATCTTCTATCAGTTATTTCTGGGCTTTCTTCTAAACTCGTTGGATTTCTTGAATTATACGCTTTATCGATTCCAAATAATTTCCATTGTTGAAAACTTTCAAATAATTTATTTTCTCTTAATTTAGAAAACTTAAAATCTTTTATCCAAGATTTTTTTGTACCTTTATTATGCCATGATCTTTCTTCTTTGTCCTCGCTATGAGATAAACTTTTAGGATGTCTGTTTTCATATTTATTGCTATGTCCATACTCTCTCCAGCTTTCCATATCGGGCCAGGATAATTTAATTTTCATGTTGTCCTCCGATGTATGACTCTAGAATAGATTCTAAAGGATTTATTGGACTTTCAACGTATCCTATTCTCTCTTTAACTGAAACTAGTCCGCCGTAATATTTATTTACGGCATTTAATAATCCAAGGTGACTTAATTTTAAATCTTTATATGTTGGAAAAAAACCTAACTCAGAAGAAATATTTCTCATTTCATTTTCTACATTTTCCCAAATATTCCAGAATCCTTTTGGTTTTGGATCATTTTTTTTTGATTTGTAGGTTAATGATCTTTCATTTATACGCTTTTGGTTATCTAAAACATACTCTTTTAGTAATGTATCAATATTAATATTCTTAGTCTTATGAGTAAGATATTTTTCTAAAACTACTCTAAATGCTCTAAACCCTCCATGATATTTTGTTATTGCATGATTAAGTCCACCATATTTTTTATCAGTTAAAATTTGACAACCAGGTAATACTTCCCAACCCTCTTCTTCCATGATTCCCTTGGTTTCTTTTAAAGTGTATTCTAAATCCTTCCATACCCCATTAGGTCTTTGCAATTGTTCCTCACCCAAACTCTCTCTTAATGCCCTAAAACCTCCATGATATTTCATTATTGCACTTGATAAGTTCCCGCTTCCTAAATTCTGCATTTTTGTATAACAAGGTATTCTTTTTAGATTATGTTTTTTTAAAAATTCATTTACTTCCTTAATTACATTCTCTCTCTTTTTCCAATAACTTTTTCTTTTTATTATAAGGTCAAAACCCATATCATTTCTAACTTGTATAATGCCACGATGATAAACATTTATTGCTGATAATAAGCCCTTATGGCCTAATCGCCTAAAATAATGATACTCTGGAAATGTAGTAAGTTTCTCATCATGCATTATTTTTTTTATTTCTGCTCTAACATTTTCAATGTTTTGCCAGTATTCAGAAGGTTTTCTTGTTGAAGGGGACAGACCAAGTCTTTTTCTTACTTCTGTCCTTCCACCATGATATTGTATTGCTGTCTCAATTGAATTAATTCCTTTCCTTTGAAATTCATTTTCAGATGGAATAGTTTCATTATCTTTCATATAA
The DNA here is from genome assembly GCA_964358765.1 of Candidatus Woesearchaeota archaeon. Classification (GTDB taxonomy): domain Archaea; phylum Nanobdellota; class Nanobdellia; order Pacearchaeales; family GW2011-AR1; genus UBA73. The sequence goes on along the minus strand of CAYHPN010000017.1, from coordinate 2,902 downwards.
GACCTAATTTCTTTTTCAAAATTATTCCAATTCTGCCAGTACCCAGCAGGTTTTTCTTCACGATCGGGGTATCCAAGTTTTTTTCTTACAGCTAATAACCCTCCATGTTTTCTTGATATTGCAATATTAAGATCATTTCTTTTTCTATCTGTAAGGTCTTTTTGTCCTGGAAAATGTCCTAATTCTTTGGCTATTATCTTCAACTCCTTAGTTACTCTTTCCCAAGTCCAATGACCATTAGGAGATTTTTTTAATTTTTCCCCTAAAGTTGTCCTTAATTTAATTAATCCTCCATGGTGATAATGTGCTGCATTTATTATTCCAAAATATCTGTCTTTTTGCAATTGTTGCAAGGGAGGTAATTTACCACCATACTTTTCTGCAATTTTTTTGGCCTCTGCTAAATAATTATCTTTATTTTCCCAAAAGCCTGCTGGTTTTCTTGTATTTATTTCAAATTTTTCAGATTCTTTTCCATCTGAATAGCTTAGGAGAAGATTGTTTAATGCAGTTTGAGAAGTATTAGTCCTGATTTCCATTGTTACCTCCGGAGTAGTTTTGTAATAAAGACTCTAACTGTTGATTTGAAGTGGATTGAGAATATCCTAATTTTTCTTTTAGAGATTTAAGCCCGCCATGATTCTTATAAATTGCACATATAATTCCTTCACCGTAGACTGATCTTATTTCATAAGCAGTAGGGAAAATCCCTGATTTCCCTGACACTTCCTTAATTGCTTGATGTATATTATCAAGATCTTGCCAATATCTAGGTTTTACGGTATTTGATTTAATCGTTCTCTTTTCCATCTTTGATAACTTTTTCTTAACTTCAAAAAGCCCCCCATGATATTTTTGAATAGCATTTAATAAATCATATCTCCCTAAATCTTTCAATTCTGGATAATTTGGAAAATGTCTAAGATCTTTTTCTACTTCTCTTAAATGTTTATGGACATTATCAAAATTTTTCCAATATTTTTTATCATTTTCCAGCGTTTTATAACCCATTTTTCTTCTTACTACATTTAAACCATCATAATAAGTTAAAATTGCCACATATAAACTGCTTTGTTTTTTTTGAAAAATTTCAGCTTGTGTTGGAAAATGTCCTAACTCTCTTATTAATTCATCCAATTCTGCGCGTGTGTTCTTCCAGCTCCGCCAATACCCGTTTGGTCTTTTCTTAGCCATGTTGGCCTCCGACGTAATTTTCTAGAAGGGATTCTAGTTCTTGCATAGAATTAGTTTCTATATAGCCCATCCTATTTCTTACAGCTGCAACACCTCCGTGATATTTATGAATTGCAAAACTTAATGTTGATTTTTTTACTTTCCTAAATTCTCTTTGACTAGGAAAATGCCCAAGTTGTTTAACGATCTCTTCAAGTTCTTTTTGAACATTTTCCCATTTTGTCCAATAATAAGGCGGACGAGTATTATTAGCAATACCTATCCTATCTTTCACGGCTAACATTCCACCATGACGTTTAGTTATCGCTTTCAAAAGTCCTTTATATCCTCTAAGATTAGATAATGCGGGGAGAGTTCCATTATGTTGTTTGATAAGCGATCTTAATTCTTTTTCCACATTGTCCCAGGATAGCCAATAGAAAGAACTTCTTCTGGTTTCTGTATATCCCATTTTTTCTCTTACTGCTTTTGTCCCACCGTGTACCATAATTCCTCTAGAAACAGAATGAAGTCTCTTGCTCTTTAATTCTGAATGACTTGGAAAATGTCCAATTTTATCAATAGTTTTCTTTAATCTCCTTTCTAGATTTTCCCAGTTTTGCCAATAACCCCTATCTTCTCTATCAGAAAAATTTCCTATTTTATGGCGGACAGCGTCTAGTCCACCATGATGTTTGTATATAGAGGCAACAAGTGAACCATTGGCATATTTGTTAAGCTCTTTCTGGCTAGGATAATGGCCTAGCGTATCCATGACCTTAGTCATCTCATCTTTAACAGCTTGCCAATCCTTATAATGATCGTTTTCTAATCTAAGGTGCTGATATCCCATCCGTTCCCGAACAGTGAAAAATCCGCCATAATGTTGAGAAATAACTGCACTCAGTGTAGATTTTTTCTCCCTTCTTAACTCTTGCGAAGAAGGAAAATGACTTATTTTTTTTATAATTCTTTCAATTTCTCTTTCAACATTTGCAAAATCATCCCGATAACTTGCGGTTTTATTTTCAGCCATGTTTATTTTCCTCCAGAATTTATTTTTCTCCAGGAAAGAACGTTGCCTCTACTGTCTAAGGTATATTCTCTAGAAGGAGTTATTTTAATACGAGTTTTCCCTGGCTGAGTAAGACTTTTTCCCATTAGGGAATTTTCTCCATTGCTACCAGAATTATTTCTTGATCTGCTTCTGCCTCTTCTCCTTGAAGGCATTAGAATGCTTCTTGACTCTGAGGGATCACGTACTTCACTTGAAGGAGCTTCTTCTTCATCTTCATTTTCTTCTTCAAGGTCGTCATCTTTTTCTGGAGACTGAGGTCTAATCCACCAAAAGTTTTCTTCATCTACATCAGTAGGATTATCAACTTTCTTTGCTAAAAGGAAATAGGTCTCTGCGAGTTTTCTTTCATATGCTTCTGCAAAATGCGCTCCTTTTTCTTCTTTAAGTTTTCTAAAGAACTCCCTACTAACGGCAAAACCCTGGTTTTTCTCACTTAATAGTTCAAATCCTAATTTTTCAAGTCCTGCATAAAAATCTCTTTTTACTTTCTTTTCACCCACTATTTCCTCTGATTCTATAGAGCCATCATGGAATTTTCTTGCTTCTACGGTTAATTCAAGCAATCCTTCCCCAGGTTTAAGAATTCTATGTGCTTCTATAGCTACGGCAAATAATATTCGTATAGCTTAGTCATAAATTCTTTATTATTCA
>CAYHPN010000016.1:0-32485 GCA_964358765.1 Candidatus Woesearchaeota archaeon | reverse complement strand
CACCTCGGTAAGAAAGTATATGTTCTAATCAGAAAGTAAAATTACACATAGCTTATCTAATCATAAGTTTTATAAATAACAATTCATTAAACACACAATGGAATTTATCCCTCCAAATTGGTTAGCTGTAATCGTTTCTGCTATTGCTGTTTTTATAATGGGGTTCTTATGGCATGGTCCACTATTCGGAAAATTATATATGAAACTTGCAGGGTTCACACAAAAAGATAAAGAAAAAGCAATGAAAAAAGGAATGGGCAAATCTTATTTCTTATCTTTAATATCTACAATTATTACAGCAGCTATTCTTGGAATTTTTATTAACACCACTAGTTCATTAGGTGCGTCAGCAGGAGCATTAGTTGGATTTTATGCTTGGCTTGGATTTATCGCAGCACATACAATTAATAATGTTTTATGGAGAGGCGATAAATGGAGTTTATGGATTTTCGGAAATGTGTATCAACTAATTTCATTTTTGGTAATGGGCGTTATTTTAGGTTCTTGGTAACAAGTTAATGCCTTGCTAGACAATTACATGCTGGCGCATTGTTAGTAATTTATTCGAAAGTAAATTTCTCATAAATTTTATTTTGGTTGAATTTACTTCAAGCAAAATAACTCTCTTTCCATAAACTTGTTTAAAGTTTATATACCTTAAATTAATTATTAATCGTATTCATGTTTTGTATGAGCACGATATACTTTTCTTAATACTCTTGCCCCAAACTGTGTCCAATCTAAGGTACCTAAAAAAAGTGCGTAATATGCCTCTTGATGCTTTCCAAATTGTGACATCAATAAACCGAGTGCTCCTCCTACAACCGCCCCTCTGATAAAATGCAAAGGTAATTTAGGAACTATTGCATTGGCCATATAAAAAGTGGCCTCTTTAATATCTCCAGCATTCCCTCTCAATTTCTTTGCATATAAATTCTCATTAAAATGGACAGTATCTTTTGATATATCAAAAAAAGTTAATAATTTTTCTAAGCCCATAGTTAATTTTTATTATTCAGTTGTTTTCCAAGACTTTGCCACACCATAAAGGCATCTAAAAGCATATTGACCAACATCTATTGAACCCCCCTATAAGTGATAATGAAATCAGCGCAGTATAATCAAACTGTTCAGAAAAAAGATAACCTGCGCTTCCTGCCACTCCGCCAATTAAACAGCCTCTCACAAAATGTTTAGGAAGATTCTTAAAAAGATTATCTGTAAGACTATAAGAATCACCTTCTTTTAATAAGGTGTCAAAATTCTCCAAATCTTTTCTAACATTAACAAAATCCTTAAACTTATCAGTTAAGCTCATATAAAGGCAATAAATTTTAACTATTTAAGCATTTATTTTCTCTATCTTGCTCTTTCTTCCTCTATTCTTTTCCATCTTAATAGATAAAAATTCGTTGTATTTTTCAAAACATTCCTTACAGCAGCATCCTTTATGCTCTAGTTGACAATTATCGCACACAGCCATAAAATGATTGCAATTCGGATTCTTGCAGTTTCTATATAAGTCGCAATTAATATTGCAAAATTCACATTTTGTCAGAGGCGCATTCTCATCATCGACATTTGAAATTATCCTATTATCAAATACAAAACATTTTCCTTGCCATATTGAACTGTTCGGATATTCCTGGCAAAATGTAATAATCCCGCCATGTAACTGAGAAATATCATTAAATCCTTGTTCAACCAAGTACGCACTTGCCTTCTCGCATCTTATTCCTCCAGTGCAATACATGACAATTTTCTTATCTTTCTTATCTTTCAATTTTTCTACAACTTTAGGAAATTCTCTAAATGTTTGGATTTTTGGCGTTAAAGCATTTTTGAATTTTCCAACATCAGATTCATAGTCATTTCTTGTATCTAATATTACAAAATCTTCATTATTCTTATATAAATCAATTAATTCTTTTGGAGAAATATATTTCCCTTTCTTTTCAATATCAATATCCTGATCCATTCTTATAATTTCTTTCCTCAGTCTAACACTGATCTTCTTAAATGGATACATTAATCCAATTTCTTCTTTAAACACGATATCTGAAAATCTCTTATCGGCATATAATTCTTTTTTATACATCTCAGTCTGTTCTTTCGTTCCAGAAATACTCCCATTAATTCCTTCTTTTGCAATTAATACTTTGCCCAAAACCCCTAATCTCTTACAAAATTCTAAATGTTTCATTACAAACTCTTCAGTATTTTCTATATTTACAAATTTATAATATAATAATATATTAATTTCCATTCAAGAATTAATAAAATTGAGTATATAAAAATATCCAAAAAGTAAATTTATTTAAGAAACTTATCGGCATCAATTAACTTATTAGGTGTAAGACTATCATACGAACCACTTTTACTTGAATTCATTATCTTTATAGCATAATACCCTAATAATTCTTCTTTAGTCGTACTTGCAGATGATTTAATGTCTCGTAGAATCTCCATCCTCAATTCATTGTCAACAGGCATTTTTTCGCCAGCTTCATCATAAAATTTAAGGCAAGCATCATAATGAGGTTTTAAATAAATAGCCTTATTCTCTGGACCAATTCCAGCATACTTTGTATTAAGTTCTTCATCAGTAGGAATATAAAAATCAATAGTCTTCTTTACCATATTTCTGCTCTCGTTATAATAATCTTTTGAAAGTTCTAAAAAAGTTATATAAGTTTTCTCACCAAACTTTCCAACTGCTTTCTTTTTATTATTTAAAACTTTTTTAGCTTTTTCAGGATCAAATTCTCCATCAGTGAAGAAAGCTTCTTCTACACTTTTATATGCACCAGAGACATAATCTGAAATTTCCTGTCCAATTTCACGAGCATACTGCGAATATCCTCCATTTCTTTGAATACCTTCATGATAATTCTTTCCGGTTTCTAGAGCATCATTAAATGTTTTCTTAGAGTACCTTGCAAGTCTTCCTAATAACTTTCCACCATAGTTTGCTCCATCTGCAACTCTGTCTGCAATAGAATGCAATCCTTCCCTAAAGCCTTCATTTTTTCTTTCTTCTGTCATGATATTATCGCTAATTTTAACTATTTAAATTTAATTACTATTTTGTCACTACTGCCTCTCTTAACTCTAGTAATCTTTTCTGAGGGGTTTCTTTTTTCTTATTCAATCTCTTTTTCCCATAATAATATACTCCTCCAGCTCCCAAAATACTTAAAAAAATTGCAGGCAACGGTCCAATTTCAGTTACTTCTCTTAATAATGGAGAACTGCTGTATTGACCTTCGAAGTCTTTCTCTACCCCGTAAATCTTTGCAAGTTCTCTTGCATAAGGCCTATGAGCAGCATTCAAAACTTTTATTATATCATACTTTGCAGCCAACGTTGACTCCTGGGTCAAGGACCTGCTAAGGTTCTCTATTTTTAAATTATTGAAAAGCATGATATCTCCTCGCTGATCATTAATTAAACCTAATAATGACTGTCTTCCGTTTCCTCTATGTATTTGATCAGGCATCATACTCTCTATATAAGTGGAATATTTCAGATATTCCATTCCTTTTTTCAAATCACTATCGGGAGCCATGAAAGTATAATTTATAGAATAGGTTATATCCGTATCAGAATCGTTCTCGCCTATTAAATCTCCTATCGAGTTTCTTTCATCATGACTCATATTGCATAAAACTGAACCCACTAATTCATTCTCTTCAATATTACCATCGCCATTTAAATCTAAATAATATTTGTATAAGACATCCTGTCCATATTTTAGAAGAGAATCTTCAATTTTTATTTTTGCGACTTCTCCGTACATATCAGTAATGATATAGCCGCCATTGTTATATTTATCAAATGGAAAAACAATATTTTTCCCAGAACCAAAACTTAAAGAACTCAATATTGGATAATGTCCAGGCCAAAGATCCCATTGATTTTCAACTCTAAGCCTTATATGATCATGTCTTCCAAAACCCGCCCAGTTCTTTATTCTTTCCAGCGTTGTAGGAGTATATCCCAAGTATACGGTACTTTCCGTAGGTAAAGATTTAAAGACACCATCTTCAAAGCTCGAGTAAATAGTAATATTTTTCATTTCTCTTTCTTTTTTAATAATATCTTTTACAATCTTTTCTCTTTGCGCTTCATCCTTTGATTGATCGCTGTCTAGTTCCCTTATCTTGTTAAAAATATCTTTAGATAATTCATCATTATCTCCCCCAACAACATAGTCTTCAATAGAAGTTCCTGACCTAAATTTTTCTTTACCAAATAGATACCCTAAAGGAAATGATCTTCCTTCAATTAAACGGTTTACAATTATTCTAGTCCCATTCTGTTGTTCAATAACATCAATGTCTTTTTCTTCCAGTCCTCTCTCTGGGGCAATTTTATAAACAACATAATTTTTAGGAGCATTTTCCTTTGAACTTCTAAAAATCTGGGCAAATTGTTCTCGATAATTAATAGCTCCATTTATTAGCCTTATACCAGCTTGAAATATTTCTCTTTTTTCTGTAGCTGCAGCCACCTTTCTATTTTCTGAGTCATTCATAGAAAAATCTTTTTTATTTCCAGTCACTTCTCTTGTAGTTTCAAATAAAAACGTTCCACTCTTACTTTCAGCTCCCGTTCCTGAAGTATATTTAATAGATTGTATTCTGTCAGCCTTCTGACTATTTCCATCATCTTTATTTCCAAATATATTTGTTGTATCGGTTGATCCATATAATATATTTCTAACAGGATAATCCTGTCTTTTAATTAAATAATCATTTAGTCCAATATATCCTATGAATCCTCCAAGTACAGTCCCCACTAAGGCAATTTTCTTAAAATGTTCTTTGAATACTGATTTTTTCTGGCGCTCTAGCTCACTAGTTTCCATTCTCCTTCTCAGTAAATCGAGTCTTTCTTTGATACTTTCCTTTGCCATTGTTCTCCTAAAAATCCTTTAGTTTATCTTGAATCCTTTTAGTATCGGCTGCTTTTCTATCAATTTCCGCTTGTCTTCTTTCTTCTATTCTTCTCTTTATTACTCCAAGTCCAGCCTTAAGTCCATCTTCAATTCCTCCACAACCTTCAAGAATAGTTCCTCCAACTTTTTCCCCTATTTGTTTAGGAGTATATCTTATTTTTTCTCCAGTTGGTTCTTCACTAGAAGGTACAGAATCGATAACTTCAACAATTAAATCTTTTGTTGGTCTATAATTACTTACTAATTGAAGTAATTTTCCATCAGCAGTAAGTTCTCTTCCTAAATAGTCAAGTTCTTTTTCTTCTTTTGATCTTACAGCATAATCTTTTACATAAAGCCATCCCCTTCCGGTTTGTAATCCTCCTAAAAATGCGATAGCCTGTACTGGTGTTCTTGCAAGAGCAGTCATACTATTTCCTGCTCCACTTATCGCGTGGGATAAAACAACACATGAATCAAAGAATAATTCAATTCCAAATGCAAAAGCTAATTTTTGCTTCCAATTCAACCTATTAATTTTTTCATGACTTTGTCTAATATGGTTGATTCCATTAGAAAACTTTCTTGTGAAATATCTAAAATTTCCTTCATGAATATCCATTTTAGGATCAACTGATATTCCATTTCTTTGAAAATAGTTTCTGGCTTTCAGCAAGGATTCATTGTATTTTTTAGTATCTATTACTGCGTCACTTGTTGAATTACTCGCTAAATATTCCAAAGCATCTACTTCTTCAAGCTTTCTTATTTTTCTTTGTTCAGTTTTTCTAGAAGATTCATCAGAAAAGAGCCTATCAGCTAATGAAACAGTAAGTCCAGCACAATAATTCTCTACTAAAGTGTCATAAAATGTTATGTTCATTTTAATTTCTTGCCTCCTTTCATTTTATTTTCTAAAATCTTTTTAACCTGATAGCGCTGTCTATTGAGTGGTAAGTGAGGAAACTCGATTCTGAATTTTCTCTTATTATGTTCATATACTCTTAGAGGATCTGTTGTATCAATTTCTGCAAGCATATGATTAATTATATCATCTTTGCTTTTAGGTGTTGATAGCTTTACTTTAGTTTCATAACTCATTGTGTCAATGCAATCTTCAACTTTGTTTGATGAATTACTTAAAATTCTTGATAAATCATTAAGTTCATTCCATGATCTTGGAAGTTTATTATTTATTTTCATAACTTGGGCCTTTCTTTTATGATTTGGTAAATCTACGATATCTATATTCTCAGCAAGTAATGCTTCATCTTCAGTTTCTAATATTCTTTGCTGAATAAGATCAGAATCATAATACATAAATTTGTACTTGTGTAAAACATCAATTACTTTTTTATCATGTAAATCAAGGCAGAGAATTTCATCTCCCAGATATTGAGGTTTTCCTTGTCCATGGGTTATAAACACCGCTCGTACTTCGTCCTTATTCTTGAAATTTCTTAAACAATGCACTCCTTTGAAAAATTCAACATAAAAACAATGGACTTCAGTTTTTATAGGAAAAATATCTGATATTGGTCTCACTTCAAAATTTCCTACTTTCTCCACAAATCCTCTGATTCGAGAAATATAATTTTCATTTAAAGCATTATCAAGTCCAAAAGGTTTTGCTTTTTCATCTCTTTTTCCAAGACCCTTTAACAATTCCGCAAGTTCACTCGTTGCATTTGATGTTCCCCCAATTGTATCAAGGCTGATTCTTACTCCACGCAATTGTAACATATCATAAGCTGAACGAAATATACTAACACCATTTTCAATTTCTCCAAATAAGCTTTCTGTAGAAGTTATTTCTTCAATCGTATGCCTTGCCTGTTTATACACTGTATCATATAATCCATCCTCATATGATGTCTGAGGTGCAACAAGCGGAGAATTTTTCTGATCAGGTGAAACTACAATCATATATCGATTTGCCTGTCCTAGATTTAAGTAATTCTCCCCATACTCTAATTTATCATCATATTTATCTTTCAATATCGTGCAAAGTTCAGGACTTAATCCTCTCTTATCAATTCTAAATGAATCTACATTGCATTCGTATCCAAATACTTCATGTAATACTGCATTATACCTTTCAGCAAGTTCTCCATCTACTCTAAATAAATCTTGATTAATTAATCCAAGACTTTCAAGATCAATATCTCTTTGAGGCACTTCTATTTTTCCCTTCATTTTTTACCCTCCGTATTTTTTGCAATAATTCTTCTAGTTGCCTCATTATTAACTTTCATAATGTTAAGAGTTTTCTCTACGTCTTTCTCAAATTTCTCACCGACATATCTTCCTTCAATTCTTGCATTTTTTTCAAGTTCTTCTGCAATAACAGTACTGTCAATTTTTTTACACATCTCTTTCAACATATTTACTCGTTCATCAAATGATTTTTCAAAAAATCTACTCGGTTCAGTAAACCATTCTTCTGGAATATCGTAATCATTAATTCTCTTTGTTACCGCTTCAGCTACTCCATGTATTGGTCTTCCGGTAAATCGCGGATTCTCATCTTTGAATCCTCTTGCCATTTTTCCTAAATCTTGCAAAGATAGAGCAGAAGAAAATCTTTTAGTAACTCGGGTTAAAATGCTTTCTTTTTCTCCTGGTGCATCATAACTCGTGTTAAACTTTCTATCTTTAAGAGGAACAAAATCTTTTCCAAGATCTACGCTTATGATTCCATTATTTATCCATTTACCTAATTTCAAATAAATAAGATCAGAAAAATCATCTGCAGATTCTGGACCTGCAACCTCATATTTAGAATAGAATCTCTGACGTAATGCAGCTTCAAGTGCAGTTGGCTCATTAGTAGCTGCATGAATCTGATTGTTACCAATAAATTTTGTGTTTGCTCCGCTCAAAAACTGCATAACGTTGTTCATAATATCTTTATCTCCTCCCCCACTTTCTTCCCTTCCTCCTGAAAATAATAAATCTATATCATCTAAAAGTAAAAGATTAATGAAATCAGGTCGAGAGGCTTCCTGTAAAATATTTGCAACATTCTGTCCTGCTTCTCCATACCATTTTGTTTTAACTTGCGGAGATATCTCTAAAAATTTCGCTGCTAATTTAGTGTTTTTACTCTTCCAGAAATCTTCAAGTGCTTCTAATCTTCTCAAAAGACGTGTTCTCCCGCCTCTAAATAAAGTAGTCTTACCCGTACCTGGAAATCCATCATACAATACTGAAGGTGTTAATCCTCCAACAACCATAATGGGATTTTTCTTAAGTAACACATCATATAATGAAAGTCGATCCATGTCTCTGAACATTTCTCTTTTTGCATCAGTACATCCAATAATTTCATGCGGCTCCACACGTTCAAACTCTATCTTAGGTTTTGATTTTTCCTCAAAACTAGATTCAAACCCGCTTAAAGTGTAATCATTATCAATTACAAAAGAAGATTTATCAACAAGTTCTATTAAACTATGATTAATTGTTGATTTTTTCGATAATGCATGTTCCTTTACAAACTTGAAAAAATTAACGCTGTCTCTGCTTAAGTCAATTCCTTCATCATATCTTTTCTCTCTAATCCCTGAATTAATAAGCCCATATAATTTTCCTAAAATCATATTAAGTAATATATCTCTTTGTAATCCGTAATCAAAATCTGTTTTTCCTGTATCTACAGGAATTGCTTCTCTATTTCCCATTAAAAGTCCAAGCCTATGTTCCATCCATGAACTCGATGCAAAAGTTGCATACGAATGAGAGAAATAATTTCTTTCTTGATCAGTTACCACTCCATCAACTTTCTTAGCTCTATCTCCCACCATAGCATCAATTTGATAATATAGTGCAAATCCATCTCTGTAAACATGAGTTATCTTCTGAACACTTTCGTCCATCAAATCTTTAGTGCCACTTCCAACTCCTTTAACAAGATCAAAAAGACTAAATCTTTCCGAAGTTCCTCTATTAATAGAACTCATTGCCTCGTCTACTTTTTTGAAATGCTCTTCAAAATCTTTTCTTCTAATTGGGAAAATATTTCCTTTTTCTCCTGACATTATCCTACAATGCCTCCATCATTTTTTATTCCGTATATTTTACAAGGGTTGCCTTTCTCATCATAATTTCCCAATTTTTGTTTAATTCTAAACGGAACAACCATTCTAGTTTCAGAATAAGTTACACTAAAAACTTCTCTAACTGTTTTTTTTCCCCACATTTTCTCCCACAATCCCCCATAAGGCTTTTCTCTTTCACTTGTTGCTCTCTCTCGGATAAACTTCTGCAGAGAAGGTTCTGCATCTCCATTAAACAAAGCATGAATTTCTTCTGGATTTTTAGTCAACCCATCAAAATAAGGGCCTAAAGTAAATCTCTCAATAACTTTAGGATGGATTTCTTCAACATTTGAGTCAATCTGTTGAGCTAAAATATTTAAATCAACATGACTATTTTTTGTCTGTAATATTAACCCTTTTAATACATTTACTTTGTTAAGTTCAAAAGGATCATTCCTACTGTCTTGCTGAAAACACATGTGATAATATACGGGAACTTTCCAAAGCCAATCTAAATTTCCCCAGCTTAATGTATAAAATCTTCTGCTTCCTTCTTTCTTTATATAACTCGTAAAGGGCGAAGCATTATAATCAAAAAGCTCGTTTCTATCTATAAAATTATAAAAATTATATCTTCTTAGCATATCCTGTGCTTCGTCAATTGCAATACCATGCATCACTCCTGATTTGATAATTTCAAGAATATCTTCTTTTTTTGGTATAGAATCAAGGTTCTCTTTAGCTTTTTTCTTGTTTTCATTTAAAGCAATAAAATCCTTTAGTGTTGGATACCCAGAATTAAAAGGATTAATAATTAAATCGAAATCTATTTTCTTTTCTTCAGGAAGCTGATATTTTAAATAAAGCCCTTTAAAACTGTTTTTTAAAAGTTCTACATAAGGAATAATGAAATTATCCTCCTCATTCTTAAATATTAAAGAAAGGTCTTCTAATCTGCTGTATAGTCTACTTATATAACTTAAAGAATCTTGCTGTTCTAATGTTTTTAAAGTTGTATCATCACTACTCGGAACTCTAGATAAGGCCGACTCCTTAATAGGTTTAAGCACCATTTTTCCTCCCTGATTATGATGATCCTGCTTGATATTCAGCCTTCATTTCTGTAAATCGTTTGTCCCAAAGAAGTTTTCTTTGTGCTTCTAATTGATCCCAGCGTTTCTTTACTGCGCTTTCCACTTGTTTCTTCTCAATTCTTCTAGCAACAGTATCTTTTACTGCATCGCCCATTGCAACCATAACTTCTCCACCTATGTTGATAGTTTTATTCATTGATCTATCATATTCAGCTCCTGCTTTTACACTGTAAGCTGTTTGAATACCAACAGTTAATTGCTCAAATGCTTCGGTATGGTCTTTAAGCTTAGTCTCTAGGCTTGTTCTCATTACCATAACTCCCTCGATAATATCATTAAAACCATTCAAATATCTTCTTTGAGAATCTAAGCTTTCTCTATGATTTTTTGCCTTTGTGAAATAAATAGATTCGTTCTTCTTAGCATTACTAAATTTTTCGTCTAATCCGACTTTCTCAAGATTTAAGGTAGCATATTCTGTTGCATCTGCTTTATCAAGTTTAGTTTGTAACTCATTAATTTGTCTTTCTAGTGCTTCCCTCTGCTCTCTTGCTTTTTGATAAAGAGGCTCCGTATTACTTAATTCCTTTGAAGTTACTTCTACTAAATTTTTCATGCATTCTTCAGATTCAATACACATTAACAACTTTTTATCATATACTCCAAGCATATGTTGTCCATAAGTAACAATAGTAGTTAATGTGTCCTCAATATTAGCATTAACTGCTCTCTTACTCTGCATTTTATTTGCTAATTTAGTAGAAACATAAGATACTGCTTTTTCTAATCCTTGATATTGAATAAAACTACCAGCAAATTGTCCCAATTCATTAAATTGCTGTGTAAGATAAGTTCCAATTTCTGCCAAGTCAGTTTTACTTTGTTCAGCCAATAGTAATCCCTTATCCATAATAGTAAGGTCTTTTGTTGAAGTTCCTTCTTTTCCTGCTACGATATCTTCTACCTTGCTCCTATATTGAGTCAATATTTGTGATTGGTCATCTTCTTCTAATTTAGCAGCTTTCTTTTTCATTTCTTCAATCTTTGCAGACTGACCTTTAAGCTTTTGTTTCATCTGTTCAAATATATCAACTGATTGTTCTACCATTTTGTGTTTTCCTTATTACTATAAAATGATAAAATATCCCTATTTAAATCTATGGCACTATCAACTGGTACTGAAAATTCAGACCTTTTTTTAACGTCGATAAACTTAAATTACATTGTAATCTAGCTAAAGATTAATGGTTTATAGTCACAATCAAAATAGAAGATAGTGTTAAACAAATATCACCTAATAAAATTTAAGATCGTTTAATTTCTCTACAAGAAACATTTAAAATCAAACAATATATTCTAAAAATATGAAAGATGTCGCAGTAGTCTATATGGTAGCAGGTTTATCAAGTAGATTTGGAGGAAAAATAAAACAATTTGCACAAGTTGGTCAAAACGGAGAAACCTTAATAGAATATTCAATAAATCAGGCTATCAAAGCTGGAATAAATAAGATAGTATTTATCGTAGGGGACTTAACTAAAGAACAATTTCAGAAAAAATTTGCTAGTTCTTATAAAGAGATTAAAATAGAATATGCCCTCCAAACTTATGACAAAAAAGAAAGAGACAAGCCTTGGGGAACATTAGATGCCGTCACATCAATAAAAAACATTGTAAACTGCCCATTCATCATTTGTAATGGTGATGATATATATGGAGAAAACTCATTTAAAACTTTAGTTAATCATCTTAAAGAGTTTGACACTTCCGCAACCGTATCTTATAAATTAATCGATGTACTTCCAGAAAAAGGCAAAACAAATAGAGGAGTTTTTACAATTAAAGATAATAAAATTATAGATTTAAATGAAGTATTCAATATCGAAAAAGATAATCTTCCATGTACAAATTCAAAAGAAGACGACCCCATAAGTATGAATATCTTTGCATTGTATCCTCAAATATTAACTGAAGTTGTTAGTATTGTAAATAAATTTAAAATAGATAATAAAGGAAATAGAACTGTTGAATGTCTTCTTTCCAAAGAATTAGGCAATTTAATTAAATCTAATAAACTTATTATGCATTGCTATCCATCCAAAGATAAATGGTTTGGAGTAACAAATCCAGAAGATGAAGCTAATGTTAGGCAAATGTTATCTAATAAAGAGTAATTTCTTTTTTATCTTATTAAATATTATTTATCATTTTCTTAATAATCTATGCTCTGTTTGATGCATTATTATGTCAGCAATAGTTTTCAATAGTAAAAAGATTATAATTCCAATTTTAGTGTTTATTAAAAATACTCCAATTATAATAAATAAATGCATTGGAACTATCCTTGCATATGGTAAAAACATTAAAGCACCTATATTTTTTTCATTTTTAATGTCTTCTTTATAATTAAATAAAAAAGAAATCAAATGATTAATAAAAAAGATTAACACAGATAAACCAAAAAATATTAAAGAATCATAAAAACTATTTACATATGGTTGATCCTGAGTAATTCCTCCAAATTTGGATAAAATTCCACTAACTAAGGGCATAGATAATAGAAAAATTCCATAAATCAAATGAAAAAAACCATAATGAAATAAAAAGAAAAATGCAATAATGAATTTGGTTTTATTAGGATATTTAACTTCTCTTCCATCAACTTTTAACCCATTTGTATTAAACTTTTTAATTGTGAGTATTCTAATAAATGTAAAGATACCAATTATTACGCTTTGAAACCAGAAAATTAAAAGAACAATATACAGAGTCCAACCTTCCCTAATTGTAAAATAGATTGTGATTAAATTGGAAATAATTAATATAATAACGGATAAATCAAATATCTTTAATTGTCTGTCCATTCTCAAATCTTATTCCTAATCTCTTTCCACGTCAGCAATCCTATTTTAGCGCCTTTCTTTTGAATAACACTTTCTGCATTAAAAGTTCCAATCTTAGCAGCTTTCTCAATATTACCAAATTTCATAAATCCATATACAAAACCAGATGCAAAGCCGTCCCCAGCACCAGTAGCTTCTTTTACATTTACTTTCTTTGCATTCATTCTAAATATTTTACCGTTATAATAACTCCAGTTTCCATTTTCTCCATCTGTAATGCAAACAATTTTAGGCCCTAATTCACTTAACCTTTGAGACATTTCTTTCTCATCTCCCCTTCCAACCAAATTTTCAGCTTCTTCTTTATTTAAAACTAAAATAAAAATATTCTTTAAAATTTTTCCCAAGTATTCTGCACCTTTCTTTGTAATATAACTTGAAGGATTATATGCAATTTTCTTTCCTTTTTTATTTAATATTTCTGTCAATTTTTCCTGCGTTATGTATGAATCTCCAGTCATAGATGAAAAATAATACCAATCACTGTCCAAAGCCTTCGTATTAACCTCGTTTAGTTTCAAATGATCGTTTGCACCTTTATAAGTCAATACCGTCCTGTTACGTTGGATACTATCGAGAATTACCGAATATCCAGTCATTTCACTTCCCCTCTTTCCAAGAAAGTCAACTTTTTCCTTTTTTAATTCTTTTAATAGTGTATCTCCATTTGCATCCTTTCCCACTTTTCCCAAAAATCCAGTTTTTAGTCCCAGTCTGGAAAAAGCAACTGCCGTATTTGTCCCTCCTCCTCCTGTAGAGAATTTTAAATCATTAACAGCTATTTTAGTTCCAATCATGTAACACATTTGCTTGTTTAATTCTCCTATTCCTGTATCTACAAATGCGTCAATGACTGCACTTCCAAAAGTTATTATTTCATGTTTCATTTTTTACTTTTCCAATTATGTATAAAATTAGTTTGAGTAGTATAAATACTTTTTACTTCAATCACTTTTCATTTCTTCCTCTTTTTTGGGGCTAAGGTATAATCATCACCAAATGGATTTGAAAATAAAATTCCATCTTTAAGAGAGCTAATAAAATTATCCACCTTTTCCAAGTTCTGTTTATGTGGATGATCTTCTTCCATTTTAAGATTTTTAACGAATATTTCTTTTTTAATGGTATTGATTCTTCTATATAATTCTACTTTAGAATATTCTCTAATAATAAACAAATCAAAGATTAGGTTTTTTACTTTAAAATCTGGTTTTTTTAATTTAGAAAAATAATAATATTTCCATTTATAATGAGGAACAAACTGTCCATTAAGAATAAAATAATAATCAACTAAAGCTCCTAAACTTTCATTTATCATTAAATGTGCATGCTTTATGTCCTTCCTATATTCAAAGACTTCAGCAAGTTGAATACACCAATTGGCTTTAAATCCAAACTCATTGAGCAATTTATTTTTTTCTCCTAATTGAAAAATAACTTTCTCCTTCAATAAATTAGAAATTCTTCTTTCTCTTTCAAATAAAATTTTACAATTATTTGCATCCCAACGGCTAACCAAATCCCATTCTCTCTCTTTCTCTTTTTCAAATTCAAAAACTTTAAACTCAAACCAGACTTCATTAACTGCAATATCTCCACCTATGCCTTTGATTCTAGGAGGTAGAGTCGATTTATTTTTATTTTTTAAGTAAAAATAAATGTCAATTTCAGAATAAATATCTCCAGTGCCTCTAGAAACTCCACCATTTAAAGTGATGCCTATAATATTCTTATCTTTTTTATATTGTTCAATAAAAGATTTAGCTATATCAAAGTATCTTTCTTGAAGTTCCATCTTGTTATTTCCTTTTATTCAAAACTTCCAGTCCAGGCAAGTTCTCCCCGCAAATGTAAGCAATCAAAGCTCCTCCACTCAAACTAATATATCCAAATTTTTTTATTGGAATTTTCAATTTCTTCATTGCTGTAGTAATATGCCCTCCACCAACAACACTAAAAGCTTTTGATTTCACAACTGCATTCAAAAGTTCTTTAGTCCCATAACAAAACTCCTTCTCTTCACAAACCCCCATAGTGCCCTTAATGAAAATACTTTTAGCTTTTTTTATCTTTTCCTTATAATATGCAACAGTCTTTTCCCCAATATCATATGATCTCTCATTTACTGGAAAATCAGAAATAATTACATCTTTTCTCTTACCATTTTCCTTCATTGCCAAATCAAGCGGAACAAATATCTTCTTTGTTTTCATTAGTTCCATAACTTCGGGAACATATTGCATTACATCCTTAAATACTTCATTCTCAATTCCTGCCTTATATCCTTTTGCAAATAAGCAAACATGCGCAAGCATCCCTGCAGACAAAATATTGTCTCTGTTTCTCAATATCTTCATTTCATCTTCAACTTTAAAGCCTCCGAGTAAAAATAAGCAATTCTCAATTGTTATTTTCTCCAAACTTTCTAGTTCTCTTTGCATTACTCTCCCCACTCCGCAGTCCATTAAAGGAGCAAAAGAGACAATAGAAGTTTGTAGCCTATGAGAAACACTAAAAGCGTCATTAAGATAAATATCAAATAAATCTTTAAGTTTATTAACAATTATATTATCGACACTAGGTTTCATCTCTTCATCCAAATTTCTAATATTATCCAAAAGTAATACCTCTCCATCCTTAAGTTTACTAATTTCACTAATAGTCACCTCCCCAATAATGTCCGCAACATATTTTACTTTTACATATTTATTAAGTAGTTTTGCATGCTGTTTTAAATCTGTAAAATCTTTATCTCCTTTCCTTCCCTGATGAGCTATAATAACAACTCTTGCCTTCTTAGCCTTTAGTTCCTTAATAGTCTTAGCCGACTGAATAATTCTCTCTCCCTCAATTACTTTTCCATCATCCACTTCACTGTTTAAGTCGCTCCTAAGCAAGACCCTCTTTCCCTTAAAGCTAAAATCATCCAGTGTTTTATATTTCATTTTCCCTCATTTTTATACATTATCTAAATATCCTCTTCTCTTAAATCTTTTGACATTATTAAATTAATAAAAAAGTTTAAAATATTGATTATGTATTTTAAAGAATGTTAAATGAACCTGAATTAAAAAACAAAAAAGAAATTACTAAAAAACTTAAATCTTATTGGAAAATATATTAGAAAAATTATCAAAAATTTAATAAAAACATGGATAATTTAGAAAAAAATATGACTAAAGACATTAATTTAGGAATTAAATTAGAATTTTTTTATGTAGATGGTGAATGTGTTGGAATAGGAGCAGCTAACTATTCAGATAGAAATAAATTTCCTTTAATTCATGATTCTGAACTTAATAATTAAACTACTAATTAACCAAACTTTAGACCTAAGATTTTCTCAATAAAATTCTCAATTTCAATTAATTTTTCTTTATTTAAAGATACTTGCAATCCATAACTTGTAGGTTTTGTTATTAACCATCCTTCTTTAATAAGTTCTTTAGAATTATTTTCTACCTCTTTACCAAGATGTTTTGGAAATCCCCTTCTTAAAGTATCAAAATGGGTATGCACTCCTCCAATAACTCTCTTCTTTCTTAAATGATATAGCAATCTTGCTTTTATAGTCTCATCATTAATATCCATAATTTATAAGATGCAAAATAATATTTAAATGTTTCTAAGTTTGAAATATAATAACATTTATAGAAACATTTATAAATAGTTAAGCTGTAAACAAATTATGATAAATAAAAATGGATTGGATAATGACAGTGTATTAGTAGAAGTATTCGGAAATAATCCAACTATAAAAGTATTGGACTTCTTAATAACTTTCGCAGATTTTGATTATCCTTTAACTGAGATAGCAAAGAATTCTGGAGTAAGTTATTCTACAATGCAAACATTCTGGCATAAATTAGAAGATAATAATATAATTGTAAAAACAAGAAGAGTAGGAAAATCTGATTTATATAAATTAAACACCTCTAATCCTGCTGTCAAAGAATTAATTAAACTAGATTGGAAATTAACAAAGAATTCAAATAAAGAGATTTTAATAGCAGCATAAGTTTATGTGCTTATTCAAAAACTCCTTTGGGAGCAATGTTGGGCTTCAAAATATCAATCGAACTATAAATATCATGAATCTTTATACCAGTTCCCAAGTAATTCTTAATTTCTAGTATTACTTCTCTCAATTCAACTGAATTCTTTGCCAATACGCCGATATCCATGTCCCAGTTTTCGTGTCCCAGATATTTATAAAAATAAATAACTTTTATGTGATTTCTAAGAAAATTCTTTATTTCGCCTTCAATTAAATCAGATTCTATCTTTATCTGGACATTATAAAATTCATATCCCAATTTGACAAAATCTACAGATATTGTATAGCCTTCAATTATTCCGCTAGATTCTAATTTCTTTATCCTATATTTAATGGTATTTGCCGCTAAATTTAGTCTCTTCGACAAATCAACATACTCAATTCTTGAATTAGTTGATAACAACTCCAATAATCTCTTATCTATATTATCTAATTTTATGTCTGGATATTTCTTTATTAATTTTTTATGTTCTTTCACCCCAAGCATTTTTGTTTCAAATACTTCCTGCTCCGTCGTATTATTAGTTATAAGGACATTCTCAACTATGCTTTTCCCGCTATATTTTATTTCCTTCAATATCTCCATTAAGTGAGTGCTATCTCTAGATATGATGTCAAATGCCACATTCCATTTTCCAACAACACTACCCACAAAAGTCACAAATGGATTTTTCACTAACTCAGTAAAGAATTCCCTTTCTTTTTTATGATCTGCGTTCTTGAGCTGAATCCAACACCCATTCTTAAAATATCCAAGTTTCTCGATATCTATTATAGGATAGAAATCTGTAATTATTTTCTCTTCCATTAACTTCTTTACTCTGTAAGTCGCAACCTCCCTGCTCACTCCCGTTCGTTTCCCAAGTTGCTTCATAGATATCCTAGAATTTTTTATTAATTCTATTAGTATCTTCTCGTCTTTCTTATCCATTTATACTTTAATGATAAATTATATATAAATATTTGCATTTTAGTAAATTAATGACCAATAAGTTTTATATAAACTATAAATCACTACTTTAGTATGATAAAACAAATGAAAGTAGGTTTAATAAAAACATGACAAACAAATACACAGAGAGAATAAGAGATTGGCAATATGATGTAATAGGTAGAGCTATGAAATATGGCTTTCTACTTACTGGAATAGCAGAAGCTGCAAAAAATTCAGGAGATTATAAGATTTTAATTGCTTGTGCTATGGGTTGTGCTGTTGGAGAAGGAATGCAGAGATATACATCATTATACCAGAAAAAACAAGAGAATATAGTAAGAAACCCGACATCAATTTTAGAATTAAAATTGGAGGAGGAATAAAATGACAACAGAAAATACAGAAATGCAAAAACCTAAGGGGATAAGATGGAAAGATAAAATTGCTGCAAGCTTAGGTTTGATAGTTTGTACTTCATTCTTAGGATTTTTAGGATACGCCGCAATATCTGAAGAAAAAGATAAAAAAGATGAAGGAGGAAATATTTGGCCTAGTAGAATACAATTTATTGATGGAAATAAAATTGAAACCTATAAAGATCTTAGAAAAAGAACTATTAAAATCCTAGGCGAAAATGGAGGGTATATCCAAGCTGAAGATTCTCCTTATCTTAATCAGAGATATATCGAAAGATTTGAAACAAGAAGTTTAACAATAAAATTAGATGAAACTGATCCATTAAATGATTTGCCTATTAGAAAAATCAGGGAACTTCCGGATGTATTTGAAAAAGCAATGAAGATAAGGGAAAAGAAATTCTATGATTCTCAAAGAACTCAGGAGGAAAAATCAAGATGGATAAATTAAGCAAAGAAAGTGCAATTAAAAAATATGACTTACTTTCAAGAAAGCTTTTAAAATTTGAATTTTGGACATTAGGTTTAGGCATAACTCTATCATCCTGTTTTGGACTAATTGGAGCAGTAAATTCTTTGAGAAATCCTTATGAACAGCTACCCCTGGTAGCTAAATATTTAGAAACAGAAAGAGGGTTAAATAACATACGTGAAAACAAGTTTACATTAAAACAAATTGTCGACTCAAACCCCGAATTATTAAATCCTCAATCAATAGAAGCATACGTAAACAAACAAAAGGAAGAATTGAGTTCTTTAGAGGTAGGATCCGGATATATTTCTTACAAAAATTGGAATGAAAGGTTTGTATCTTATTACTTTAAATCTGCGGGTATTGGGATGGGAATGACTCTTGGGCTCGCAGCTTTAGTTTGTACAGGTATATCACTATCAGAAAAGAAGAAAAGAACTCTGGAGGAAAAATAAAATGAGAATTGATAAATCCCCGATAAGAGTCTATAAAACCAATCCTCAAAAAATTAGAAAAAGGTTAGGAATTGCAAATTTCTTAACTGGCACGGGAATGACTTTAACATTCGTCGCAGCTCCTTATACTTGTATAAGAGAGACAAGCGAGATCAATTATTCTATTACAAAAAGAGATTCTGATTCAGATGCCCCAGCATATAAAGAATTTTTACAAGATTTTGGTTTTCTTTTTGGTAGTGCGATTTTGTGTGGCTCCGCAGGAACTTATGCAGGTCACCTTAGAACAAGACTTGAAAAATTGGAGGAAAAATAAAATGAACAAACAAATGAATAGATTTTTACATCCTCCCTGGTACCAAAGATTCACACAATCAAAAAAGAAAAATGATCTCAATAAAGACAATAAACCAAAAGAAGAAAAATTGACTCTTCGCGAATGTTATGAAGCGATTAAAGTAGCAACATTAGTTAATTTGGCTCCGCTTATATTTTATGGTACCCCCATTCTGATAGCAAATACACTCAAGCAATATACAGATAGGCCGCTTCCCTATGAAAGCCAACGCTTACAAGAAAATTGCAGACAATATCTAGATGATGAATTCAATTTTATCCTTAACAATAAAAAAGTAACTAGACATTACAACGCTTTAAATTTAAATTTGGAGGAAAGATAAAATGAATAAACAAATGAAGAGGTTTTTGAATCCTCCGTGGTATCAGAGATTCACCCAATCAAAAACAGCTTATAAAGAATTAGACCCTTCCTATAATCCAGATATAAACAAAATAGAAATATCATCTGCAAAAAAAGAAGAAGGCAATAATAGAGAAGCAGATATTGCATTTAGAGGATTAGCAGGTATAGCTGCTGGAGTAACTCTTAGTGGTTCATTGTTATTTCTTAAGGAAACTAATTATCATTCTCCAAAATTGCAAGTTATTTTCTCTGCAGCAGGTTTAGCCGTTACTCTAGGTTCTTTCTTTAATATGGTCTATTCTATGGGAAAAAGTAGCCATCTACGACAGGAGGAAAAATAAAATGCCCTACCAATACAATAAACTACCAGAAACTAATGAAGAAGATCAATACTGGGGAGGCTTATTCGCTTGTTTAATATTAGCTATCGGAGGAACATTTGGTATTGGAGGATTAGCTCAAATAGCTGACAGTTATCGCCAACCAAATATTTCTATAAATAGACCATCATTCACTCACGAAGACACGCCCAGGCAAAATAATTATTCAAGAGAAAATAAAGTAGAATATAAAGTAGAATATAATAATACTATAGTCGCTCCTTATGGAAGAACTATCCCTGTAAAAAAAGAAGAAGTAAATCCAACTCAAGAGTAAAATAAATATGAATAGACAAAAACCAGAAAAATTTTCCTTTAGTTATAATCGAGTTTATGCAGGTAAAACTACAAAAAAGCCTAAATCTGGCGAATTTTATCATAATCAAGAAGATATTATAGCTTCATCTTTGCGGTCTAAATGCTTAGAGTTGCCCTCAAGTGGAAACCAGTACGATATTTGGCCAGAAGAGTTTATCTATTTCGATGGTGCTTGCCTGGTTCGTATGACAATACCTTATGTAAGGGCAGATAAAACCTATACTCGCAGAGTGAAAGTTGGAATAATGCCTACAAAAGATCTTCCCGCCGACTTAGAAGATTTATTTAAAACTAAAGGATTTAATAAACAACTAGAAGACTAAATCTAAAACCATTTGCCAAACTTACTAACCATCTGTAAAACATCAATAACTCTATTAGAATACCCGAACTCATTATCATACCAAGCTAAAACTTTTATCAAATTCCCATCAACTTGAGTAGAAAGAGAGTCAAACACACAAGAATTTGGATTTCCAATTACATCACTGCTAACTAACTCATCTTCACTATATTCCAATATTCCTTTTAGCGTAGTTAAAGAATATTTCTTAAACATTGCGTTTATTGCATCTTTGTCAACCTCTCCTTTTAATTCAACAACTAAATCAACTAATGATCCGCATGAAACCGGTGCCCTTACAGCCAGACCATTTACTCTTCCAGCAAGTTCCGGCATTACTTCGGCAACTGCTTCAGCTGCTCCAGTAGAAGTAGGAACTAAATTTAGTCCAGCAGCTCTCCCTCTTCTTTTCTTCTTATGAAAACTATCATGTAACATTTGATCATTTGTAAATGCATGAACTGTAGTAACAAGTGCTCTTTCAATTCCAAAACTCTCATTCACCACTTTAAGCATAGGCACTAAACAATTAGTCGTACAAGAAGCAACAGAAATTATTTTATGATCTTTATTTAAATTCATTTGATTTACTCCAGGAACGATTGTAATATCTGGCTGTTTTGCAGGTGCAGTAATAATTACATACTTTGCTCCGGTTGCAAAATGTTTGCTGGCATTCTCCCTATCTGTAAAAACTCCTGTAGATTCAACTACAATATCCACGCCCATTTCTCTCCAGTTTATCATCGCAGGATCTCTTTGGCTTATCACTTTAATCTTCTTCCCATTTACAATCAGCATATCATTCAAAAAACTCACACTTCCCTTATATTTTCCATATATAGAATCATACTTTAATAAATATGCAGCATATTCTGCCCCATGAACATCATTTATAGCAACAACCTTTAACCTCTTCTCCAGTGCAATCTTAAGTATTGTCCTGCCAATTCTTCCAAAACCATTTATTCCTATATTCATCTCTTCCTCTTTTTTATAACTAATTTTATTACTTAAAATAAGAAACTAATTATTATAAAGCTTTTGGTTATTTATTTTTTAGACAATGAAAACATATAAACTGAGAGTTTAATGAGATCATCAAAAGTTTTCCCTTTTATTTTTCCAAGTTCCTTGTACGCAATTTGCCTATATCTTAATGATTCCTCTAAAACTTTCTCTGGTTTAGCTTTATCAAAAGGTGTTTTTTTCCTTGCATCTAGGCCAACACTTTTTCCAACTTCTTTTTCATTACAATATTTATCCTTCCAATCATCAAAAAATTGATAAGAGATGCCTAGATTAACTCCATAATTTCTTAAGTGTTTTTTATCTTTCTCACTTGCTAGTCCAATAATTCCACCTATGACTGCACTTGCTCCAATTAAAGATCCTGTTTTATATTCAAAAATTTTTGCAAAATCATCCAAAGTTTTAGCTTTGGAAGTTTGAGCAGTATCATACTCCTGCCCCCGACTTAAAATAATTTGTGTATTGTTTATTTCATATCTTATTTCTCGTATAACATCATGTTTTAATGGCAAGCTATCTATTGCATTTATTATTTGGGGATTAAGATTAAAACAAGATAATAATGTTCTATCCAGTCCAAACTTTTTATAGGTGGCCAATTTTTTTCTCCTCTTTGTTGCTTTATCCATTATATCATCCAGTGCTAAAGTATCTGCATGTACTATCTCTACAATGGCTCCACAAGTTAAGGCTAAATCGTAATTTACTTTGTATGCCTTTGCTACCCCTATTAAAATTCTTGGTCTTAATAATTGCCCTGTTGGTTCACAAGTGTATTTAGAAACCTGATATATCTTTCTACTATCAAATGAGGTACTAGTATTTTCCTTTATATCTCGCTCATCAATGATATTCTCTATCTTCCTCCCAATTCCTTTTTTTAATTCTTCATTATTCATAAAAAAACCCCAAATTCTGGGTATAAATAGTTTTATATAGAAATTTTTCCTTAATATCTAATGAATCTTGCTCTTGATGTAGGTGCAACTAATATAAGAATTGCACTAGTAAATAAAACAATAATAAAACAAAAAGTCAAAACCTTAACTCCAAAAACAAAAAATCAAATAATAAATAAATTAATAGAATTAATAAATAACTATTCCGACTATGTTTCAGTTTGCATCTCAATAGCGGGCGTAGAAAACAAAGGTAAAATACAAAATGTGTTAAATATGGATTTGGATAATGTTCCATTAAGAAAAATATTAGGGCATAAACTCAAAAAAAATATATTTTTAGAAAATGATGCTCGTTGCGCGGGTATTGCAGAATCAGTTTATGGAAGTGGAAAAAATGCAGATAACTTTATTCTACTTACTCTAGGTACTGGAATAGGTGGAGCAATTTTCATAAACTCAAAATTATACACGGGAACCGGTTCAGCTGGAGAAATAGGAAGCATGTACCTCGATAATAAAATATTTGAACATTTAGCCTCAGGAAATGCATCTTTAAGCCTAGCAAGACATTCAGGATTAATAAACATCTCTTCAAAACAATTAGAAGACTTAGCAAGAAAAGGAAATAAAAAAGCACTAAAAAACTATAATAAAGTTGGCCACTATTTAGGAATTGGTCTGACAAATTTAGCATATATCTTCTCTCCAGAATTATTTATAATAGGAGGAGGTTTCTCAAAAGTAAAATATATCTATCCAGAGACATTTAAAACATTCAAAGAATTATATAATTTAAATCCAAAACCTAAAATCGTAAAAGCAAAATTCGGAGACGATGCTGGTTTAATCGGTGCGGCTCTTCTGCCTAAATATGAATATTAATACTAAAATTTAATTCCTTGCAAATCCTTTAGTAACTTCTCAGGTTTTTTCGCATCTGCAATTGCAGAAGCAATTAAAACTCCCTTGCAGCCATATTCCCTTGCTGCAACAACATCTTCAAAAGTAGAAATTCCTGCACCACAAATAGATATAATTCCAGTTCCAGAAATAATTTTAACAAATTTCTTTAATTCATCAGATTTAAATGTGGTCACACTTTTCCCTGAACCTATCAAAACTGGATCCTCAAAAGCAATTGCATAAGGTTTATTTTTCAATTTCAAAAGTGCTAAAACAAAATCAATAGTTGGAGCACAAACAATCAATTTTAATTTATTTTCTTTTGTTTTACTTATTAATTTTGCAATATCTTCAATTTTTATCTGATGTTCGCTATGATTTATCAAACTTCCTTTAGCACCATGTGTTATAATTGCCTCACTTGTTAAAAATCCAGTCGCTCTTTTATTATTATCAACATTATCTATATGCTGTGCAAAAACAGTCAATTTAGTATGGAATTTTAAATATCCAATATCTACAGCAGAAGCAGACAAAGTAGCATTAGGAAGATATTTTTCAATCTTCATCGCTAATTTTAATGCCTTCTCTCCATGAACATAATTTTTAAAATTTATTATTATCATTCTCTTTTTACATTTAACGTAATTACTTACGTTTATGAAGTTAGTTTTAATTTACTCTATATAAATTCTGAATTTACTTCAGAATTTATGGCTATTATTCCCTGCTTAACTTCGCAAAGGTAAGCAGATACCATTTAACTAAATCATCCTATATTTTTAAAACCTACTAAAAATCGTATTTACTTAGCTTTGTAAAGTCCGTATGTAAAAAACCCCTATAAATTTTTAATTCACTTAAAAATTTATAGCTATCATTTCCTGCTTAGCCTCAGAATACTAAGCAGATACTAAAAATCATACAATTTAAAAACACATTTTTCCACTAAGCTTCATGTCTTTTAAGCAATCAATGAAAAAATTCTGGGATTTTCTTCAAGAAGATAATTGGAAGTCCTGGTCCATCTCCTTAATTCTTTTAATCATACTAATAAAATTCATTTTTTTCCCGACCCTTTCTTTTATTACTTCTAGTCCGCTGCCATTAGTTGTCGTAGAATCTTGCTCAATGTACCATGAATCTTCATTTAATGAATGGTGGAGTGGCAACTATGTATGGTATGAGCAAAATAATATAACTAAATCTGATTTTGAAAGCTTTCCATTCAAAAAAGGATTAAATAAAGGAGATATAATCTTTGTTTGGGGGCGTTCAAGTTATAAAAAAGGAGATATAATAATTTTTAATCCAAATGCAGATGCCTCATCAAAGTATCCTATAATTCATAGGCTTGTAACTCTAAATCCTCTAGGCACCAAAGGAGACCATAATATTAAGCAGCTTACAAGAAATAATAACCCTCAAAATATTGATGAAACGAAAGTTTTCTCAGAAAATATCATAGGAAAATCAGCTTTCAAAATCCCCCTTTTAGGATGGATAAAATTAATCTTTTTTGAACCATTTAGAGAAGCAGAACAAAGAGGCTTTTGTAAATAGATCGGACTTTAAAAAGACTATTTAGAACCACTTTAAAGTATTACAAAGATATAAATATTAGAGATAAGTCAAATGGTCTAATTCAAAATGGAATTTTGTCAAAAATGCGGCGCACTTGTTGTTATGAAGGAAGATAAAGCAGTATGTGCGTCTTGCGGTTATAAAACAGGCAGACCTCTTAAAATTAAAAGCTCTGAGAAAATAGAAAAAAAAGAAGCAATTGCAGTAGTAAGCGGAGACGATAATGTATATCCAATTGTTGATTTAAAATGTATAAAATGTAAACATCCCAAATGTTATTTCTGGACACAGCAAACAAGATCCTCAGATGAAGCAGAAACCAAGTTCTATAAATGTGTTAAATGCAAGCATTCCTGGAGAGTATACAGGTAAAATGGAATATAAAATCAATTTAGATCTAGATGAAATGTTTAAGAATGCACCGCAAACGAACATAGAAGAAGAAGTAAGAGCAGAAATAAATACAAAATATGATCGTCCAATCTCAGCAAGAGAAAATCTTGGTAGTCTCGCTAATTGGGACGGCCTCCTAGGAAAAGTCTTTGGTTATGAAACTAATTAAGCTCCAGATCCTAATAAAAAGTCTAAAGATTCTCCAGGCTTATGTTCCGTAGGTTCTTGACCCTTTCTAAAAATTCTAGCCCCAGTACTTCCTTTTAAAGTTACATGATTATCAACTACATCTAACATCGCACCTTCTCTCAATCCAACAACAATGTGTCATCATTAAACACATGATATTCTTTTATCCTAGTATCCCTAGTTTCTCCCATATGTGTGCTGCCTGCTACAGGATCAATATAATGAGGATTAATTATAAAAGGAACTAAACCCATTGCATTAAAACTTGGAGGATAAGCGATAGGCATATCGTTAGTTGTCATAATTGTCTTTCCAGCTACATTTGACCCAGCACTTGTTCCAATATAAGGAACTCCTTCTCCCACTCTCTCCTTTATCCCACCTATTAAACCCTCTTGATAGAGTCCATTTAACAAAACAAAAGTATTCCCTCCTCCAATAAAAATAGCTTCAGCATCTTCTACTTTATTAACTGCAAAATGTTGACCAACTCCTTCTAATTCAATCCCCATTTTTTCAAATCTATCCTTAGCTAATTAAGTATATGCTTCATGTGTTTTTCCACTTGGTCTAGCATATGGAATAAACAAAACTTTTTTTACACCATCTAAATGTTCCTTTATATTTTGTTCACAATGATCTAAATATCCGCTTCCATATAATGTTGAATTGCTTATCAATAACAAATTTCTTTTCATAAATAAACCATTAAACTAACATCTTATAAACTTTATTGTCCTAAACCACACATACCCTATTTCTTCCTTCTTTCTTAGCTTTATACAAACCCTTGTCTGCTCTCTTACTTATTTTCTCAAAGTTGTCCAACTTTTTGTACTCGCTAACTCCCAAGCTCGCACTTATTTTATATTTCTTTAAATATGGATCATTTAATACTGCTCTTCTAAGTCTTTGCGCAATTACCTTTCCTTTTTCAATTGGAGTAGCAGGAAGCATCACAAAAAACTCCTCTCCCCCAAACCTTGCAACTATGTCATATTTCCTTACAATCTTCTCAAAAACCCTAGCAATTCTCTCAAGTATTTTATCAGCAGTCAAATGCCCATATGTATCATTAACTTTCTTAAAAAAGTCAATATCAGCTATAACCAAACTAAGTTTCTTTCCCCTCTTTGCTTTATCAAGTTCAAGTTCAAACACATCCTTGAAGAAAATATGATTATAAAGTCCAGTCTTCTGATCATGCGTAGCAATATGATAAAGCTTGCTTACACTTAAATTAATCCTATCAAGTAAGTTCTTTAGCTCCCCTTTTTTCATTTCCATAATCTAATTGGTTAAAATACATTAATAAATTCTACTATCGATAATTTGGTTGATCAGTATTCTCTTTTCCAAAATTATCTATTAGAGAAATTTACATATAATTAGATTTTTATTGATTTTTGCAAATTTCTCTTTAAATAACTTTTTAAACGCATTTATCTCAATTAATTTAATGGCCTCGTAGCTCAGCCCGGTAGAGTACCACGCTCTTAACGTGGGTGTCGCGGGTTCAAATCCCGTCGGGGTCATTTTATTCATTATGAATCTCTACCCAAAACTCAAATCCAAAATAGAGAAATACAAAGATAATATAATTATAGTAGAAGGTAAAAATGATAAAAAAGCATTAATATCTTTTGGTTTTACTAAAGTTTATCAAATTCATAAAAATCAATTATCAATAAGAGAATCGATCGAAGAAATATCAAATAAAATAAATAAAGCTGATAAAATATCAATTCTCACAGATATAGACAAAGCAGGAAATGAATTTAATAACCAAGTCGTCTCAATACTCCAAGAACTTGGCCATCAAATAGATCACTCATTCAGAAAACTATTATTTAAAGCAAATATCTCGCATATTGAAGGTATCTCTAATTTCCTAGATAAAATAGAAGATGTCTAACTTTCAGCAACATAATTCTTATCTATTTCTTTTATCGAATTCCATAATACATCAGAAGTCATCTGTAGACTTTTCTCATTTATATTTTCAACACTATCGCTGGATTTATGATAATGCTTAAACAAATCACTAGATGAGAAAATATCTGTTCCCCCAAGAATTAAATCTAGAGTATTTTTCAGATATTCATTTTTTGTATTAGATATTCTATCTCCTTGGATTAATCTAAATTTCTTTATTAATTCAACATCCCTATTAGTTATTGCAGTAATACAAAATGCTTCTTTCATTCCTGCTTCAATAAAACTCTCATGATCTCCTGAATTTCTCATAAAATTAGATATATTTGGAACTCTGTAAGTATTTACCCCAAGATTTTTAGAATTACTTTCAAGAATCCTTACCAAATTTCCTTCAAATATATTCCCCTCGACCCATATTGCAATATTCTCTCCTGCCCCAACTAATTCCATATTATATAATCCAATTAAGTCTAAATATCCCTTATCTTTTACATATGCTCTTGACCCTCTCAAATATTCTTCCTCTTCATCAAAGAAGAATGCTTTTAGCCCTAAATTTTCTAGAGGATCTTCTTTTGCCTTTCTTAAAATATCTAATGAAACTGCAATTGCAGAAGCATTATCATTTGCTCCAGGAGAACCTTCAACAACATCATAATGGCTACCAAGTCCAATATAGGGCGCCTTTCCAATAGTAGCTATTAAATTCTCTCCCCTTTTGTATGTATGTGTTTCAACTTTAACATCTAAAGAATCTAGTATTTCAAATGCTGTTTTCTTTCTACAAACATTAATTTTCTTTGCTCTAAATACAAATTCACTATCTTCAAAATATTCTATTATTTCAATCATATTCATTTTCCTCAATAAATTATCTTTATAATCTCCAATTGTCATAAAAAACTATTGAGATTTATCTATTTAATTTAAATTAGTAGGTAAATTACTACTAAAAACAAAGAATTAAAAACTCTCGTTCATCAATTAATAAGATGAATGAAGATATTATTAAGGAGTTGGTTGATTTTGGGCTTAAAGAAAAAGAAGCAAAAATATTCACATTTTTAGTAGGAAAAGATGAACTAACCGCGTATAATATTGCAAAAAACCTTGGTTATTTCCGTTCAACCACATATGAAATTCTGGATAAATTAATCGAAAAAGGTTTTGTAACAAAATCTTCAATTAAAAATACTTTCTTTTATAAAAGCAATTCGATTCATTCAATAATTTCCAAATTAAAATCTAAAGAAGATATTTTATCTTCTCTTTCCTCAAAACTAAATTATCTTAATATTCAAAAACCTTCTACAAGAATTTTAATTGGAGATGAAGGTCAAAAGCAATATAATTTCGAGTTAACTCAAATAATTAAAGATAGAAAAATCTCCCATTTTTATATGATTGGAAATAGCCCTCCACTAAATGAATCATCCTTAATATTTATAGAAAAGATAATTAACGAAATTAAAAAGATAAAAAAACAGCCAAAAGATATCTTTAAAGGCCTATGGAATGAGAAATATGTTAGTTCCAAATTCATAGATTTATATAAAAATTTTGGGGAAAATAAGTTCCTAAAAAGTATTCAATCAGAGGCAGTTGCAATAATTTCAGATAATTTCGTAGGTTTTTTCTTTGAGGAAGAAAAAACATCTTATGTAATAGAAATAAAGAGTAAAGTAATAGCCAATGAAATGAAGTCCTATTTTGATATTATGTGGAATATTGCTAAAATCGCCCATATATGAGGCATCTTTAATTTTTTAAATGAGGTGGAAGAAGAACAAGCTTTCCGCAAAATGCAGCTCGTTCGTCTAAGAGCCTTTCCAAATCCCTATCAAATTTTTTCTCCACCCGTTCAATCAATTCTGTTTCTTTAATTTCTATAACCGTTGCCCGCTGCATTTTTGCATCATATCTCTTTAACATATAAATTTTATTATAGTGTGGCACGTCATCAAGAGCAGGGTCAGGCAAAAGATAATGTTCGCCCTTATATTCGACACCCTTAAAATTAGGTAAATTCTTATTAACAACCTTCATTTCAATAAGATCATAACCTTCAACAACAATTTCAATAACACTCATCTAAAAATAACCTCTTTTTAATATTTATAATCATCCAATCAGATTTCTTATACTTTCAATATTATCAGCTACTTCCTGTCCCTTCTTTGTTAATTTTATCAATTTTATTCTTCCTTTCTTTTCAAATCCTACTAAGCCCAATCTTTCTAAACTCTGCAAAATCTTTACAGCATGACTATATGTGCAATCAACTTCTTTAGCAAGGACGCTTCCATATCTCACCCTTGCAATTCTCTTTAAAGCAACTAACATCATAGCAGGTTTCCTTCGAAAGAATATATCAAGATTATCGTCCATTTTTTTGTCTCCTTATTTGTGTCAAGTCGAAATATCTTTTTCAACCTATATATTAAACTAGGTGTGTGCCTTTTAAATCTTTCGACGTATTTGTTACCTATCTAAGTGATAATACGAAGATACCACAATTCAAAGACAATTATTATCTATAATTCTGTTGATTATCGCACAAAAAACAGAATTGTTGTATTAGAGAATTCAGGTTGACAAAATAGCGAAGAGATTACCTGAATTCTCTATAGTTCGCACTTTCATAGTAAAAAAATGCTCTTCAAAACGCCCCATCTTCATTAGGACAATCTTGAGGAATTGCTTGTCCGCAGTCCCACAATTCAATAATTTTTCCATTTTCAAAACGAAATATGTGAACCGTTACCATTCCTTTTTCTCCATTTTGAAAATCCAAATGTGAATGAACAGCGACAAGATCTCCTTCACTTATTATATTCTTAATTACAAATTTTTTATTTGGAAACTTATCTTGATTTTCTTTCATAGCATTATTCAATGTTTCAAATCCTTTAGCAAAATATACATTATGATGTTTTCCATTCATATCGATATATTTTTTATAAGCCTCATCAATTTTACCCTTAATTACAAGTTCCAAAAAATCTCTTGCCTTTTCTTTATCACTCATAGAATCTACATATCAACCATAGATTGAAAACCGCCATAACACATTTTCTTCATGTCAAATGGCATTTTCATATTTTTATGTTTTTCCATGTCCTTAGTCATTTGTTTCATTACTTTTGTGTTTACTTCATTCCTATGAGCCTTAGATTTATATATAATAAAAGAATACCAAACGTCTTCATTAGACTTTAATTTTGCTAATTTTGGAAAATTCATGATGGGATGTCCTGGCCCCATATTGGGGTTCAAATCATTTCCAATACATTCCACATATTCCAAAGCACCGTATTTCTTCCACATTTTCCCACCTTCTCTTGCCATTTTTACATAAGCCGCCCTATTCTTTTTCGGCACCACCAAAACAAATCCATCAACATATCTCATTTTTTATTTTCCTCACTGTTCTTAATTCACTTTAATTTATAAATCTTTCCAAATCCTCGTAGTATTTATTTTACAACTCACTTTTTTATAAATTATTTCTTTCATGGTTTGATTGTTTTTGGACCATTTTCTGTAAATATTTCAAGCGTCTCTTTTTTTTCTTTTTTAGGAAATTTACTTTCATCAAAATAAAATATCTCCCAGATATGTCCGTCCAAATCTTCAAAACTTCTTGTATACATAAAACCATGATCTTTTGCATCCCCAAGTAATTTCCCTCCAGCTTTTACAGCCTTATTTACCATTTCATCAACTTCTTTTCTACTCTCTACTCCAATTCCAATTATTGCTTCTGTATTATCCTTAGCATTGCTTATTTTTTTCTTAATAAAAGTCTTAAAAAATTTCTCGACCAGTAGCATTACATAAATATTATCTCCTATTATCATACAAGTAGCATTATCATCAGTAAATTTAGGATTAAATTTAAATCCCACTTTAGAAAAGAAATTCATTGATTTTTTCAAATCCTTTACTGCCAAATTTAGATACATTTGTTTTGCCATCTTATAGTTTAAGATCAATTATTTATAAATTTTTGTAGCCTTTTTTATTCAAAGATTTATTCAATTTTTTCTTCTCACTTTAGTTAAAAATAACTATCCCAAGATATAAATATTATTAAATGTAATTATTTTATTTTTCAAATGCTAAACAGAATAAGAAATTTTTTAAGCAGACAGCCTTTCATACCCATAGAAAGCGCATGTGCATTTTATTCTCCTAGAATTGAATTAAAATATATTGATGGGTGTTGGACAGGTCCAAAACTCGCACATTATTTGGAAGATTTAATGATGTTTTTCCCGATAGATATCACAAAAATCAATGAAAACGGAAAAACAGTTTGGAATGAAGAAAATCTGGATAAGTATGCAGTAAATACCTTATTCGGAAAACACTATAGAACAGATGTTTATTACGCTAGACATACAAAGAGCTATGCAAAAAAATAGTTAATAAAAAAGCGCGGACCGGGAATCGAACCCAGACAATTCGGGCTGCAGCCGAGTGCAATA
>CAYHPN010000015.1:0-33331 GCA_964358765.1 Candidatus Woesearchaeota archaeon | reverse complement strand
CACCTCGGTAAGAAAGTATATGTTCTAATCAGAAAGTAAAATTACACATAGCTTACTTTACGCAAAAATCTATAAACAAGGTTTTAATCATTATTTAATGGCTGAAGAGGGAGTAAAAGTAGGGAAAAAGCATAAGAATGAAGAGCTTATTCAGGAATCTAAAAGGTTTTTTGATTTTTATAAAAAAGAACTTGCTGAAGTAATTAGGGTTGGAGGGAATGTGGTAAAACTAAATTTTGCTCATTTAAGCGAATTTTCACCAACATTAGCAGAGAATGTAATAGATTTGCCTGAAGAGACAATTGCTTTACTTGAAATTGCACTTGAAGAACTAGGGCTTGTTGACAAACCTAGAATAAGACTGGAAGAATTACCAAAGAGTACGCAAATTTCAATAAGAAAAATAAGGGCAAAACATTTAGACAAGTTACTCTGGACTGAAGGAATTGTTAGACAAGCTTCCGACGTTAGGCCTCAAGTGGTAAATGCAAGATTTGAATGTCCTAATTGCGGGGCAATTTTATCTGTATTGCAAATAGATAGAAAGTTTAGAGATCCTTCAAGATGTTCCTGTGGATGGAAAGGAACCTTTAGATTATTATCTAAAGAAATGGTTGACGCACAACGTTTAGTAATTGAAGAATCCCCGGATAGTTTAGATGGTGGAGAGCAACCTAGAAGAATGAATGTTTTTCTTAAAGAAGATCTAGTTGATCCAAAAATGGAAGGAAAGACCACTCCGGGAAGCAGGGTAAAAATCCATGGAGTATTAAAAGAAGTACCTGTACCTTTAACGACCGGAATTTCTACTAGATTTGATATTGCCATAGAAGCAAATAATACAATTTCCATGGAAGAAAGTTTTGAAGATTTAGATATAAATGAAGAAGACGAAAGACAGATAAAAGAATTATCAGTTGATCCAAAAATTTACGACAGACTAGGAAAGAGTATTTCTCCAAGTATTTATGGATTTGATTTAATAAAAAAAGCAGTCTTGTTACAATTATTTGGAGGGGTAAAGAAAGTAAAATCGGATAAAGGCTCAACAAGAGGAGATATTCATGTTCTCTTGGTAGGAGATCCCGGAGTTGCAAAATCGGTATTGTTAAAATATGTTTCTACAATTGCACCTAAAGGAAGATATGTTTCTGGTAAAGCAGCTACAGGAGCAGGAATGACTGCTTCTGTTGTAAAAGATGAATTTCTAAAGGGGTGGAGCTTGGAAGCGGGGGCAATGGTACTCGCAAACAAAGGCGTTGTATGTATTGATGAAATTGAAAAAATGGATGAAGAAGATAGAAGTTCAATGCATGAAGCAATGGAGCAGCAAAGCATAAGTATATCTAAAGCAAATATTCATGCAACACTAAGAGCTGAGACAACAGTTCTAGCTGCAGGTAACCCAAAGATGGGAAGATTTGATCCATATACTCCTATTCCTCAGCAAGTAAATATCTCTCCAGCATTGTTAAGCAGATTCGATATAATTTTTATTATAAGAGATCTGCCAAATAAAACTCAGGACGAAGCAATTGCATCTCACGTTTTGGAAGAACATAAACAAGAAGTCATAAGAGATGTTATTGATCCAAAATTAATGAAAAAATATGTCGCATATGCAAGACAGAAAGTAAAACCAAAATTAACTGATGAAGCAATTGAAGAGATAAAAGAATTTTATGTAAGATTAAGAATTCAACCAGGAAAAGGAGATAACGTTGTAAAGCCAATTCCAATTACTGCAAGACAACTTGAAGGAGTAATTAGACTGAGTGAAGCACACGCAAAGATAAGATTAAGTGATAAAGTTACTGTTGAAGATACAAAAGTTGCAATAGAGCTTATGAAAACATCACTTATGCAAGTTGGATATGATGAAGAAACAAAGTCTTTTGATATTGATAAAATGACTACAGGCATTACAGCAAGTAAGAGAAACAAGACTTTTATTGTTAGAGATGCCCTTACTCATTTAGAAAATAGAGTTGGAAAATTAATTCCAATAGAAGAGTTAATTTTAGAAATAGGTTCAAAACTTGGTGAGAGCGAAATGGAAGACGCCCTATCCTTGCTCGAAAAAGAAGGTTTTATCTTCAGACCTAAGAAAGGTTTTGTGCAGAGATTGTAGACATGCACAAATGAAAAATTGAAGTGATTAATTATCTCATGGGGGCATGTTACCTAAGGTTAATAATCTCACAGCCTTTTTTCGTTTTATCGACGGAAATCCATTTCGTGTTTTTTATTATAATTTGGGACTAATTTAACAAAAATTTATCTATTTTGAGAAATAACGCTCCCGAGTAGTCTTAAACCTTAGGTTAACAATTTCACTTTTATAGCGAATAAATGAATTATATTAAATTGTATCGCTAACAACTGAAACTAAAGCATCTAATTTTCTTTCTGGTGTTTTAAATGCATAGAATTCTACTCCGACTTCAGTTAGTTTTGAGGGATCATAAACCGCAACTGCAACATTTCCTGAAACTACAACATCTTCTTGAGCAAGATTTTTTCTAAGTAAATCTAATTTGCAACACCATAAACCATCTTGTCTGGATAATCCCATCTCACGCAGTTTTGCATCATAACCTAACATTTCATCCCAACTTGAAGCACCCATTTCTTCATAAAATGTTTGGGCCTTGGTTTTTTTACCCGTTGAATAAACTGGTTCTTCTTGCCTTTTTCTTTGAATTCCATTTCGATCAGTTCCTTTTAACAATACAGTGTTGGTTTTACTGGAATTAAAAACGCGATATAAAAGACTATTTGGATCTAATCCCTCCTGAGACATAATTCTAGCTACCTCTTCAACCTGTTCATCAGATGTTTTACCACACAATTTTCTCTGAATTACCATATTATTTGCAGGATAATAAACTATTTAAACCTTACTATTTGTTACTACTAAATAGGTGTTAATTTATCCACGAAATAGCCTGTAATAAGTATTTCATAATACAAAGATTTATAAACTATTTTGTAATATAATTATCATGTTACAAGAAATAAAAGAAATAATAACTCTACAGAAACGAGAAATTGAGGTAAAACTCAAAGAAAAATATATTGAAAGAAACCAAGAATTAAAATTAGATAATGATTTGATAAAGGTTATAATTGGTCCAAGAAGGGCAGGAAAATCTTTTTTTGCATTGCATTTTCTAAATAAAAAAGGAAATTTTGGATATGTAAATTTTGATGATGAAAAGCTGACTGAAGTGAGCAATTATGATGAAATAATTACTGCTACAAACTCCATCTATAATAATCCTGAATTCATTCTTTTTGATGAAATTCAAAATCTTCCTAAATGGGAGTTGTTTGCTAATAGATTACAAAGACAAGGACATAATTTAATTATTACTGGAAGCAACTCAAATCTTCTGAGCAAAGAACTATCAACACATTTAACTGGAAGGCATTTATTAACTAATATTTTTCCATTTTCCTTTAAAGAATATCTTAAATTTGAAGATAAAGAATTAACAGATACTGAAACTAAAGAGAAACTATCAAAATATTTGCTTAGTGGAGGTTATCCAGAAATACTATCAAAAAAAGTAGAATTAAAAGAATACTTATCCCTCTTGTTTAATTCTATATTGTATAAGGATATTATAAAAAGATATAAAATTAGAAATCCAAAACAAATTGAAGATTTAGCAACATATCTTATTTCAAACATTGCAAATGAATACTCCTATAACTCATTAGCGAAAATTGGAAAAATTAAAAGCTCGCATACAATTGAAAAGTATCTTAGTTATTTAGAAGAATCTTTTATTTTATTTAGTTTAAGCAGATTTTCTTATAAAGTTAAAGAACAATTATCTTCAAATAAAAAGATTTATTGCATAGACAATGGATTTATTCAAGCTAAATCATTCAAGGCAAGCCCTGATTTAGGAAAGCTCTATGAAAATATTGTTGCTTGTAAATTAAAAAAACAAGAAGTAGATGAAAAGATAAGATTATTTTATTGGAAAAATCAACAGCAGGAAGAAGTCGATTTTGTAATTAAAGAGAGCTTAAAGGTTAAACAATTAATACAAATCTGTTTTAATATAGATAATTTGGAAACTAAAAATCGAGAAATAAGGGCTTTAATTAAAGCAGGTAAAGAACTAAAGTGTAGCGATCTTTTGATTATAACTGAAGATACTGAAAAAGAAGAAAAAGAAGAATGGTTTGGAGATAAAGCAACCATAACATATGTTCCTTTGTGGAAATGGCTTCTGGCTTAATTTGATATATCGCAGGGAAAATGTTAGAGAGTTAATCCTTAGGATTAAGTAATCGTGGAGGCATTAAACCTTCAAAACATTTAAATACATACATGTATTACAAGTAATACAATGACAGACACAACTATTTCGGTAAGGATAGATAGAAATTTGAGAGAAAGGATGAGGGCTATGGAAGAAATAAACTGGAGTGCTATTTTAAGGAAGGCCCTGATTAATCAGTTGAATGAAAAAGAAGTTAATGGTATAAATGAAAACAATTTTGACTTTCAAAAGGCCAAAAAGGCCTCTGATGATATGGAGAGAATTAGAAAATCTGGTGTTTTTAACAAGGGCAAAACGGGTGTTGAAATAATAAGAGAATGGAGAAACAAGCGAAAGTTTTAGATGCATCTGTTGTAGTAAAATGGTTTTCTGAAGAAGAAAATTCTGATAAAGCTATAAATCTAAAAGAGAGTTATTTAAATGGTGAAATAATTTTAATAATCCCAATTCTAACAAAAATAGAAATATTAAATGCATTAAGGTATAAAAAAAATTCAGAAGAATATCTTAAAAAAGTAAATGAAGATTTAGAGAATTTGCAAATTAAAATAGCTGAAATAAATAATAACTTACTTGACAAAGCTGTTGAAATTTCTTTAAAGTATAATTTAACAATTTATGATTCTATTTATGTAGCTATTGCCCAGCTTTATGGTTGTCAATTGATAACGGCAGATAAGGAATTATTTAAAATTCCAGATGTTGTAGATTTAGGTAAAATTTAATTTTCTAAAATCTTCTAATAACTGTTTATTAATAATTTATAATAAATCATGCAAATATCTATAAATGCTGAATTTTTAATGAGGAAATGAGTGAAGCAATAAAAGGGGAAAGTGCAAGCGGATTAAGTCAAAGTTATGCCTCAAGCTCTGGAGGAAGTAGCAACTTCAAAAGAAGTGTAGCATATAAATTTAAAATAGGGCAAGTAGTTGGAGGAAATCAGGTATTTGATGCGGATAAACTGAATTATATTGAAATAAATAACCGCCGAGTGCAAAGAGTTAATATTATTGCAAATGTGATTGACAAATATTTGCAGGAAGGAGAGAAAAATTATGGAACTGCTACTCTGGATGATGCATCTGGACAGATTAAAATAAAAGTATTTGGAGAAGAACTAGGAAAAATAAAAGAGTTAAATCAAGGCGATACAGTTCTTGTTATTGGAATGCTTAGAAGTTGGAATAATGAAGTCTATGTAACGCCTGAAATTATAAAGAAGAAAGATTCTAAATATTTATTTGTAAGGAAACTTGAGACTGACCTGGATATGCCAAAGGAAATGGATAGGGACAAGATTGCATTATTAAGAGATGGAATACTTGATATGATAAAAAAAGCTGAGGAAGCTGGAGGAATAAATGCGGATAAACTTATTACAGATCTAAAGGAATCTCCAGATATAATTAATTCAGAAATAAAGAAATTATTAGAAGATGGAGCTATTTATGAACCTAGGCCTGGGAAACTTAGGTATCTGGGATAGGCTAAGGGGTATCTGCTAATAAGATCATAGTCAAAACCCTGTGGTTTTGCAATTTAGATGTAAAATTAATAGTCTATCGACAACTCAATATTATGATTGAACATAGACATTAATACTTTGCACCTGTACAAAAGATGTAGTTGTTAATGATTTTTCAAACTATAATATTCTTCAACGAATTGAGAAAATCAAAAAAACAATGTACCATGACACTTGTTTTTTGGATGCTCAAGGAACTCCTCCTCCATAAATGGTAGAATTTTAATCAAGTTCCTTGACATAAGGCAATATATTAGTTGTAAATGAAAGATATTTTTTATTATTCAACTGTTAGCAGATACAGCTAAGGATCGCTATTAAATACTTATTTCTTTCTTACTCTTTTATTCTCTGTTTTAGAATTAGAAACATGAATTTGAATATTTCTCTTTGTATTTAATCTAATAGTAATAAAAATTATTAATAATAATGCTAACAATAATAATAAAAATCTCCAGATACTTGAAAGATTTCTCCAGTTAGCTAAAGTGCCCCAGAAGAAAGACCATATTCCCGAACCTATTAGCGCACTCCCAACAGGTTCAATTGTTAAAATCGAATAACCTACTATTAAAGCGAGTAGACCAACAATTAATGCAATGTAAAACGCTTTTTTTGCATGCTCATCTTGTGCCTTTTCTAAATCCCGATTGCAGAGGTCGCATTCTTTAACAGAAAGTGGACAACCATTTAACTCATATTCATAAATAGGAGAGCCTCTCTGTTGGTAACAGCGTGATTCTTGATTTTGAAGATTTAGAGAAGAATTGCAAACAGCACCTGTTTTTATTAGTGGAGCTGGAGTTGGAATAGTATTACAAAATTTTTCATATTGTGGAGAAGGATAAAAAGCTTCTACCCCCTGCCAGAGAGCTAGGGCAAAGACTACAATTATTCCAATTCCCAGAACTAAATTCTTTACATTCACCATTTGCTAACTATAGGTAGTGAGATTTATAAAGTCTTCTTTGCGATTTGTATTATGGAAACTTACGAGCAATTATTGGATAAGGCATATAATGAAGTAAAGGTAGTATCTAAAGGAGCAGAAAGATTTGAGATCCCAAAAGTAAGCGGGCAAGTAATGGGAAATGATACTTTTATTACTAATATTTATCAAATTGCCTCATATTTAAGAAGACCAGTAGATCAAATTGCAAAGTTTTTACAAAAAGAATTAGCAGTATTTGGTAGACTTGATAATTCAAGATTAATACTGAAGACTAAGTTAAGTTCAGAAAAAGTAAACGAAAAAGTTGAGAAATATACAAAAGAGTTTGTTTTATGTCCTGTTTGCGGCAAACCCGATACGGAAATTGTTTCTGAAAAAGGCATTAAGCATAAGCATTGCTTAGCTTGTGGAGCAAAAAGCCCGATTAAATATCATTTGTAGGCTTATAATTTTTTAAAAGATAAGAGGTAAACCTTGAAATTAATGTAATATGTTTGTCAATAATTTTTCTAGATTCCTCTCTATTTTCTATAGCTATTTTTATCTTATCTGGTAAAGAGTCTGATTTATCTTTATAGGAATCAACAAGTATTTCTAAAATAGTTAAAGATTTTTCTCGATAAATACTTGATTCAATAAAAGTTTTAATAGTCGTGCTAAAATTTTCTATAGTGATTTGTGATGCTTTCTTAGAATATTTCCCATTTAATACATTTTCTACATCGTCAATTATATCTCTCAAAGAAACAAGCCTGCCATTTAACTCCATTGTCTTTTTATAGGTCTCTTGATATGCTTTTAATAAAGATTCTTCTAAAGTCCCCATGGAAATCCAATCTAGGGAAGTTATTTAAATCTATCTTTATCTTTGACTAGTAATGGAAAAGAAATACTATATTAAAATACATCGCTCATATAGGAGCGTTGTAGCAATTTGTGACCCCCATATACTTGGAAAGAAGTTTGAAGAAGGAAAAAGACAGTTGGATGTAAGAGAAAATTTCTATAAAGGAGAAGAATTTAATCATGAAAAGGCAATTGATTTATTAAAAATGCAAAAAATGGAAGATTCAACCTTCAATATAGCCGGAAATGATTCTGTAAAAGCTGCTATTGAGGCAGGCATAATAGAAGAAGGGAATGTGGGAGAAGTTGATGGAATTAAATTTGCGCTCTTATTATTATAAAAATGGAAGAATTTTTTATCAAAAACATACAAGATGTTTTAAATAATAAAGAAAAATTAGAAAAAAAATTAAATGTAAAGTTAAAAATATACGGAAAGAAAGTTTCATTTGAAGGTGATTCCCTTAATGAATTTGAATCTTCTTTAGTATTTGAAGCGATTTCATTTGGTTTTTCCGTTAGAATAGCATTATTCTTAATAGATGAAGAAAATTCATTTAAAGTAGTTCATATAAAAGAACATACCCGAAGAAAATTAAAAGACATTGTTGCTAGACTTGCTGGAACAGAAGGAAAAACAAAGAGAACATTAGCAGATATTGCTGATTGCCACATTGTAATTACAGATAGCGAAGTTGGAATAATAGGACAAGTTGAAGATGTTATAAACACAGAAACTGCCATAATCAATTTAATCAAAGGATCAAAACAAGGAAATATGTATCGGTATCTAGAAAGAATGAATAGAGCAAAAAAAGAAATGCCTCAAAATAATTAAGGCACCCCACGTTTAATCATAACATAGCAAATGTTTAATAAAAAAATAAACCTCTTTTTAAATTTTAAAAAAAAAATAAATTTTGTTAGGAAGAATTATCTTTTCTTCTTTTTTGTTGCTTTTTTCTTTTTAGCTGCCATTTTTATTTTTTACCTCTTTTAATTTCTATTGTAAAATAGATTAATTTATTTATAAATCTATTGGAAAAAATCCACTCCAGCAGATTCACAAAGTTTAAGCAGATTTTTTCCCGACGGAAAAATTTTTTTGAAAATTTATTAAATTATTTTTTGGGTTATTTACTGGATTTTTAGAATTTAAAAATTAAATTTATCTTCCAGATTTAATTTTTATTAATTTTATATTTTATTTTTTAATAAATATTTAATTAATATCCTATAAATAGCATAGCAAAGTTTTAAATATCAATTTAATTTGAAGTTTTTATGTCTCGGTAGCTCAGCTGGCAGAGCACGTGGCTGTTAACCATGGGGTCATAGGTTCGAGTCCTATCCGAGACGTTATTTTTATTAAGTTTAACAAATTTATTTTAAGAAAGTTATTCAGTATAAATTAAAGTCCGGTACTTGATTTTTTGCAAACATTAACTTGTTAAAATTCCAAAGTATGACCATAACTCTTAAGCCACTTTATATTTTCTTTATAAGTTGGCATGGCTTTTTCAACTAAAGACCAGAAATCTGAAGAGTGATTTAGTTCTATTAAATGAGCTAATTCATGAATACAAACATAATCTAAGACAGTTTCTGGAGCAAAAAGTAGCTTTGTTGAGATATTGATATTCTTATTCAT
This sequence comes from Candidatus Woesearchaeota archaeon, assembly GCA_964358765.1. Classification (GTDB taxonomy): domain Archaea; phylum Nanobdellota; class Nanobdellia; order Pacearchaeales; family GW2011-AR1; genus UBA73. Next base: position 24,053 of record CAYHPN010000015.1, on the reverse strand, counting down.
TGAACAGCTGCCCCATTTAGAAGAATTGTTTTTGAATGTTATTTTATTTATTCTTTGATTAAAATGCTTTGAGTTTAAATTATGAATTTTTTCTTTTAATTTATCAAGTTTTTTTGAGGCAATAGACTTACTTAATAGATTAGATATAGTCTTGTTTTGTTTTTCTTTTGAAATAGTATTGCTTATTGAAAAACAAAAGACATTATCTTTTATTTTCACAGAACTGCTCATTTTATGCTTGAAATCTATTTTTAATGTATAATCTTCTTCTCCAATTTTTAAAATGTCTCCATTTTTATACTCCCTTACAGGTTTTGGTTTAAATTTTTCTGGATGTTTTTGGACTTTATTTTTAATCCACCCTTTAATCTTATTCATATGTTTAAATTGTTCTATATGACTTAAGGAAGAAGGAATTCTAACATTTACTGAACCATTTGCGAAAGATGCCCTAACCTTTCTTCTTCTTTCATAATACTTATTAATGATAAAAGTAGTTTCGTTAATAATTAAATTTTCTATTTCGTGCCTCATTTTTATTTGGATTGTGGTGTGGTTTTATATAATTATTGATTTGAAAAATTTAAAGATACTTTACGAATTTATTATTTTTATCTACCAGGATATTTTTAGATTTTATTTCTTTATTTGATAATTCAAAACCCAGGATAATTATTTCTTCTCCCTTTTTAATTAAATGTGCTGCTGCTCCATTCATGCAAATTATACCTGAATTTTTCTTACCTTTGATAACATAGGTTTCTAATCTTGCACCTGTTGTGTTGCTTACCACCATGACTTTTTCTCCTTCCATAAATCCTACTTTTTTTATTAAGTCTTCATCTATTGTAATGCTTCCCATATAATTTAGGTTTGCTTCCGTTACAGTTGCTTTATGTATTTTTGAGCGAAGGATGAATCTCATAAATTATTTTAGGATCTAAGGTATTAAAAGTTAATGCCTTAACAGGCATGGGTGCTAAAGCACATTTAGTAATTTATTCGAAAGCAAGTTTCTCATAAATTTTATTTTAGACGAATTCACTTCGTTTAAAATAACTCTCTTTCCATAAAGTTGTCAAACTTTATATACAAAAATTTATTGGAAGAAGAAATAAATAAAAAAATAAATTAAATAAAAAATAGTTTATACTAAGTTTGTCTTTCACCTCTTTTTTATCAAGAATCAATCGAAATCATAGCTGAATTCAAGTCCCATTTCGTTGTCTTCTTGCATGTTTTCATATGCCTCGTATTCTTGGTATTGCTGCATTTTGGCTTGTTCTGCAGTTATTTTTCTGCATCTCCAGCAGAGGTTCTCCATTCTAACGCCAAAACTGTTTTGTTGGCTTAGGAGAAGCTCTTCTCCACTAAAACCTTGCTGCTGCAAGTCATACCAAAGGTCAAAAACTCCCTTGCACATTTTGCATTGTACTGGCAATACGCACATTTCGGTTTTCATATGCTCTAAAATATACTTTTCTTTATATAGATAAATGAGTTTAGAAAGATACTTTTTGGGCTAAAAATCTTTATATATCAAATACCTTTAAAGTTACGAAGCGTAACTTGTAGTAAGTATTGGCAAGGTTTTTATACTGACTAACTACAAAGGGATGATTCCTTTGTAAATTTAAGAATTTTTATGATAAAATTGGTTAAATTTTCGATTAATTTTAAGAGTTAACTTTTGAGGTACGACTGAATCTTTACTTTTTCCAAACATTTCTTTTTCTTCTTGATTTACGAACTGTCTTTCTCATAAAAATAGTTGATTTTGAGGGTTTAAATAGCTTTTGGGCTGATAAGTTTTAAACAGGCCCTCGAAGATTAGATTTAAAATAAACGAAACTATGGATATTTATGTCTAATGAAAAAAGCGAAGTTAAAAAAGAGAAAGTATCTATCTTTATAGATGGAAGCAATTTTTACCATAATTTAAAGAGATATAACATAAATATTTCATTTGAAGAGGTTATAAAAAGATTAGAAACAAAAAGAGAAGTAAAAGATATTTTCTTTTATATGTCTAGAATTACATTTGATAAAACTCGTTACTTTAGTGGTGAGATAAAGAAAATGTAATTCTTGATCATGCTCAAGAACCCGAGCACGCCCCGGAATTTATTCCGAGAGTTCTTGACACTGCTGAATTAGATAAAGAATTTAATCTTCAAAAATATAAAATACATCATGAATTTCTGGAGAAGATCAGAAAAATACCCAATTTTCATGTTATTTTATGCAATTTAAAGAAAACAATATTAAAAGATGGTTCAATCAATTATGAAATAAAAGGCGATGATGTTCATTTAGCTTCGGATTTAATTAAAGGATCTTATGAAAATTTATATGATGTTGCTATTGTTGTTTCTGGAGACGAAGATTTTGTGCCTGCAATTAAGATCGTAAAGTCAAATAATAAAAAAGTTATAAATGCTTTTTTTCCGAAAAGTTCTGCATATTTGCTTAGAAATTGTTGTGATGGTTCTATAAACTTAAAGAAAACCCTAAGAAAGAATAGAAGTCCCAATATGGCAAAACCATAAGGGGACAGTTATTAGGATTATGGAGTTATTCCACTTTAAAAAACTTCTGGTTTCTGATTTCTTTGATATTTTTGGAAATCCCCGACTGAATTTATTGAGCTATACATTTCTCTTATTTGCTGTTCAGTATAGTTCTCCCAATTAATGGGGAATTGAGTTATGAGGTTACCTTGAAATTGAGCTAAAGCAAGCTGATAACCTATTCTTCCAGGGGAGATAAAGTCACTTTCCCATCTTTTTAATTCTAGTTCCGAGCCATCAGATAATCTTTTCTTTTCTATTATTTGGCGAGGATCTTGGAAAGTCATTTTATTCTTCTTCTTTTTTATTCCAATCAGGATCATAAGTAATTAGACCAGAAGAACGGTTATAATAAAAACCACTATTTTTTGCTTTTTCAATTTCTTCTAATATTCTATTTTTACGAAATTCGGATGATTCGTCATAGTAATTTCTTATACTTTCATATTCTTCGTCTAGTTCATCTTTTCTACTCATTTTCGATTACCTTATCTCGGAGGGGGAATATCCGTTTCCTTCCATAAGATAAAAAGTTTCCCAACATTTACCGTAGTTATTGTCCCAATCTCCAACCTTTACTATTTTACAGCCGTAAACATGAGTATATCCTTTTCTGGCTGCTACTTCTTGCAATCCTTCTTCTGCCTCTTCCCTAACATAACTTTCATCAGCATCTGCTGTGCTATGGTATGATCTTAATCCGCGAACTATTCCCCTAAGATTTAATCTAGGCTTTTCTAAATCTCCTCTAGCTTCTTTGAATGATTGAGTGCTAAGTATAACATCTTCTTCATAAATCTTCTTTTTTGCTTTCTTTTTTGCCGCCATTTTATCTTCTCCCCCCCAGGTCAATTCCCCAGCTTCTCTTAACTTCTTCTGCTATATCCTCTTCAGCTTTTCTTTGAGCTTTTTCATATACTAAATCAAGTTCTTCTTCCCATTCTCCAGGGATATAACCTATTATTGCTCTTCCATCCACATGAAAAACGGTATCCTTAAAGCTGCGTTCAACATACGCTCTTATTTTTAATTCAGGCCTGTTCAGTTTTATTTCAATATTCCCATCTCTTATATCGTACTCGGCTTTTTTTACCCACTTTATATCTTCACTATAAATTCCACTAGTTATACAATCATCGTAATATTTACTTCCCAGTATGTTTAATATAAAGAGTGATTTTTCTTCGATTTTCTTTTCAACGGCTTGTTCTACTCTCCGTGTTATTTGCTCTTCTAGTGTGTTTGTCATTTTATTTTCTCCTTCCCTCTGAATATTCTGCTAACCAATTTCTGAATGGCAATTCTTGGCCAATATCCCAGACGGCTACTACGTGTCTGTAACTTCTCTCTCCGTCTGGAATATCTAGGATTAAGGCAGGATCTCCTTTAGGTCTCGGAGGGATTGGTTCTGGAATTTCTCCAGTACAATATAACGTTTCATCTGTTGGAGCCCATAATACTTTTAATCTTGGAGATGTTAGAGTTGTTTTTCTTCTTAATTCAGGGGAAACTTGTCTAAGTGTATCGTAGTATTTTGCAATGGCATCGTCACCTAAATCTATAAATGATTCGGGAACTATTGGCGCTTGAACAGCAACATTTAGGCAGAATGTGGGAGTCCAATTTATTTTAATTTCTAATTCTTTCCTTCCCGACGAATTCATTACGAGTAAGCTTCTATTAGCATGCAGGCTAATGCTTTCAAGAGATTTAAAATTGAAATGGGAGCTATATAAAATTTTACCATATTCTTTAAACATAATCTCTTTTTCATCTGGCAGATAGGCAGTTATAAATCTTGGAATTTCTGCAAAATACTTTCTGGATGGTTCCTGCTTTTTACTTCCAGGCGATATTAAATCATAGTGTCTGTCAATTTTTTTTATTTGTTCTGGTGTGAGAGTTAGATTAGCTTGTCTTTGTAATTCAAACAATTCAGGACTGATTCTGGGTAGCCCATTTTGCATTAATTCGTTGGAAACAGCTTCTGCTAAGGTTTTTGTTTCTGATCTTTTTGTTTGTGTAGTTTCAATATGCCTTTCTATTTCTTCTATGAATGTGGTTGTCATTTTCTTTTTCCTTTAGTTTTAAGAGCTTCTTCATAGAGACCATTTAATTTTTCTTCCCAAATACCCTCTTTCATTTTTCTACCGTTTTGAAAAACCGCTTTATCTCTATAATAAACTTCAAATATGGGGCCTTCTCCAGAGAAAAAACCTTCTCTACCCCAGCCGTCGACTATTTTGATTTCACTTTCATCAGAATATTCCCAGATATCATGTTTTCCCCTTCTAAAATTACGAGTTGTATTACTTCCTAAATTTCTTACAATATATTTTGCTTTTTTTTCTATTTCTTGATTTTCTCTTTCAATTTCTTCTTTATATAATTTTTCTCTGAATTTATAGAGTTTTGCGAATAAAGGATGGTCAGAACTAAATATTGCTCTTTCATTGACATCAAGAAATATTCCTTTATATGAACTGGACTCTTTATTATTTTCTGTTGTTCCTTTATTAGTTCTTTGAAGTAATAATGTTAATCCACTTGGAAGAGAAGTCGAGTATATATTTTTTATTTCGTATTTCATAATATCTATGTCTTGAGAGTGAATTGTCCTAACCTCTCGTGGTCTACTATTTTCTTCATACCTTGTAAATGATCCTGGACCGTCAGCGATATCTTTACCTTGATCTATGGTACTGTCTTTCCTAACCCATTCTGTACTATATGTTTCATAAGAATCGTCCTTTGTACCTATTTTTTTATATTTTCCTTTGCCTTCCAGAAATTTCCAATCTTTAACTTCTCGTTCAATTACAGCAGAAATTACTTCATTTATATCTATTGCTTTCTCTTCTAGGTTTTTTCTAAATTCTGGAGAAGGCATTGTAGGATCTAAACGACTTATTAAATCGATTAAAGTTTGTTTTGTCATTTTATTTGTTCCTCGCCTCCTCAAATTTGCTCAATTGAGACCAGATTAATTTAAAAGTATCCTTCAAATACGTACCATGGCATACTCCAGAAGAATCAAATAATATATTTCCCCTTGAACCAGGAGAACAGACCAATCTTTGGCGACCACCACTAATAGGGATCCAAGTGGATTTGTACTGCCCATCTTTTTCTTTCCATATAAGACGAGCGTCTACGTCCACACCTCTAGTTGGATAATAGGAGGCAAATCCACCAAAACCAGGATCAGGAGTTTCATAGCAGAAATCTTCCCATCTCGCGCTAGTGTAATAAAAAGAAATCGTACTATCTTCAAATTCATAGAATAAAGCACCTGCGGTTTCTTCTCCCTCATTAAAAACCCCAGATTTATGCCATCCGCTAAGGGGCAGCTCTTTGACTTTTTTCAACATTTTTTCCAAACTAATTTTTTTCGTCATACACCAGTAACAATTCCAAGCATAGTTATACTTTTCTGCTTATAATTATTAAAAAACTAAATAAAATAGACAGAAATGTTTATTAATGTAATAAAATTAAGGTTTTTATGGAAATGAAGAAATATTTTGTAGATTTGCATGTATTTCTAATTTCCATATTAAACTAACTGAAAAAACATAAATATGGAAATGAAGGAAAAGGATATGAAATTCTTAACACAGATTTATCACAACAAAAGAGAGTCTCTTACGAAGATTGCAAAAGAAGCAGGCATGACAAGAATACAGGCGGAATACTCTTTGAAGAAATTCATTGATAATGGAATAATTGAGAAATTTTTAACTATGTTCAATTACGGCGCCTTTGGATATAATGTCTATGCGCTGATGCTTGTAAAAATGGAAAGATTTTCAACATTAAGAAGTTTTACAAGAAAGTTGGAGGAAAGTAGTAATTGTATATCCTGGGGAGAGTCATATGGGAAGTACGATCTTTTTACTAATTTGATCTTCAAAGATGAAGAAGATATGAGCAATTTTCTTTCAGAAATTATTAGCGAGAAAAACGAACAGGTTTCAGATTATTTAATTATCAAACCTTATCTTTCTGAATTTTATCCATTAAAGATATTTCATGGGAAGAAAGGACCAACACTGCCTTTTTTCTCAGAAAAGATAGAAGAGAAGAAATTTTCTGAAAAAGATTTGAAGATGCTAAGGGAACTGGAGAAGGATGGAAGGGTTAAGATAATAGATATTGCTAAGAAAGTCGGAATTTCTGCTGAAATGGTTTTGCATAAAATCAAGAAATTTGAGAGAGATAAGGTAATTCTTGGAGTTAGAACAGGGGTAAGGGTAAAGAAACTGGGATATAATTATTCCCTAATTTTTTTGAACATAAGGAATCTTTCTAAAAATCTAAAGGAAAAGATAATAACTTTTGCGAGGGGAGAGAAGAGAGTAAATGCCCTGGTCTTGTCTTTGTTTAATCCCAACTGCGTATTGCAGATATTTCATAAAACTGATGATGAGTTAAAGGAAGAAGTGAAGAAAATAAAGACTCTAATGAAAGATGAAATGATTGATATTGATGTAGTTTTAGCACAGGAAGAAGAAAAGGTGAATACCTTGCCTTTTTTAAAATGATTTTGCAAACAAGAAACTTTAATAATCTTAAAATATCAAATTGAATATGGTAGAGAAAGATTATGCTAAAATAGGACTTAAAGCAGGAATAGAAATACATCAACAACTTGATACTGGTAAACTATTCTGCAGATGTCCAGGATATTTGAGAAACGATCCTGCAGAATTTGTCATTAAGAGAAAACTCCATAAAGTTGCTGGAGAGACCGGAGAAGTAGATGCAGCTGTTGAATATGAACATGGATTAGGCAGGGAATTTTATTACGAAGGTTATAATGACAATACTTGCTTAGTTGAACTTGATGAAGAACCTCCATATGAAATAAATATAGATGCATTAAATGAAGTACTAAAAATTGCGTTATTATTGAATTGTGAAGTTTATTCTCTTACTCAAATAATGAGAAAGACCGTTATCAATGGAAGTAATACAAGCGGGTTTCAAAGAACTGTTTTAATCGCAAGCAATGGAAAAATACAGGCTTCTTTTGGAGAAGTTGGAATTGAAAGCATTTGTCTTGAAGAAGAATCTGCAAGAATAATTTCTAAGGATGAGAAAAAAGCTGTTTACCGGCTAGATAGGCTAGGAATTCCACTAGTAGAAATTGCAACTGCACCAGATATGAAATTACCCGAGCAAGTAAAGGAAGTCGCTTTAAAATTAGGAGAAATAGTTAGAGCATGTAGAGTTAAAAGAGGAATTGGTACAATTAGACAAGATATTAATGTAAGTATCAGAGGACATGATAAAGTAGAAATTAAGGGATTTCAAGATCCTGCCATAATGATAAAAACAGTTGAAAAAGAAGTCGACAGACAGTTGGAAGAGTTAAAAAAAGGAAAAAAAATAGGGGAAGTGAGAAATTCGAAAGAAGACGGCACGACTGAATTTTTAAGACCAATTCCAGGAAAATTTAGAATGTATCCAGAAACTGATTTACCTTTACTAAAAATAGGAAGAGAAAAAATAAATGAAATAAAAAGAATGTTGCCTAAAATGAAAAACGAAATAAAAGATGAATTAAAGAAAAAAGGATTAACTGACGAATTGATAAATTTAGTTTTAGAAGAAGGATTAGAAGAATTTGGAGTTTTAATCAGGGTTTACAATAAAGATGCAAATTTAGTTGCAAAAATGATAACTCTCTGGAGAAATGAATTTGCATCTAAAACAAAGAAGAGTTTTGAAGAAATAAAGAAAATATTATCTGAGAGGACACTTGAAAGAATACTTGAGGAGTTAATTAAAGGCAAAATAGAAGAAAGTGATATAAAAAAGATAATGGAGAAAATTGTTAATGGAACTGGCATAGAAGAATCTCTGAAAGTCGAAAAGGCATCAGAAGATGATATTGAAATGGAAATAAGTAAAATTGTTAAGGAAAAACCTGGTTTAAGAGGGAACGCATATATGGGAATGGTGATGGCTAAATTTAAGGGAAAACTTGATGCAAGAAAAACCATGGAGCTAATTGAAAAAGTTTTGGAGAGAAAAAATGGATAATTATGTCTTTATTATTTAGCTAAATTTTCCTTCCAAACATTATATTTTACATTGAGTTCTTTTTTTAATTGCTCTTCTTCTTTAGAATTATAAACTATTGGAGAATCTGGTTTAGGTTTATTCCATCTGGTTAAATATCCGCCCCAAGTCAAACCTGCACCAAACGCTACAACAATAACAGGGTCATCTAAATCAAGTTTTTTACTTCTGTAAGTTTCATCAAGGCCAATTAAAGTTGAGGCTGTCGAATTGTTACCGTAATTTATAATTCCATCAGTGTATACGTATTTTGGTTTTTTTCCTGTTGATTCTTCTAATTGACTTATGCATAATTCAATAGATCTCAAATTCATTTGGTGGGGAATTATAATGGTATCGGAAAGTATTTCTGGCGAGTATCCAGAATTTATTATTATATCTTCAATTACTTTAGAAGAAATTCTTCCAATAAATTTATGCACGCTATTGCCATTCATAATAAAATGTCCGGGACTTGTAACTTTAGTTTCTAGAGTTATTGGATCAATGCTTGATAAGGGAGATTGAAAACCACTTTCGTAATGTATTAAATTTCCAATAGAACCGTTTGCGGCATTAAATATATGCTTGATTCCTTCATTATCGTCGTAAGTTGGTTCTAAAATAGCCGCTCCTGCCCCATCAGAAAGGAGAACTGAACTTCTCTTATCTTTTATGTCAGTAACATATGAAAGTGTGTCCCCTCCAAGAACTAAAACTTTTGCACGTTTTGATTTTATTATTTTATCCGTCTGCGATTTTTCATTTTTTAATTTTTTTTCTAGATTTTCTTTATCAGTTTGATAAATATCTCTAATTATTCTAACTGCCATTTCAGTTGCATACATTGCTCCAGAACACCCCGCCTGCACATCAAATGAAGGAATATTTCTAGCCCCTATTAAATATTGAACTCTTGAAGCCAATTGGGGAACTAAAAGAGGATCCGTTGAGTTAGTTCCTGCAATAATATAATCTAAATCTAAAGGAGAAAGTTTTGCATCTTTTAAAGCTCTAATTGCTGCTACTGACATAAGAATTGGAAGAGATTCGTCTTTGTCAGAGATTCTTCTTGTCTTTATTCCTGTTCTCTGCAACATCCATTCTTCTGTTGTATCTACGCCGTTATTTATTAAATCTTGATTTGATACAATAGTTCTGGGGAGACAACTTCCCAGACCGGTGATTCCTACGCTTACCATATAGATTTGTCAGAAATTTAGGTTATAAATATTATTGCACATTATTTTTTTGCAATTTTCCACATATGATCAAAGAATTCTGCATAATTATCTGCAATATCTTTTGAATGGATTAATATGCCTGAGGGCTCATCCTTCCATGAAATTATTGCAACACGATCCTGAAAGATTAAAGTATTGGGAAGCAGAGGAATGTTAAGATATCTTTTTTCCATTATTGAATCTTTTGTTGGCTTACGTCTTGTATTTTCATGAAAGATTCCTTTTGTAATTATCTTTTTTTCTATAAATAATTGTTTAATAAGCTTGAATACTTTATTTCCTGAAGTCTGAAATTGTCCAAAGTCATCTACGGAAAAACTTCTATAAATATCTCCTTTTTTTGAATCTTTTAACAATTGAGATATGAGTGTTTTTATTCCTTTAAACGATTTATAAAATTCCACTCCTTCATTATTAGTTTTGTTTTGTTTTTCTTTTAACTGAGGAAGCAACTTAAGATATTCTCCTTTTTTTAATTCGATATAATCCAATATAGCCTCAGGATCAGCTGCACGATAATATTTTATCTGGCTCTTTTTAATATAAGATATAAATCCTTTTGATATTAATGAATTAACGGCATTATATACTGAGGAGCTTTGCAAAGAAGATTTTTTTATGATGTTATTTGCCTTAGTCTCTCCGAGTTCAAGAAGAGTCAAAAACACTTTTATTTCTGTCTGTGACAATCCTATTCCTTCCAATGCTTCTGTATTCATATAAATTATACCTTTATTTAATATATAAATATTACTCAACAATTTTGGAGAGCTATATATTAAATAGTATTTCTTCCTGCATCTTTTGTAAGGAGAAAAACACAATGAGCGCAACAACACGGGAAGAAATAAGAGAATGGCTTAAAGAAGGAAGAAATAAGAAAGATATTACCCATATGCTAGTAGTTTGCGATACTTTTGACCATCAAGACTACTCAACATACGTGTGTAGACAGGAGAATGTCAGGAAAGTTTTTAATGAATATAATTTCAAGAACATGCAAAAAGTTATGGAAGTGTATTCATATAAAATAAGTTTAGATGATCAATTAAATGAAAGGAGAGCATTTCATTTTGACTAACATGAAAAGAAAAGAAACGGGAACAGAGTGGTATAAAAGAATAGAAAGAGATATTATCCAAAGTCAGGATGCATTAAGAAAAATAGATCCCAAACATTCTCTTTTAGAGCTTGTAAAAGTAACCTCTATTTCAATAGATTATGATTTTGGAGACGTACTTGGGGCTGATTATCTTGGTCTAACTCAGGGCGAAGCAATGGATAGATATATCGCAGATCTGAGAAGAGCAACTGTTTAGAGATGAATTGGGAGAAGAAAAATGATGAAAAAAAATCTGGAAAATGCAGCGTATGTTAGTTGGGAAGAATCTGAAAGAGGATGGGGAACAAGGCCTGATGGGTGTTCATTACATCTAACTGAAGAAGACTATCGGAAATTTGTAAATATGTATTGGAAAGGAATGCCTAATGAAGTTCCTGATGAATATAGTAGGCCTGCTGGATCGCCTTGTGAAGTAAAAGTTAGTAAAAGATTATATGATGAAATTAGGAGAAGCAAGTACGGGTTAAGATATTTTGATGATAATGAATGTTCTTTGGTAAAAAAGAAAGAATTAGTATTTGTAGGTGAAAGGAGCGGATGGGTTGCATATGGAGGAAAAGATGAAAAATAAAAAATCTAAAATATATTATATGGAATATTGGAGAAACGATGGAGGTTGGCATGATTTTAGTTATGATAGATCTCCAGGAGTAGTTTTTAGTGCAAGAGATGATGAGGAAGCAAAAGAATTAGCTAAGGCTTACATCTCAGAGCATACCAGAAGTAATGAAGATGTAAATTTGATGAAGTTCTTTGAGATAGAATTTAATATTGAAAAAAGAAAAATAGATTTTGAAGCTTTTGGGAGAAGTACAATTAGCCCAAAATTTGAGAAACCTTCTAAAGGATTGGTACATAAAATTGATTCTATGGGTTTTACTGGAATTAAAGAGTTTCTGGAGGGCAAGTTAAATGAGTGAATTAATAAAAAAAGCCGAGATATTTGCAATTCAAGTACATGAAGGGCAATTTAGAAAAGATGGAAAAACACCTTATATTAAACATTGTGCTACAGTAGTTGAATTACTTAAAAGTATAAGAATAAAAGACGAGAATATTTTAGTTGCAGCTTGGCTGCATGATGTTATTGAAGATTGTGATGTAACTGCTAAAGAAATAGAAAAAGAATTTAATGAAGAAATTGCTAGAATTGTAAGTACATTGACTAGAGATGTGGACAGAGAGTTATATAAGGAAAGAATGAAAAAGGCAGATTATAAAGTACAAATTATAAAGCTTGCAGATATGGTTCACAACTGTTCAGATTTAAATGAAGATCTTAAATTTAAAACAGTTGTAAGAAAGATAGATGATAGTGATAGACTATACTTAGATATGGCTAAGAAAATAGCTCCAGAATTTTATGAGAAATTAATTATGTATTTGAAACCCTTTAGAGAAGTTTGCAAAAACTAATCTTCTCTAATGATAAGTTTGAAAATTCTCTTATAAAATTGGAATTATTCAAACTTTTCTTTAAGGAAAGGATTTGAGATAGAATTATAGCGGGAGACCAAAATAAATCCCCTTTGCCATTTTGTTCTCCCGAATATAGCTACAGACCAAATTGGGGAATTACTAAAGTCTGTAGCTATAGATTAATAACTTATTTAAAATAGATACAATTCTAGATCATATGACTGAATTTATTCAGGATAAAAATGAAATTGATAAGATAATTCAAGAAAATATTAAAGGCAGGAGGATTATTTTTACTAAGTACTATTATCTAAGATTGGCAGAAAAAGGATTAGAACATAAAAAATTTCTAGAAATATTTGGACAATTTGATAAAGTCTTCGCAGTTGAAAAAGAAATTCTAAAATTTGGAGATATAGGTTATGAGTTATTTTATAGAATAAGTGAAAACATTGTTTTTTCTATAGCTATTTGCAATAAGAAAAATATCGTGGAAGTGATTCATGCAAATGAATACAACAGAAATTTAGGAAGAAGATTTATGCGATAGGAGATAATGCAACTCTTTTCTGCGGAAGATGAATGTTATAAGGAATTGAAACAGATTCTTTTTGAGTTTTAAGTGTAAAAATTATTTCATATCCATTTCTAAATTTTTTTAATACAAAACTGCCTTTTTTTGCTTTATTTAGTATTTTTGAGTCTATTCCAAGTGATTCCAGATATTGCGAAGCTTTAATTAATTCAACATTTATAACTTTATTTTCCGTATTAAGGTCCAAAATAATATTTAATAACCTTACACTTCCAACTATTTTATCTGTAGTTGATTTCGAAGCTATTAATAATCTATCAAATTGCTCTTCATACAATACTTTGAATTTCCTTTCCATATTTTATCAAGATGTGAAGATTTTATAAGCTTTTCTCTTAGATGTAACTGCTAACGATTATTTGTAACAAATAGGGTTTCTCATTTACAACTAGAATATTGCTTAATTGTCTCAATGTGTCAAGAATTGTTTTTTCTTTCTCATATGCAATTCTTGAGCATGCTCAAAAACCCCGAACACGTGAATTTATTCTCGAAGGGTTTTTGACATGTTGAAGAATTTAATTGTCTTGTATATCATTAATGCACTACATTTTTACATTGGCACAAAGACTTAATATATATCATTAATAATAATGAGTTATTAACATTAGTCAAATTAGAAAAATTGTTTTGTCGCAAGACAAACAATTTTTCAATCAAATTTCAAAACCATTGGTTTTGGCTCTGATCTTTTAGCAGTTACTCTTTGAAGTTTATTTTGATATTTTCCAAATAATCTCAAAAATATGCTTTTGGAGTAAGGCTGTTGCTGGATCTTTAATATAAATTCCTTGCTGTTCTTTTTTATTGGCCTTTAAGATAATTATTCCCTCTGGTAAGATGTAGAAGGATACATCTATATTTTTTATGACTTCATTGTTAAAACGTGTTTCTCTTAATTCTTCTTTGTCTTTTTTCTTTAGATTCTCTATTATAAAAGAGGTTTCTTCTGAAATCACTTTAAGTTTGATATTTCTTTCTTTTCTTCTCATTCTAAATAATGGATGGAAATGAGGAGTTAGATGGAGTATACCTTCGGAGACGTAGCAGTAGATTGTTAGGTTATCTTTTTGGGTCATTATTGAAGCAGCTGTTTTAAGGCCTGCTTCTCCTTCGTAGAACTCTATTTTGGGATGGCTAAGTGCAACTTTTTGTAAAGATTCAAGTTCGGGGAGAATCTCTTTTATTGTTTCTGATTTTTGCTGTCTTTCCTCTTCAATAATTTCAAGTATTCTTTTGGGTTGTACTGCACTGTAATACTTGACTCCTGACTTTATTACTTCGCTGACAAAGCCTTTTTCTTCTAACATTTTGAGTATATAATAAGAGGCTTCTCTTTTGACATTTGATTTATGTGCGATCTGACTTGCCTTTGCGACTCCTAGTTTTAATGTACTAATGTAAACTTTTGCTTCTTGCTTACTTAGCCCTATTTTCTCTAAATTTGATTCTAAATCCATATGCAAGTAAATTTTAATGATTATTTAAGCTTTGCTTTCTGTTGTAATATATTTTACACCATAAATATAAGTAGGGTTGTTTGGGGTTCTTTACAATAAGGAAAAATGACAAACGAAGAAAGTTTAGGAATGAGAATTAGAGAACTAACGGACAAGGAATTTAATGAAGATAGATCGAGAAAACTACTGCAAGGTTTTTTTACTGAAAGTCAGGAAGCTAGAAGTCAGAAAGAAGGAATTAAACACTCTTCCTATTATTCTTCTGCGGCGGTTCTTGCTCAAAGATTGGGTGAAAAAGAAAAAATAAAATATTTTGAAAAATTAGCAGATTGGGCAAGTAGTGTTGAAGACGATAGGAAAATAGCAAGTTACATGGAAGATTCGATGTGGGGTCTAAAATGACCGATGATTTAATTTGTAGGGCTAAAATTGCAACAGTTATGGCTGATGATTTAATTTATAGATTAAGCAATGTTAAAGATTATTTTGATAGTGCAATTTCTTCTTTGAATACTCATGAGTGGGATGATCATGATATAAGGTCTCAATTGGAAAAAGCAGAGACAAAAGCTAAGGTAACCGGAGATTTTATCGGCTTAGTTAGAGGATACAGAAGACTGGCGAGAGAGCATGCGAAAAAAGCAAAGTATTGGCGAAACGGAAAATATGTGACCTCTCCAAGTGGAGCTAAATATCATGATGAAATGGCAAGAACTTATTCAAAAGCGGCGAGCAAATTGGAAGATTCCCTACATTAACCTTGATCAATATGAAATACGCAGAATTAAGAGAAAAGATACAGAACTCGCCGAAATATGAAGAATGTCGTAGAATAGAGAGAGCTTCATTGATTAATGAAGGGTTTCCTGGAACATTTAACTTAAGTTATAGTGAGATTCCTTGGTTGAATGAATATGGAAGATACATTGACTTCGATCACGATTATATTTTCTCTGCTGTGCAGAGCTGCATTCGATTTAACGATTTTGATTTTATGCAAGGCGATAAAGCCTGGAAATATCTTGGAGTTTTTGAAATGGCAGATTTAGATGGGATAATGACGTTGTCAGGAAAACCTAATTATCAAGTTCATCAGAAGGGAAAAGTAAAAAATCTAATTGCATTTTTGAATGATCTCGGACTTGATAAAAATCGAGTTTATATTACTTATTGTGCAGGTGGAAATGTTCAAGAATTAACTGCTGGTAAATATGCATTTGATTTTCAGATTCCTGAAGATAAAATCTCAAAAGAGGCATTTTTGGAGGTAGGAGTTCCTGAGGAAAACTTAATTGCAGATAGAAGCAGAGATACTTTTCTTGCACTTCATGTATATGACAGGGCCTCTCCTTGGGGATATAGAAATGAAATTAATTTTAACGTTGGAACAAAAGAAAATCCAGTTTTTTTAGACATTGCCACATTAGAATATGGAAGATGGAGACCCATTTTTAAAGATAGAGATGAGAGCAAATTCGATAACACTATTGGCTTGATAGAACCTGATTGCGGTTTTTTTATTAATGTATTTGGTCTAGAGAGACTATGTATGGCGGCAAACGGACTAAGAAAAGTTCGGGATGTTGATTACATTAAACCATTCTACGATGAGATGAAAAGACAAAATGAAAGTGAAGATGTTTTGGCAGGGGAAAGCTTAAGGGCGTTACATAGAATTTATTCAGACATAGAAAATTATAAGTGTGTACCTGGAAGACATCAAAATAAGAAAATAAATCATTTACTTAGTTATGTTTATATTAGTTTAACAAATAATGATTTGGGAGAATTATTGAAATTACATGCAGAAATGCAACCTTGGCACGATAATCTAAAAAATGGAATAGAACCTACTCTGGAAAGGATAAAGGCATATAGAAAATCAAGAAAATAAAAATTTATAAATTAGTAAGTATTATAATTATAATGAAATCAGAAGGTATATGCGATTTTTGCAAGAAAACATTTTCAGCCACTGCAATGTCCAGACATTTGCAATCATGCGATGAGAAAATAAAATTGAATGAAAACGAAGAAAAAAAAGAGAAGATATTTCTTCTGAGAGCAAGTTCTGGACTCTATTTTGTTTATTTTGAGGTTAATTCAAATAATAAGCTGGAAGAAATAGATGATTTTTTAAGAAATTTATGGCTAGAGTGTTGCGGACATATGAGTCTTTTTAAAATAAATGGTTTGAATTATGCTTCTTCTCCAGATCCAGAATTTAAGGAGAGAAATATGAAAGCCAAAATTGGAGATGTTATATCTCCAGGACTAAAATTTAATCATGAATATGATTTTGGAACAACAACAGAACTTTCTTTGACATGTATTTCAGAAAGATTGGGCATTCTGAGAGATATTAAGATTGTTTCTAGAAATAATATGCCTGATTTTAAATGCGATATTTGTGGGAATGTTGCAAAAGATATCTGTTCGGATTGTGTTTATGAAAATAAGGGGCTATTATGTAAAAAATGTTCTAAAAATCATGAATGTGGAGAAGACATACTTCTTCCTCTGGTAAATTCTCCAAGATCTGGAATGTGCGGATATACAGGTTAAAATTTGTTTATGAAAAGAATTAAAAAGCTAGTAATTTTAAGAAAATCATGATGAGAACACATACCTGTGGAGAATTAAGAAGCAAAGATATTGGTAAAAAGGTAAAATTATGTGGGTGGGTGGATACTATAAGGGGACATGGAAAACTTAATTTTATAGATATTAGAGATCGATATGGAAAGACTCAAGTTGTTTATATTGGAAAATTAGATATAAAGTCTGAATATGTAATCTGTGCACATGGTGTTGTAAATGAAAGAAAAAAGGGAACGGAGAATAAAGATTTAGGAACTGGAGAAATTGAGGTATTTTCTGAGCAAATTGATGTAATAACAAAATCAAAGACCCCACCCATTGAAATAAATGACGATAAAGTTGCCGGAGATGATGCAAGATTGAAATATAGATATTTAGATTTAAGAAGGCCTAAAATGCAGAAAAATTTAATGTTTAGGATGAAAGTTATTCAAGCAATAAGAGAATATTATTTCGATAATGAATTTATTGAAATTGAAACCCCTTTGCTTGTAAAACCTACACCCGAAGGTGCAAGGGACTATATTGTTCCTAGCAGAGTAAATCCTGGGACATTTTATGCATTACCTCAAAGTCCACAATTATATAAACAAATATTAATGATCTCGGGATTTGATAAATATTTTCAAATAGCAAGATGTTTAAGAGATGAGGATTTAAGAGCAGACAGACAGCCAGAGCATACTCAAGTGGATTTGGAACTAAGTTTTGTTGAAGCAAAAGATGTTATGCATATGGTTGAAGGAATGTATCAACATGTTTTCAAAAAAGTTTTAGATATAGAACTGGGAGAATTTAAGATCATAACTTATGATGAAGCAATGAAAAAATATGGAACTGATAAACCTGATTTACGAAAGAATAAAGATGATCCAAACGAATATGCTTTTTGTTGGGTTGTTGACTTTCCATTGTTTTCTTATAATAAAGAAGAGAAAAAATGGGATCCAGAACATCATATGTTCAGCTCACCAAAAAAAGAATTTATTCAAACAATGGAAGAAGATCCTGGAAAAGTAAAAGCAGATTTGTATGATGTTGTATTAAACGGTACGGAACTAGGAAGCGGGAGCATAAGAATAAATGATCCAGAACTACAGGAGAGAGTAATGAACATAATTGGAATGAGTAAAGAAGAAGCCTGGAAGAAATTTGGATTTTTACTTGAAGCTTATGAATTTGGCGGGCCAGTGCATGGAGGCATGGGATTAGGTGTGGATAGATTAGTCGCATTGATGCTAGGAACTAATGATATAAGAGAGGTTATTGCATTTCCTAAGAATAAAGCGGCACAGTGTCCAATGGACGGCTCTCCTGCCGAAGTAAGCGAAGTACAACTCAAAGAAGCACATATCAAATTAGAGTTGCCTAAAAAAGAAGAAAAGAAAGTGAAAGGAATGAAATGAATTATATAGGTTCAAAATATTTTAGTAATTTAATAAGGCTTGGAGGGTTAGTGAGAAATTTATTAAATGGAGGATTTCAGGAAGATACTAGGACTTTAATTTTGAATATGAAAGGCGGAAGATGTTATTACAATGATTGCTATAATAAAAAAGAAAAAAGCGACAGAAGAGTTTTAATTTTAAATGATTCGGGAAGAAAGGAAGAGTATGCGTTTCACGGTAGATGCATTGATTCAATGATTAAGGATGAAAGAATTCCAAGCATGAATTAGATTTAAATAATTTGAATTGTAAATAAGGTTATGGATTTAAATATAATTTTTAGTAGTTTTATAAATGAATGCTGGGATAAATTAAAACTATCTTGCATAATTCAATTCGGGTCTTCTACGACTACAAAAAACTTTGATGATATTGATCTTTTATTTTTATCTAAAAATTCAATTTTTACAACTCAAGATTATATTAATCTGCTTGGAATCTTTAAAGATTATGAGCAAATTCATAAAGATTTGGTATTTGATATTGGAGGTGATAAGAGTATAAGAAATAGAAAGGGAAAATATTCCATAAGTATAATTCCAATAAATAAAATAGACATTAAATTGATAAAAAAATCTAGTTTTACAATGGATAAATTTTTCTTTAGGAATTTATCAGAAGATAAAAGTAAAAAAATATTATTTGGAGAAAATCCATTTACATTTAAGATAAATTTAAATAAAAAAGAGATAGGGCAATTATTAAGCTTGGAAATAAACCATTCTTTAAGAAAATGTTTAGAACCTGAATCCCGACTAGAGGCAATTTATTATTTATTTAAAACAACATTAAGATTAATGTTAACTACACTAGGAACTCCTAGTAAAAGTGATCTTTTAAAATTGTTTAAAAATAATTATAAGATAAAATTGCCAAAAAACTCCGAGAATATATTAAAACACAAATTAGGTGATAAGGACTTTGAGTCAGTTTTAGAGTTTAGTGAAGATTGCTTAACGTATTTGGGTGGTTGGAGATGAAAATTCTAGCAATCGGTGATTTCCAAGGAGTGTTTCCCAAAAAATTAAAAGAAAAATTGAGAAGAGAAAAATTTGATTTGATAATTGGAGTTGGAGATTATACAGGTCTTGCAGAATGGAGACCATTTATTATGAAGCAACTCTCGCTTGCAAAGAAAGGATTTCAAATAAGCGGAGAAGAATATTTTGGTAAGAAAAAATATGGTATATTATTAAAAAAGGATTTCCAGGCAGGTAAAAATATATTGAAAGAAATAAACAAAATTGGAAAGAAAGCAATAATAGTGTTTGGAAATAGTGATTGGTATAGATATCCATTTGAAAAATGGGATAGGCAGAAAGGATATGATGAATTTGTTAAGAAGTTAAAAAATTTAAATAATATTACCTATGGAAAAACTAAATATTTAGGTATTAATTATATTGGATTTGGAGGTTACATGGATATTGATTCCTATTATAATAAGAAAGAGTGGAAAGAAAACGATCAGCAAAGACATATGGCTCGAATTTTTAGAAGAACAAAAAGCAAAAGAAGATTATTAGAAAATTTAAAAAAAACTAAAGGGGAAAGAATATTTGTTTTTCATTATCCTCCGCAAGGTGTTTTCGACATTATTAAAGGAGGAAAAGATAATCCTATGAATGGAAAGAGCGCAGGAATTGGATTTTTTAGTGAAGCGATTAAAAAATATAAACCCAAGTTAATTGTCTGTGGTCATATGCATGAATATCAGGGTGTGAAAAGAATTTACGGTGTTCCTGTAATAAATCCAGGTGACGCAGAGAAAGGCAAATATGCGATAATTGAAATTGATAAAAATAATAAATTGGTAGGGGTTAAGTTTATTAATTGAAATTTACTTTTTTTAACTATAATTGAGGAATTCCGATTTAATGAACAAAAAAAAATATTTTGAAAGAAATATTAAATTGAATTATGTCATTGGCAGTTTGATGTGGGGAAGGTTTTTTATCCCTGTTCTTGCATTATTTTATATAGCTTCTCAAGTTACTTTAGAACAATTTACTATTATAATGGCGGTTTTCGCCTTCACTACACTCATTCTTGAAGTCCCTACAGGAGTTATTGCAGATTTACTCGGAAAAAAGAAGACCCTTTTGATTTCTCGAGCCATGTATGTTGTTGAAATATTTTTGATTGCTTTTTTTAATGGATTCTGGCCTTTTTTGATTGCAAAAGTTATAAGTGGAATTGGAGTTAGTTTAACTTCGGGAACAGGTTCTGCTTTACTTTATGATAGTCTAAAAAGATTAGGAAGAGAAAATGAGCATAAAAAAATTTCAGGCATATCAAGCACTATTTCAAAAGTTTCAATGGCGTTTGTTTTCATAGTTGGAGCTTTCCTTTTTAGTATACACCCAAAACTGCCTGCAATTACTTCATTACCTTTAATTACTTTGGGTTTTATTTTGACTTTCTTTCTTAAAGAACCTTATATTTCTAAAAAAAGAATAAACTTTACAAACTCTCTTAAACATTTAAAGGAAGGAATTAAATTCTTTAAAGGAAATTATTATTTAAAGTATCTTGCATTTTTCACCTTTCTGATTGGTTCAATTATTGCTATTATGCTTAATCTATCTTCTAAATATTTTGAAGTAATTCTAATTCCTATTTCCTTTATTGGAGTAATTTCTTTTGTTATGAGTTTAATAGCCGCATATAGCTCTAAGAAAGCTCATTCATTCGAAGAAAAAATTGGAGAAAAAAAATCTATTTATCTTATAACAATATTGACATTTATCTCTGTATTTTTACTGTCGTTTGTTATTCCTTATTTTGGACTTTTATTCTTTTTGATTATTTCTTTCATTCAAGGATTTTATGAAGTTATTATTGGAGATTATGTAAACAAACAGGTGGAGTCTTCGCATCGAGCAACTATGTTGTCGATAAATAATATGTTTGATAATATTGGAATAACTTTATTGTTCCCTATCATTGGATATATGAGTAAAGATTATAGTTTTAAAGTTTCGTTAATATTCTTAAGTATATTCGTTTTTATTTGTAGTTTGTTATTAATTTTCTATTACAAAAATAATAAGAAAACAAAAGATTAGTTTTATATATCTGTAATTTTACATACTTACTATGGATGAGAAAAAAAAGGAACAGGTACGTAAGGAAGCAAAAGAAATTCTAGCAAAGTTTGCAAAAAAACTAGAAAGTGTTAAATTTACTGAAAAAAAAGAAAAAGAAGTATTGGGCGGAATGAGAGAAGAAGGAGAAGGGCTAGATTGTGACACTGATTTTAGAAAAAGATTTTTTGCAAATGCTCCGCAAAAAGAAGGAGATTTTATCTTAGCTGAGAAAAAGAAATGGTAGAAAGGTTTATATATGAGTACTCATATGTGCACCCATATGGGAAGCGTTAATATATCAATAAGGGAAGAAGCATATGAATTTTTGAGATCTTTAAAGAGAAAAGATAAAAGTTTTTCAGATGTTATATTAAATTTTAAGAATGAAGAGAAAAAAGATAGAAGTGGGAAATCTCTATTAAGATTTGCAGATAAATTAAAGGAAGTTGACTGGGATATTAGAGAAAAGGAAATGAAGGAGTATAGAAATCTGTTTAATAAAAAAGTATTAAGGATAATGAAATGATAGGAATCGATACTACTGGTCTCATTGATTTATTTAGAAATGATAAAAATATATTGAAATTACTGGAAGAAACAGAGGAAGAGATAATATTGAATATAATTACTTATTTGGAGTTGATGTTGGGATTAGATTTTAGGAACTTAAAACATAAAAATGAGGAAAGTTTCTATGATAATTTATATAATCAGTATAATGTCTTAAAATTGGATTATAAATCCAGCAAGAAAAATAGTGAAATTAATAGAGAATTGAAAAATAAAGGTAAAATTATAGATCCCTTTGATATGACTATAGCCGCAATTTATCTAACAAACGGAATTAATAAGATAATTACAAGAAATGTAAAACATTTTGAAAATATTAAAGATATAGAAGTTATAAAATACTAAGTTTTAAAAACCCCATTGACTGATTTTTTAAATGGCAACTAAAAAAAAGGAAAAGAGTATTAAGAAAGTTAAGGTAGAAAAGAAAGCTCCTAAAAAAAAGAAAAAGGAAAAGAAGATGGTTTTTGAAGTTGATGGTGATAATGACGATTTAGGAGGAGATATTTCTGTTGATTTGGATGAAGAGCCAAAGGTAAAATCAGAAAATGTTTTTAAGAAGAATGTTAAAAGTGAGGATGATGAAAGCGATGATGAAGGAGAAGGAAAAGTTGACTTAGATGGAGAGATAAAATATCTAAAAGTCAAAGCATCTAAATCTGTTGAAAAATTAAAGAAAGGAGATAAAGTAAAAGTTGACGGACTAAATTTAGAAGTTGATTCTCAATACGTATTAATTGATCATGGAAAAACAAAAGAAATGGCGATTGAACTATTTGATCCTGAAACAGATAAAGATTATCAACTGAGATATTTCTCAGGTCTTGTAGAAACAAGCATGGAATTTTATGAACTAGATGAAATTGTTTATAATAAAAAAGATGCTGATAAAGTCGAGTGGTGATTAAGATAATATTTCGACATTTTTTAAGCCTCTAAAATCATTATCTTTGGTTATTAAAGTGGAATTTTGTTTTAAAGAAGAAACGTAAATTAAAGAATCCATTGCAGGAAGTTTGTTTTTTACAGAAATTTCTGCCGATTCTTCAGCTATTTCATTACTTATTGAAATGATAATAGATTTTTTCTTTATAAAATTAATTTTTTCATTTACTTCATTATCTGGAATCTTTTTTTCAATCAATTTTTTTTTAACTTCAAATAAAGAAAGAATAGAGGTTAACAGCATTTCATCCCTTTCTATAATTTCTTTATGGAATCCATCTATAAAATATGAAAACCAAATAGAACTATCAATAAAATCAGAACCTATCGCTTTTTCTTCTTTCATTTTGCAACTCTTTTAATAATTCTTTAGAAGATTTATTTTTGAAGTATTTTTTAAGAGACCCCGCCATGGATTCTCCTTTAGTTCTTTCTATGACTACTTTTTTTATGGCTTCGTCGTAAGATTGTACGGAAAGTTCTAGCTTTATCTTCTTTAATAGTTGGAGAGTATTTTCATTTACTTGTATTGTAGTTACCATATAATCTATAGATATATAGACTATATAAGACTTATGATGATTTGTTGTATTTATATAGTAACAAAAGACAGAAAGATTTAAATATGATTGTTTTTACTAAAAAGTAATTAAAATATACATAAAAATTATGTAAAATGAATGAAAAAAATAACAAAACATACACAATAACAAAAAAGATTGCAAAACACGGGAAACAAAGCGTAATTGTAATTCCTAGTTTTTTGCAGGAAGATTTAAGACCAAAAACTATAGTAGAAGTAAGAATAAATATCGTCAAGGAGGCGGAAGAAAATGAGTGAAATCTTAAGATATGATGAATTGGATTTGAGCTATGTGTAATTTTACTTTCTGATTAGAACATATACTTTCTTACCGAGGTGC
>CAYHPN010000014.1:0-33721 GCA_964358765.1 Candidatus Woesearchaeota archaeon | reverse complement strand
TCTTTTATTTACCATAGTCTTTCTTTAGAGGGAAATCCGATAACTCTTCCAGATACAATTAAAATCTTAAAAGAGCACTTGGTTCCTGCAAATCTAAACACGACGGATGTTGATGAAGTGAAAAATTACCAGGAATCTATGTTTCAGATGCTTAAAGACACAAATGAAAGAAAAATCTTAAGTTTACAATCGGTCTTAGATTATCATAAAATAGCCATGAGACATCATACTTATCTTGCAGGAAGTATTAGGACAATTCCTGTGCACATCAAAGGCAATCCAAATTTCAAAGTTACGCCTCCTGAAAAGATTAAAGAAGAATTAGATAAGCTTTTTGACAGATATAACGAATTCATTAAAAGAAAGAAAGTGCCTTTGGAAGAAATATTGAAATTTGCAGTTTATTTCCATAATGAATTCCAGCATATTCATCCTTTTGAAGATGGAAATAGCCGAACAACAAGATTAATAACTTTTCATTTTTTGCAGTCTTTAAATATCCCTATTCTAGATATTCCATTTGGCTTGTTAGATGAATATTTGAATTACACTAAAGGTTCAAAAAGTAGAGAAGACATAAAGCTTTATCAAAATCTTCAAAAGATAATCCTATTTAATCTTAAGAAGATAAATAAAAAGTTTTTATTGAGCTAAAAAGTTTTGACATCGCACGAAATCGTCTAAATGATAACACGCCCCCACGAGTTGTGTAACACTTTTTATTACACAATTTATGACATATTTTGATACAAAAAGTATGACAAAAGATGCAATACGAGATTAATATGTTACTTAATAGTGGTATCATATAGTAAGCTTTAAATACTCTATTTTCATATGAAAAACATGGGAAGATCAATAACTGATTATAAAAAAACAGCAGAACAATATGAAACATTATTTAGAAATGTATTAAGAGATATGCGACAAAGGAGTCCATTTTGTCCAAGGGATTTTAATCCTGATGAATCTATTGATAACCTTGTTGAAAAATATTCGACTGGGAATAGATATGGTAAATTTACCATTACAGATTTTTCTATTGGACCAACCAAAGAAGGGCTCGTTGAATTGGCTGAAAGAGAAGCGCTTATTGATGTTGAAGATGTTGCATGTATGTCTGGTGGAGGGCATTCTTTTGTGTATGAAATTCAAGAAAATGATTCTGTTAGGTTTAAGAAAGCAGCTAATGTGAGAAGGCATTGATTCTTTGTTATATAAAAAAATTTGTTTTTAATTAGGAAAATGCGGGGAGCGTTTAACCAACTAAATCTAGTAAAAAGCCCTCAAAAATGCGAGAAAAACACGAAATGGATTTCCGTCGATAAAACGAAAAAAGGTCATGAGATTATTAACCTTAGGTAACATGCCCCCACGAGTTCTGTGTAATACTTTTTATTACACGATTTATAACACTTTTTGATACAAAAAGTTTAATAAGTTTTATAACATCCTTTTTTAGAGAAGTTAACATTTGTTTATGGTAGTATAACCAAGTTATTCTAGAAAAATTAAAAAATGTTAATTATTAACACTCTTTTCTGGCGCCAGTTAATAATTTTCTTAGTTCAATTAATACTTGATCTCTGTATTGTTCTGAGCAATTTCTCTTTTGAAGTCTTTCTATATGTTCATACATGACTCCTACTTCTTGTGGTAAAAAAGGATCTACCCCTTCAAAAGCTAATCTGGAATGCCCAAATGCTTCGTGGTCAATTAGGGTGCTTAAAAAATCGTCTAACTTTAAATGAACTGTGGGCAAAAAAGCTCTTGGAAATATCTTAATTGTGGATTTTCCACCAGAAAGCCCAAAATAAGCCCTTAACGGAGGACAAGATTGCATAGCTGCAGGAACTCCGTCTAAAGAAATAACTCTATTTTTTAGTTCATAAATTACCTTTTTAACATATTTTCTAGTACTATTTAATTCTATTTCGTCAACAAAACGATTTCTATAAGCTACATCATTTCTTGCTCTTTCAAAATCTTCTTGAGTTACCATAAATAATATTGGTCTGTAGGCTATTTAAATGTTACTATTAAGTAGTAAATAATATCCCTCAGGCAATCTATTTTTAGTGTTTAATGACTCCTATTTAGGAAAATGTGAGATTGTTAACCTTAGGTAACATGCCCCCACGATAATTTAATCCCTAGGGATTAAACTATGCTATGGTGTAGCAAAGAATCAGGTTAAACTATGCTATGGTATAGCAAAGTTTATAAACCATAAAACTGTATAATATTCATGGATCTAGAATCGGAACTTTACAAACAAAATCCTTGGTGGGAAGGTAAATTTGAAGAAAAAAGCATACCTAGGGATATTTATCTAAGTGAGATATTCAGAAATATAAAAAGCAAAGAAATCATATTTTTAACAGGATTAAGAAGGATTGGCAAAACCACTATATTAATGCAAACAATAAACCAATTACTAACTAACAAAACAAAACCAGGAGATATTCTTTTTATTAGACTAGATTCTTTTAATCTTCTAGAGAATTCAATCCATGAGTTAGTCGAAGAATATAGAAAGGTCCACAAGAAGTCTGCAACAGACTTTTTCTATCTATTTCTAGATGAAGTTACCTCTAGAGATAACTTTGAACAAGAATTGAAGAGTTTATACGATAATGAGAATATAAAAGTTATTTGTTCTTCATCAATTGCTACTATGATGCGAGATAAAAAGGCCCTTCTTACAGGTAGGACTAGCACAATAGAAGTAATGCCATTAAATTTCCAAGAGTTTCTACAATTCAAGGGAGCTAAGATTGGCAAAGCAGATAAAGCAAAATTAGAAAGCTATTTCAAAGATTATTTAAGAATTGGGGGAATTCCGCATTATGTTTTAACAGAAGACAGAACTTATTTAAACGAGTTAGTTGAAGGCATTGTGTATAAAGATATAATTGCATATCATAATGTCTCTGGAGAAAAAGCTGTAAAAGAATTATTTGTTTTGTTATGCCAAAGAGTTGGAAAACCTATGAGCTATAACAAACTTGCAGAACTATTGAAAATTTCAGTTAATAGTGTCAAGAGATATGTGGGTTATTTTGAAAAAGCATATCTATTCTATGTTGTTGATAGATATTCTAAATCTGCAAATGAGAGAGTAACTTCTCCTAAAAAAATTTATATTGGAGATGTGGGAATAAAAAATATTATAACTGAATTTAAGGATCTTGGGGCAAGCTATGAAAATCTGGTATTCTTAAAGATTAAGGACGAAAATCCCAATTATTATCTAGAAAATTCAATAGAAATAGATTTTATCACAAAAGACAACTTAATTGAAGCAAAGTATAATCAAGAGCTTAACGAAAAGCAATTAGGAGCTTTTAATGGAATAAAGTCCAAGAAGAAAATTATCGCTAACGGATATAAGTTCTTTTTAGATTGATTGTCTTTTAACACGCCACGATTACTTAACATCAAAAATATTTGATTTTTGAATGCCATCAAGAATTGATAAATTCTTGAGATCCGAAGGATTAACTCCCCTACTTTTTGCTCAAGATAAAACAATTTACTTTTTATTAAAGTTAGGCCCGTACTTTTCTAGTTTCTTTTTTATTTCTTCTTCTGTTCCTTTTCGGACTAAGTGAATATAATCTTGAACTAACAACTTCTCTACGGACTTAGGTTTTACAGGTTCAGCAGAAACGTATTGTTTTCCACTACCTCCAGATTGTCTAAATGTCTCTAAGGGAAGAGTATAAAGAAAGATATATTTTTGATTTGGCCATCCTTCGTATACGATTCCGTAGGGTTTTTTATTAAAAGACAAGCTTGCCCAATTTACTCCTTTACAACTAATTATTGCCATGGCAATAGCGACCTCTTTCTCACTCGTAGCATAGATGCCAACATGAAGATTATCTGGATTTTGTTCTAAATCCTGCGGTTTTTTCGGAATAAAATATTCTCCTTCTATTTCTCTTACACTTCCATGATATAAAAATTTGGGATTCATTTAAAATAAAGGATGATTTGTGTTATAAAACTTTTTATAATTCAGGCATTAAATTGTGTATCATAAAATGTAATAAAAAGTATGACGCGCCCCCACGATAAGTTAATCCTAAGTATTAACTCCCCAACTTTTTCCTTGATTATTTTATTTTTTTATAAGAATTAGTAAGAAAATATTCAATATCTTCTTTCTTCCAAAACTTTTTAACTTTTTTATAAATATCTTTGATTTCTGGATATAAATAAACTTTAGCATTTGGCCAGTTTTTTTTAAGAGAAGATTCATTGGTTAACAAAAAAGCAGTAACCTCAGCAAGTTTCCATTCTTCTTTAGATTCATTTCCAGGAGAACTATTTGTTAGTTTCATTCTCTTTATTTTTCTCCAATAATAAATATGAAAAAGCTCATGAGATATTACCATCAAAGTATCATCTTTATTTATCCTTCCCTTAACTCCTAAAGTTATTGTTCTGCTACCATAATATCCGTTTGTTGTTTGATTATCAATATAACAAATTATATTTTTTGTATCCATATTTAGCCCCGTAATCTGTTTTATATTGTCTAGAATTTCTGACTCTTTTCCTTCCCAGAGCATTCTAACTTTTCTGACTATATTTCTATAAGGAGGGTTATGGGCGTTTTTATTTTTGAATTTCATAAATTAAGTAAGCTTGAGACATTTTTAAATTATAGTTCAACTCCTTTCCGAAGCACCTAACTATTTAGTCATACGCCCAGTAGGAGTAGTGAACCATAAACCTCATTAGTTATTCGGTTTATGTAGGAGATTTAATCCTAAGAATTAACGCACTCACGAGAGGATTAACCTATTTCATTAAACGGTTAGTGAGATAAATTATAATAAGATTTAAAACATTCGTTTTATTTATGAAAGTATGAAAAAGAAGGTGATAGTTTCTTTAGTTATTGTACTAGGTGTAATTTTCGTTCTGGGTTTTTATTTTGGTAACCTCTTTAAAGATAAACAGATCTCGGATTTTGATAGTGAATTTTTGGAATCCGGTAACAAATCTTCAAATTTAGAAAATAAATTTTTAGAACAGGGATCGAATTCTCAAACTAATGAACCAAATAAAGATGCAATTTCCTCAGGATGTCAGGGAAACGGAATTATTAGTTTAACTTCTTCTCCGGTACCAATTGAGCAAATTGGATTTATTCAGCCAATGGGCTTGATGATTTCAAGCCATGTAACTCCAACCGATCATCAATATTATTCTCCAAAAAATTTTAGAATGAGCTCTGAATTAACCCTTGATGATTTAACAGATGTTTTAGCGCCTGCTGATGGAGTTATAACGGAAATAGGAAGGATGCCTGATTTTTTTGCAGTTAAAAATTCAGCATTTAAAGATTACCGTCTTACTATTCATTATACTTGTGATTTGTATACTATTTTCATTCATATATATGAGTTATCACCAGAAATAGAAGAAAAAGTAAAAGACTTAGGTCCTCAAAATTCAAAACAAGTTAATATCCCTGTAAAATCTGGTCAGAAAATAGGCAAGGCAAATGTTCTTGACTTTAGTTTGCATAATAATAATGAATTCTTAGTTGGTTTTATAGTCCCAGAACATTATAATCGCGAACCATGGAAAATACATACAGTCGATCCATTTGATTATTTTGTAGAACCGATTAAGTCTCAATTACTCGAAAAATCTTTAAGAGAAGTTGAACCCTATGGTGGAAAAATTGATCATGATATAGACGGAAGATTAATTGGAACTTGGTTTAAGGAAAATACAAATGGTTATCAGGGAATAAAAGAGCCCCAGTATTGGGAAACACATGTTTCATTTTCCCCAGATGCTTTAGATCCAACTTATTTCTTGATTTCATTAGGAAATTTCAAGGGTGAAGCAAAACAATTTGGATCAAAGACTAATTCGCCAAACCCAAAAGATATAGGCACAAATTCAGGAAAAATTAAATACGAATTAGTTGATTTTGAATACATTGATGAAAAAGGAGTACATTGGGATAGAGTTTCTTTAATCAATGGTATTAAAGCAAAAAGTTCTAATCAAGTTATTTATGGAGTAGTCCTAGTAGAACTTATTGAAGATAGAAAATTAAAATTAGAAATCTTCCCAGATAAAAAAGAATCAGAAGTTTCTGATTTCACTGATAACGTGATGATTTATGAGAGATAATATTTCAAGCGATTATTTATTCTTAAGTATTAATGCCCCCACGAGTTCTGTGTAATACTTTTTATGATACTTTTTGTAACTTGATCTCGCCACTAGGCGAGTCAATAAACAATAGCAATTTTGACCAAAGTAAATTTGCTCAAGATTAAATTTTCTTCACTCACAACGTTTTGACAGTTGGGATATTTTAGATTAAAATTGTAAAAAATTGAATAAAAATGTGCTATGATTTTATTAAAAAACATCATTTTTCACAATTATTTGTTAATAAACAGATGAATATTTATCAACTGTCAAAAGAACTACTTTTTTTATGAGTTTATTTTTAGATGAATTTACTTCATTTAAAAATACTATTTGTGTGAAACACCTTTGAGTTCGCAAGTGGCGAACTCAAGTTTGTAATAAAATGTGTAACAAGAGATATTACAATTCATGTTACTGGTTCAACGCCCAGACATTAAGCATTTATTCTTTTTACTCGTTTTCCTTTAATCATGATTGCTTGTTTATCTTTTAGTGTTTCTATTGGATAATTGACCCTTTGTCTTAATTCTTCAACCTCTCTCTTCAATTTAGGTTTATAATGAGGGAAGACTGCAATATCAGTAAAATTGAGTCCTTCTAAATTTTTTAAATTAATATCATTAAGATCTCCTTCGCTCCCCCATCCAGCAATTTCTATATCTTTCCCTGCAATTATACTTCCAGCACTAACTCCAACATAAACTCCTCCCTGTCTTACAAAACTATTAAGAAAACGATCAAGGCCTGTTTTTCTTATTCTATCCAAGATATAGAAAGTATTGCCTCCACAAACATAAACTGCATCATATTCTCCTAATGATGGAGAAGTTTTATTTCCACGAATATTAAGATAAGTTATATTTGGATATAATATTCCAATTTTACCAAGTTCTTTTGCTACTTCATTAACAAAAATAAAATGCTCTGGCTTTTTAGCAGTATGAATTACCATAACTTTTGCTTCATCAACTTTTTTCTCTAGAAGATTTACAAATTCTTTTCTTAGTCTAACAGTTTCTAATCCGCTTGATGTAAGTATAATTTTCATAAATTAAGAAATAAATTCTTATTTAATAATTTAACTAGTTCATCTTCTTGCTGACTATCTTAACAGTTTTACCCGAAAGTTATTTAGGTATATGTAGCTAACATCGTCCTTTGGATTTAAATACTTCAATATGTTTAAGATGATATGGATAAGAGGTCATTAAAAGGAAAGGTGGCTATTGTGACTGGCGGAACGAAGGGAATTGGAAAGGGAATTGCCGACGCACTTGCAAATTATGGTGCTAAAGTTGTTGTTTCTGCAAGAAAATCTGAAAAGACAAAACATTATTTTGTTAAATGTGATGTTTCTAGTTATACTGACGCGCAACTACTTGCGCAAGAAGTCATAAAAAAATATAAGAGGATAGATATTTTGGTAAACAATGCTGGAATTTATCCTTTTGTATCTCTTGATAAGATGACTGAAGAGCAATGGGATAGTGTGATCAATATAAATCTAAAGGGCGTTTTTAATTGCACTAAAGCGGTCTTGCCTTTTATGATTAATAAAAAATATGGGAAAATAGTTAATATTGCTTCTATTGCGGGAACGAAAGTTGGTTTTCCAAGTTTAACGCACTATTGCGCAAGCAAAGGGGGAGTTGAAGGTTTTACCATGGGCGCAGCACTCGACCTTGCGCAATATAAAATAAATGTAAATGCAATTGCTCCGGGAGCAATTTTAACTCCTGGGACTAAAAATGGGCTTGATAAGGATGCAGTATCACATTTAATTCAGGCAATACCTGAGAAAAGAATGGGGATGCCCGTGGATATAGCTGAAACAACAGTGTTTTTAGCTTCTGATGCTGCCGAGTATATAACTGGGCAGACAATTGTTGTTGACGGCGGGTATACTGACCAATGAAATTTTAAGCAACTTTCTTCGGAGGCACTCTTTGATTATGGCTGTTTACAAGATCTTTTATGTTATCAATTTCATCGTCTAAAGAATATACATATTTGGATTTTTCATCAAAATTAATAGGTTTAGTTCCATATTTTTCGATTACTTTCTTAATTCGGCGCATTCGCCAGAAACTATCCCATCTTGAGTTAAGATCGTATGGGCCTGAGGAATATGCTTCATTTCCATCTGCGATATGAATTGTGCACAGAGTTTCGTCTCTGCTTGTCTGATACGCTAGTTTTAATTCTACCATGGTGTGTTTTAATTACAATCTGTCTTATAAATCTTTGCCCAAAGAAGTTCTGTTAATTGAAACTAGTTTCATAAGCTTTATTAACGCACTAAATTCTCATTTTATATGGAAAACAAGAATGTTGGATATATCTTATTGGGAGTCTCTATATTAATTGTGATTATTATTTTTCTATTCAATAGTGCACTGAGACAGATTGTTACTGATACCTGTACCATGGCAGGGCATGATAGTTGCACAATGGATGAAACGATAAGCCAGCAAACATACTTATCTTTAGCAATTGTTGGTTTGTTGATCATAGTTGCAATTATTCTAATCATCTCTAAACCAAGTGAGAGAATAATTATCAAAAGAGTCAAAGAAAAGAAAGTTAATAGAAAGATAGATACTTCGGATTTAAAGGCAGAAGAGAAACAAGTATTTGGCATTATTAGAGAGAATAAAACCATATTTCAAGCCGATTTAATTGAGAAAACAGGGTTTGGAAAAGCGAAAATCACAAGGATACTTGATAGATTGGAAGGCAAGGGCATTGTAGAAAGAAAGAGAAGAGGGATGACTAATGTTGTTGTTCTAAAAGGGGATTAATTAAAAAACTTCATTTACTGGAGAATAACAATTTACTTTGACGGGTAACGAGTCCATAACGTTTTTATCTAAATCTTAAAATAATGGTGATTAGTATGTTTGTTGTTTGTAAAACAACAAACCCTATAAAGTTTGATATTTTGATATTTTTATGGATATAAAGAAATTTATTAGTATTTTCAGCGAAATTTCTAATATCCATATTAAAATGTTAGATTAAAAATATTTAGTGGAGGATCAATATGGATATAAAAGAGCAAAGAATTAGGTCAATAACAAATATATATTATGCAAACCCCCAAGTGCAGAAAGCATTGCTTGATTTTGCAAAAGACAGAGAAGTTGTACCAAGATACTTTGAAGGATTTGGGAAGAGGCCAGATACAATACAATATCCAACTGATATAAATGGACTTGTGAAAAAAGGAGCGACATCTTTTCATGCTTCAGAAGAAATATGGAACGATCCTTTATCTTTGAGTTCTGAAATACAACAACATGAAATGAATGAACTGCGAAAAGGGTGGGACCTTTTAATAGATATAGATTCTAAATATTTTGATGTTTCTAGAATTTTAACATTGTTAATTTTGGATGCCTTGGAAAAGCATGGAGTAAAAAATTATGGTATAAAATTCTCTGGAGGAAAAGGAATGCATATTATTGTTTCTTCGAAAGCTTTTCCCCAAGTTTATGATGGAAAAGAAAAAAATGAGAGCTTTCCGGCTTGGCCTCGTGCTGTATGTGAATATTTAATGCATTATGTGAAAAGAGATTTTAATAGAAAAATAAGCGAACTTTTTGGAAACGCTGAAGTTGAGAAAAAAATGGATCCTAAGAGTGCAATAAAGGAAGCATTATGTCCAAATTGTGGTAAAGAAGCAAAGAAAGGCAATTTAATAAACTTAACTTGCCCATTATGTAAGACTACAATTCAAAGAAAGAATATGAAGATTACTAAGAAAAGATTAAAATGTATACAAGATGATTGTGCAGGAATTTTTGAGATAGAAAATGAAGGAGAGTATTTTGAATGTGAAAACTGTGGAATTTCAAATATTAATAAACAAGAGACTTCTGGAAGATATTCTGCCACATTTACTCAAAGTGCAAAAGAAGAAAGTTTTTCTGAAGAATTAAAAGAAGAATATTCCGGAGCCAATTTTGGTAGTTCAGATTTAGTTTTAGTTGCACCTAGACATTTATTCAGAATGCCTTATTCGTTGCATGAGAAGACTTCTCTTTCAAGTGTTGTTTTACTTAAAGAAGAAATAGAGAATTTTAAATTCAGCGATGCAGATCCATTTAAACTTAAAATAAGAAACTTTATGCCGGATAATATTGAGAATGAAGCCTTAGAACTCTTGAGAAAATCGCTTGAGTGGAAACAAGAAACAAAAAAAGAAGAAACTAGGGAGCTTGATAAAAAATACTCTGAAATGTCAAAAACATTTGAGGAAATGAAAGATGTACCAGAAGGAGCATTTCCCCAATCTATAAAAAAGTTACTAGCAGGAGGTTTAACTGATGGAAAGAAGAGAGGGCTGTTTGTTTTATTAACTTTTTTGAGGTCACTGAATTTCCCTCCAGATTATATAAATAAAACAACAAGAACTTGGAATGAAAAGAATAAGCCTCCTCTTAAAGAAGGGTATGTCC
Source organism: Candidatus Woesearchaeota archaeon (assembly GCA_964358765.1). Lineage (GTDB taxonomy): Archaea > Nanobdellota > Nanobdellia > Pacearchaeales > GW2011-AR1 > UBA73. Next base: position 23,069 of record CAYHPN010000014.1, on the reverse strand, counting down.
GATCCCAGATAGATTGGATACTCAAGCAAAAGAAAAAGATCCTCCCTCCAAATTATTCAAATGATAATTTTTATAGAGATCTAGGTTTAATAGATAAAATGCCCCAAGCAAAAAATCCACTGGTAGAAGTAGGAAGAAATTTGAGGAAATTGAAGGGAGTTATTTAAGAAGATGATGAATAAACTAATTCCTTACTTAATTATATTGATAATATCTTTATTTTTTTCGTATCTTTCTTTAGTAGTTTTATTTAACTCTCCAAGTTGTCCTGAAAATGCAAATTGCACTCCAAAAAGATTTATGCCAGGATTTGTAATTCTAACAGGGGTTTATTATTTTATTTTGTTCATAATCTATATTTTTTATAAATATATAAAAAAGAAAGCTAAAGCAAGACTAAAAATTGATAATATAGTTTCAATTTTCTTATTAATAATATTTTCAGAGATAATTTTTGCAGTTTTGTTTTATATAATTCCTTTCTATTGGGCTAATCCTTGCACAACACCAAATTTCTTTCATCCTTTAGGTAAAGACTTGACTCCTGGAATGCTATGTATACAAGTCTTGGTAGAAACTATAGATCCTATATTTTATATCGATGTTTATTTGTTAATTTTAACCATGGTAATTTTTGGAGTTTATTTAATATTTAAGAGAAAATATAGGTAAATCTATTTCCCCATAACCTATCTATTCAATAATCTACAACTTTAATATCTTTTATTTTTGAGAAATGTTTTTTATTTCTTGTAATAATTGAATTTACTCCATTCTTTTTAATTATCGCAGCAATAAAGCAATCATTGTAATTTATTATATCTCCTGTTTTCATTAAATTTGATAAAATTTTTGCTGCACTCTCCCCTTCTCCACTTTTAAAAGAAAAAATTGTTAGAGAATCAAATAAATTCTTTGCATTGTCAACTTCTTTTTGACTAATTTGATTTTTTGAGTATATGCCCAACCATACTTCAAATAAATTTACTTCAGTTGTTATTAATTCATCTTTATATTCTCCAATTATCTTTATTGCGTAATCTTTTCCTCTAAGAAAATCAATAATACAGTCAGAGTCTACACAAATCATTTCTTCACCCTTTTTAAAAGCTCCCTTGTGGAGTTTTCCCCCATTAATTCTATTTTTTTCTTAATTTCGTCTGCTTCTTCATCGTCCATATCTAAAGTTCCTGCAAATTCCATTATGTCTCTTTTTCTTTTCATAGTTCTTCTGATTACTTGGGAAAAACTTTCATTTCTTGCTTTATTTCTTAATAATATTTCATAAGCATCTTCCATTATGGAAATTGTTTTTGTAGCCATGTGTATATGTATGTGTGCATGTATTTAAACTTATTGGTTGATTTAATGAAGGATATTTTGAAAAAACTAATAAAGAAGAAGTTAAATAATTTAATTATCTAAAATAACTTATGATAAGGGAAAAAATTAAAATAAAAAAGTTAAGATATAAAGAGCAAGTGGAAATTGCAAAAAGACAAATCGCATTAATGAAAAAAGGATTTCATATGGGAAAAATATTGATAAAGCATAGAGATGAACTTTATCAACGAAAATAACAGAATAATAAAATAACCTATTTCCCCATGACCCATCTATTCAAATACATAAAAGGAATATTGATAACTCCCACTAACCATTTAATTACTACGACTCCTAGAATTAAAGGCGTGAGAGGTTGAATGCCGTAGAATGCGATTGTGACAAAGATAAGGGTGTCTAAAAGCATTGAAGGAATGCTTGAGAAGACATTTCTAACCCATAGATGTTTTCCATTAGTTTTTTTCTTAAAGTAAGAAAAGATATAAGTGTCTAGGTTTTCGCTGATTAAGAAGGCGATCCAACTCGCAATCATTATTCTAGGAGCAAAACCTAGAATTTTTGCGAAATTTTCTTGATCAGTCCAAAATGGAGCAGAAGGCAACTGAATTGCAATTAATATAAATAAGGCTACCGCTATCTGGGTGATGAATGCAATTAATATCATTTTTTGAGTTTCTTTTCGACCGAATTTTTCGTTTACTATGTCTGTAAGAAGGAATGTAACTGAGAAAACTAGAGTGGCAGAAGTTGCGAATAAAGTTATAAATCCTAGATCGAAGGAAACAATTTTGTATGCAATTATATTACTGATTAATACGAAAGAAACGTATAAACCGATTAAGGCATCAGTTTTATTATATTTTCTTGCATACCATGAACCAAATAAAGAAAAAGAGGTTATGATAATTATCCATAAGAGTAATAGCCAAAACATTTTTTTATAAAACTTAATCTATATTAAAAGATTTCCTTTAGGCCTTTTCTCCTTTCATTATTAAAAAAGATGGAAATTTATCATTGTCGCATTGAATTTCTTTTATTTCTTTAAAATTAAATCCCGTACTAGAAAGCAAATTCAAATAAGAAGATAATTTATAAAAATAGTCTACAAAAGATTCATCTTTTATCTCTGTACCTTCGTTATTTTTTAAAACAAAGTTATATGACTCGCCTTCATTCGAATAGTTTCTTTCTTTTGATAAGATGTTTCTGTGGGTAGAGAAATCTTTATCTATAAAAGCGGGATGAGTAATACAAAAAATAAATGTTCCTTTGTTTCTTAAAACTCTGGATATTTCAATGAAGATTTTAAATATCTCTTCTAATGAAGAACACATCATTAACACTAATTTGCTTATTACTAGATCTATTGAACTGTTTTTAAGAGGGATTTCCCCACTTTTAATAGCTTTTACTTCTATATTTTTAGAAAGATGCTTTCTCGCAATTTCTATCATTGGCTCTGAGATATCATATCCTTTGACGTTAGCTCCCAAGTCATGTAATTCTCTTAAGAATTTTCCATCCCCGCAACCGTAATCTATAAGTTCTTTATTTTTAATGTTGCCTAACATTTTTAACATTTCTGATTCTATTGTTTGTAAATTAGAATTTTCGTTTTTAGTGAAAGATTCTACATTTTGTTTTTCCCAAATTTTGTTTTTCATAAAAAAATCTTAAATTGGACTTATATAAAATTATGTTGTCATAGGTTATGATGATAAAATTTAAATATTATATTATACCCATTATAAAATGGAATCTAAACTATTAAAGCTAGGATTAAATAGAAATGAAGCTAAAGTTTATATTGTATTACTAAAAAAGAAATTATCCAGTGCGGGAGAAATAATAAAATCCATGGAATTTCATAGAAATATAGTATATGATAATTTGGACAAACTCATAGATAAGGGTCTTGTTTCTTATATTTCAGAAGGTAATAAAAAATTATTCCAAGCAAATTCTCCTCAAAGTATAAGTGAAATGATTAACAAAGAACAAGACAAATTAAATGAAATGAAAAAAACAGCTGAAGAAGTTAAAATTGAAATATCAAAAATAACTTCTCAACAGCAAGAAAAACAAGAAGCTAGAATATTTAGAGGTGTCAAAGGAATAAAATATATCCTTCAAAACACCTTGGAAGCAAGAGAAAATTATTTTGTTTTTGGAGCCCCTCAAGCTTCAGTAGATATCATGGGGAAGGAATACTGGAATATTTATAAGTCTAAGAGGGAGAAATTAAAAATCCATATAAAGATGATATTTAATGAAGAATTAAGAGAATGGAGCAAGGTTATAAAGGGCCCTTTGACCGAAGTAAAATTTTTACCAAAAAAATTTGATTCTTTATCCGAGACCATGATCTATGGAAATAATGTAGTTATTATTGTCTGGTCTGAAAAACCCATTGCTACTTTTATTGAAGATAAAAACCTTACAAAATCTTATATTGAATATTTTAACTTCTTATGGAAAATAGCAAGGCCTTAGTAGAAAAGGCAAAAATATCAAACATGAAAGTTTTTAAACTTCTATAAACATTAAATAAACATGAGAAAGAGAGTGATCGAGATATTAATCTTTGTTTTAATAATTATTGGATTAACGATTAATGTAAATGCACAAAATGTTGATAAAGTACAAAAAGCATATAGCTGTTTAGATTCTCTTGTTGGAAATACTACTCTAACTCTTGACGAAGCAATATTTGCATCTTTAGCCAACTCTAGAATTGTAAAAGCAGAAGAGAAAATTAAAAGTGAGAAGAGTGCAACAGAAAGCTGCTGGCCTAAGGCTGGATGTAATGTCAAAACAACAGCACAAGTTGCTATTGCATATGATCATCTAGGAAGAGATACTAAAGATATCACAAAATGGCTCTTGTCGAAAAATGGAACTATCTCTGGATTTAGCTGGTATTTGCAAGTAACTATAGACAATAGTGAAATGTCGCAATGTAAAATCAATTATGATAATGCTGATTATCCTCTCAGTATCAATAATGAAATGAAATTAAGCGGAAATCTAGGAAGCTGTTTGAGTATAGATCCAAATGGATACAGGATGAGAATAAATAATAATTGCGCGAATAAAGTATTTGGAGTAAACTGCGATAAAGGTTTTAAGATAAATTTATTATATGAAAAAAACAGCGGAGGAACATTATATGTATCTTCTAGAACAGAAAGCGGCAGTGCAAATTCATGGAAGAGTCTAGATATAAGTGCTAAATGCTTTAAAGAAGGAAATGCATGCAATTATGAAGCAAGTTTATGGGCAACTGCTGCCTTATATTCTACAAATGAAAATTATGAAGCATTTGTCCCTTATTTAAGTGTATTAATGGAAGAAAATCCAAGATTGATGCCTAGTGCATTTTTAAGTTATATAGAAGGCGGAAGCCAGCATTATGAAAAATTAATACAGAGTAAATTTTCTAGACCTCAAGAAAGGGCATATTGGGAGGTTTCAGGAAATAGATATTACGATACTGCTCTGGGGATGATGGCTTTAGGAGGCTGTAAAGATTCTGGAGAGGAAGCATGCACAAATCCTGACTTAAAAGATGTTGCAAATTTCTTGTTTGATGGACAGACTGAAAAAGGATGCTGGAATAATAATAATTTGAAAGATACTGCATTTTTATTGTATGCTGGATGGGGGGAGACGTTAATCCAAAGTGGAGTCATTGGAGACGGAGGAGGAAGCGTAATAATAATAACAGGAAATGAAACTTGTACAGAATTAGAGGGAACGTGTAGAGCTACATGCTCAATTAGTGAAAGAACGACTGATGAAGGAAGTTGTCCTGTTGGAGAAGAGTTTTGCTGTGTTCCTCCATATGATCCAAATTCATTGCCTGATTGTGAAGTGAATAATAATTATTGTGTAGAAAGAGGAGCATGTTTAGGAGATGCTGGAGGAGAATTAGTTAGTGAATATGAGTGTAGTATCAGCAACTTAGTTTGCTGCTCTCAAGATTATGTAGAAAAAACTTGCTTAGAACAGGGAGGAGAAATCTGCCTAGATGATGAGGTATGCAATAATGATATTGTTGATTCGTCAGATGGCGCTTGTTGCAAAGATGGATGTGTTAAAGGTGAAACATTTGAATGCACTGAAAATAGTGAATGTGATGAGGAAGCAGGAGAAATTTGCGAGGGAGGAGAATGCATAGTTCCCTCTGAGAAAGGATGTTTAAACGATCTAGAATGCAGAGAAGGGGAGAAGTGCGATGGAGGAATATGTACAACAGGCGCAGGCGGAAGCAAAACATGGATAATTATTTTGATAGTTTTGATAATATTAATCGTTATTGCAATAATATTTAGAAATAAAATTCAAATGTTTTTATTCAAACGAAAGGGAAAGGGAAAGAGTGGGCCTGTTGGACCAAATGGACCTGGTGGGCCAGCTGGAAGATTTGGATTTGGAGGACCTATGGGAAGAGCGCCTCCGAGATTTGGAGGAGGGCCTGGAATTAGACCTGCTGGGCCAATTTCTAGACCTATAATTAGACCATCACCCGTAGTTTCCAAACCTGTAGTAGTATCACGACCTGCTCCTGCTAAGAAAATGACTGAAAAAGAAAAAGATATGGAAGATACACTTAAGAAGCTAAAGAAGATGGCTGAATAACTAATTGCTCAGCTTATCTAAGCTTCGCAGAAAATTATAATTATCGTTTTTAAATTATATGTAATAAAAAATTACTAAATAGACCTAAGTAAATACCTGCGTCGTTTCTTCACTAGAAACTTCTTCTGCATTTCTGTCCACACTATAATTAACTTGATAGAGTTTACTTGAAGTCTTTTTAACCGTAATTAAATTTAACTTTATATCATGGTCAATATGATCAAATAAAGGCATGCCTTTACCAAATATTTTTGAGTCTACATCTAGAATAATTTCATCTATTAAATTTTCTTTAAGGAACGAAGAATTTAATTTTGAGCCTCCAGATATTAAAACTTCTTTGAAATCTTTAACTTTGAGAACTTCTATTCCTTCTTTAATTGTTTTTACTGAGAGAATATTTTCTGATTTTTCATTTAGTGAATTGGATATCACTATTGTAAAAGGATTCCCTATTTTATCAAAATCATTATATTCTTTCATTATTTGAAATGTATTTTTACCAATTATTATTGCTGGATATTGTTTTACTGTTTTATGGTAGCTACTCCATGAATCAGTGTTCCAGGGAGTTGTACCATCAACTTTAGCAATATATCCATTTGCAGTTATAGTCATGTATAATATTAATTTCATTAAAGTGTAATTATTAAGGATTTTATAAATTTGATTATTGTAGTTTTTTAGAGATTTTATCTAAAAGAAAATCAAATTTTATAAAACCTGAATCTGAATTTATATGTCCTGCATTTTTTATAAGAATTAAATTAGAATCTAATTTATTTGCGAGTTCTTTTCCTTTTGCTAATGGAACATAGGGATCATTATCTGAGCTAATTATATAAAATTTAGAACAATTCTTCATTATCTTATCCCAATTGAAATCTTTATTTGTAAAAGATCCATTTAGATCATCAAAATGCTTGTTATTTAAAAATCCAATAAATCCTGCAATAAGATAAGCAGATTTTATTTTCTTAGATGACCTTTCTAAATAATCTAGAATAAAAGCTGAACCGAGGCTATGCCCTATAAAAATTGTATTTTCATCTATGTCTTTATTGTGATTATTTAATATTTTTAACCAATTGTCTAAATTTTGATCTTTAGGGGTTGGAAATTTTGGAATAAAAACTTTATAATTTAATTTTTCTAATTCTTTTTTTAACCATGGAAACCAATTCCCATTTGGATTTCCTCCAGTTCCGTGAATAATAAATACATTTATAGACATCAGTATAGAAATCTGGTAAGAGTTATAAACATTACCGCGATGCATTTATAAAATATTGAATGTTGAATAAAATATGAAAAAGTTGGTGATTTATTTTTTTGTAATCCTAATGCTATTTGTGAATGTTAGTGCAATAACTTCAAATTTAAAGGAAAGTTATGAAAAAAAAGAAACGGCCATTGTTGAACTTAGTGGAAGTATATTAAACACTTTGAGTAAGAGCAATGTGAAAATTCTAAAAGACGGACATATAAATTCCGGAACAGAATATAATATAAAAAAATTAAATAATAAATATTACTTGTGGTTTACCTCTCCTCAAATTGAAGGAAATTATACATTGCTAGTTGAAAATATATTAACTAATGAAGGAGGAATACAAAAAAATATAAATTTTGAAGATTATTTTATTGTTAGCGGAAACACAACTGATTATTCTATTGAGCCTGGAATAATATTTGCATCCGAAGATTTCAGTATAAATATTGCATTATATGCTGAGGATGAGGAGAGTATAGATATTGATTTACCTAATCCTAGAAGTTTTTTATTGCAACAAGGAAATAATAGGGTTGACTTTAAAAAAAATGATTTCCAAGGGACAAGTTTCTTAACAATAAAAATTGGAAAGTATTCTATTCCAGCCTATGTGATGGGAGCTCCAATCATTGTTAACAATAGTAATATAAATAACACTAATAGTACTAATTCAACAATACTTAATCAAAGTAATTCAACCTTAAATGGAACTGCATTAAACAATTCTTTAAACCAAACAAAAAACGAAGTTGTTTTTAATGGAAGTTTTAAAGTCTTGCCTCTAAGAATTGAAGCTATAGTTCTAAAAGGAAACAAAACAGATTTATTTCCTTTTACTGTAACTAACTTGAAAAATGAAACTTTAAGCAATATTAGTCTGGAATATGATAAAAATATATTTAAAATTATTCCTGAAAATATTAGTTCATTGAAAATAAATGAAAGCGTTATTTTTAATATAAAAATTAATGATAATTTGACTAGAGCGATAAAAAAATCAATAATAGTAACTTCTGGAAAAGAATTTCAATATCTTATATTTGAACTTAATTTTACAAATAAAGAAGAGAATGTGGAGATTTATTATAATTTAGATATATTAAACAGTTCCTCTGGAAAATCACTTCTTCATTGCGTAGGAGAAATACCTAACGGAAAAATATGCTCTGCAAGTGGAGAAGTTTGCGATAAACGTACGATACTAAGTAAAGAAGGAGATTGCTGCACAAGTAAATGCACAAAAGAGGAAGGAGAAAGCAAAAGTTGGATAGGATATTTAATAATAGGAATTGCAGTTTTAGTTTTAATATTTATATATCTAAAATATAAAAAGGTAAAACCTTCAGCCAATCCAATGTCTTCAATAGGAAAGACGGAACCTATGGGATTACCTCCAAGGTTGCCTCCTGAATTACCACCTGGGATGAGCCCGCCTATTGGGAGAGAAGGGTTTAAGATTTGAAATAATGCCCTTCGGGCAGAGTGCAGTAGCACCTTTTGTAATTTAGCCAAGAGTGAATCTCGTCTAAATTCTATTTTTTTGGATTTACTCCAAATAAAGTAACTATCTTTCCATAGAAAATTATTTTCGTTATAATTTACCGTATATTAAAAAATATTAATTGGAAGAAGATTTATAGAGATGTCTTCAAAAATTGGAATTGTCTCATAATTATCAATAATATTGAAATTGCCTCTTAAATTTATCATAAAGTTCTGCAGTTCTTCATTACCCTTCACTCTAAGGTGGACAAATAAATTCCACAACCCGAAAAGACGAATTGTTTGAGTTATTTCCTTTCCATTAAGATAAGAAATTAATTTTATTTCTTCTTTTTTTGAATAATCTTTGTAAGATAAAAGTAAAATAAAAGGCTTATACTCTTCTGAATTTAAAAATAATCTATAATCTAGAATAACTTTATTTTTTTCCATGGATTTTATTCTGTTGATTATAGTTTTATAAGATATCTTTCTTTTCTGAGCAATTTCTAAAGCAGAAATACGACAATTGTCTTTAAAATTTCGAAGAATATAAAAATCTAAACTGTCGCATGATGCATGTAGATCGTTATAGCCATAGCTTACAATTGATTTGTTATAATTAATAAACTGATGTTTATGAAAACTATGTTCTAAAACATAACAAGCTTTGTAATCCTTGATTAGTCCTGGAAACTCTGTATTAAAAACATCAATAAAAACGTCGAAAGCTTCAAAATCTTTTACACAAAGAACAATTAATAAATCATATTTGCCTCCAATTCTTGCAGCCCAGTAAACTCCCTCTTTGTTTCTTAGATAGCCGAATAATTTTTCATTAGAATATTCTTTTTTAGAATTAAAAGTAAAGAATATTCTATACTGTTCAAATCCCAATGATTTAAGATTTATGATAGTTCCAAACTTAGTTATTTTTTTATTTTCTATTAAACGCCTTAATCTATAATCTGCAACTTGTTGGGAGATAAGAGTTTTTCTAGCTAACTTTGTTAGGGACATCCGCGGACTAGCGTCTAACTCTGCAAGTATTTTTTGGTCTATTTTATCCATATTTGTAATTTAGAATTAAAAGTACTTAAATATTTCTATTTTACAAATATTAATGAATAAAGATTTAATTTATAGCAGTTATTTGGGTAATTATGAAAGATAAATTAAAGAAAAACGAAATATGTTTTCACGGCGGAACATCCTTTGATGCAGTGGGAATTAGTTTTGACAAACTTAATAAGAAAGAAAAAGTAATTAGAGCAGATGTTACTGATGCTTGGTTTGACACCTCTCCTAAAGTTATAAATTTAGTTAATAAAAACTTACCTTGGTTACTAAAAAATAGCCCTCCAACTTTAGCAGATGGACTTATAAAAGCAATAAGTACTAACAGAAAAATACCAGAAGAAAATATTCTAGTTGGAGGAGGTTCTTCTGACCTTATGTTTATATTTTTTCCCAATTTTGATTTTAAAAGAGCCGTAATAATTGATCCAATGTATGGAGAATCTGCTCATATAATCAAAAATGTTTTAGGAAAGAAAATAAAAAGAGTCTTCCAGAATAAAGAAAATAATTTTAAAGTAGATATTGAAAGTGTTGTCAAAGAAGTTCTAAATGGAGACTTAGTTATAATAGTTAACCCAAATAATCCGACTGGGCAATTTGTTAGAAGAACTCAAATGGATGAATTATTAAAAAAATTGCCTAAAAAAGTAACTTTATTTATTGATGAAACGTACATTGATTTTATTGGTAAAGAAGAATCTGTAGAATCGCTTGCAATAAAAAACAAGAATTTAGTTGTTCTAAAATCTATGTCCAAATTCTTTGCTCTAAGTGGAGCGAGAATAGGTTACTTAATAGCTCATGAAGAAGTAACAAAAAAACTTAGAAATAAAATTCCTCCTTGGTCTGTTGGTCTGATCGGCCAAGTAGCTGGAGTCAAAGCAATGGAAGATGAAAGTTTTTTCATAGAAAAAAATAATGAAACTAGTAATTTAAGAAAAGAATTTTTAGAAAATCTCACCAAAATCGAGGGAATAAAAGTTTTTCCCTCAGTTACTAACTTTTTACTCATTGATATAAGCCACACTGGGAGAAAGGCTAAAGAAATTTGCAGTTTTCTTGAGAAAAGAAGTATTTTCATTAGAAATCCCCAGTCACAAAGTGTACAATTTAAAGAGGATTTTATCCGTATTTCTGTAAAAGATAGAAAAACGAATAATAAAATTTGTAATGCCCTTAAAGAAGCTATTCTAGCAAAGGAGGAATTAATAAAATGAATAATAGAAACACATATACAATAAAACGAGAAAATCTCAAAGGCGAAACTATAGAAAAAATAATAAAAGAATTGAGTGAAGATGAATGCAAGAGCAGAAAACTCTTAGGATCCTCATTTGGAATAAATATTGGGCATTGTGTATTTATGGGTTCAAAATATTGTGAAAAATTTTTAGAAAGAGTGGAAGGATATAGGATTGTTCAACTACATGAAGATATTGTAAAACAAATAGGCAGACATCAGAATTCTATAGGTGTAGAATTTTATGAAAAAGGAGAAGTATCATGACTCAATTAGAAAAGAAGCAAGTTAGGTTTTATGATCCGCACCCTGGATTCTTAGGAGCGCTATTACCCTTACCTAAGATTATTAGAGAAACTGCAAAAAAATTAGATGGGAAAATAATGACTTTGGAAGAAGCTTTAGATATCTTGAATCCACAAGCAGAAAAAGTTGGAGGATCTGTGGAAATCGCTTACAGCCATTCATTTATATCTTTTGATATTCAGTCTTCTATTTTTCACCATTCCTATCGTTTGATTAGATATAAAGAAAAAGACAAGGAGAATGAAAATGAAGTTTTATGAAATAAAACAAGATGAATTAGATAATTATAGATCTTTTAATCTTAAAGAAGGAATTTATCTTACGGATAGAGGTGAGCTGTATAAAACCGCTTGCGGAGAAATAAATTTACCCCAAACTGCATATAAATATGTTAGCGGAGATCCGATAATAGATAAAGAATTCTTTTTTTATTGGGAATTAATGATCAAAAGAAAACCAGTAGAAAAAATTTTTCTAAAACCAGTAAAAGTTGAAGAAACTAGAGATAAAATTATTCTAAAAAAAATAAAAAAAAATTTCTTTAGGCAAGAAAAAAAAGAACAAAGATCAATAAGATATTCTAGAGATAATGGAGAATTAGATAATCTTTTAATAAATGAAAGGAGAAGATATAAATCATTTCTTAAATAAATATGGCAACAAAACTAATTTACTGGCAGCATAGTAGGATGAGATGGACAAAAGAAGAATACAAAATGATCTGCCAAAGAAGTTTACGCCCCATAACAGATAAAGAAGCTGAAGAATTTGTAGAAGAAAAAAATAAAATATTTCGTATGCCTTTCTTTTATACTGAAGAACAATTTTCTAAGCTTGAGAATAAGCCGGAAAGAAAAGAACTTTATGAGTTTACTCTTGGAAAACATTTAATGGAGGAAGAAATACCAACTTTTGAAGGATTTACTCCTCGTTTTTGTCTTAAAGATGCAAGACTAAAGGAAGAGAGTGAAATAGACTTACTCGAAGAATTTTCTGAATATCTAGACTTAAAAGAAGAAAGAGGAAAATTTTCTATGAATATAGAGAATAAAGGAAGTTTAACTAAATGTATAAAGGGAGAAAATCTGAATAAGGCAAGAGCAAATGCTGGAACAAATGAAGCTTATGAATCTAAAAGAAAGAATATAGAGGAAGAATTCAGTCGATTAAATAATGAGGGAATTGAATTTCTAGTTTTTAGAACATTTAGAAAATTCCCAGCGACATGGGACAATATAAGCTTTTACTCGCAAGGAAAATTTAATTTAGATTGAAAAATTTATTTTTTCTTTTTGTCTTTTTTAGGAGAAGGATCTTCTTTAGCTTTATCAGGCTGAACTTCTTCAGATTTTTTATTTTGATTAACCTGTGGTTTGCTTTTTTGAGAAGTTAATCTTTTGTATAAATCTGGAGAAACTGATTTTATTTTCTCCATAATTTGCTGATGCTCATAAAGTACTTTCTTTGTTATTGCATCATAATTATGCAGTTTTTGAATTATCTTGTTTCCTAATTCATTTAGAAAAGAGTTGCTTAAAGAAAGATTTTCTGGGCTTATTATCTGAATATTTGAAGGCATATATCCGAACATTATGTAAATATAATGCTCTAGAGACTCAAATTCAATATCTATCTCGGCAAATGTAGTGAATAACTCTTTTGAATTTTTTACATTTAAGGGTTCATGAATTGTTTTACCTATTATTTTTACTCCTTTTTCTGTGCTTAATTTTTCAACCACTGCCGTTAGAGACTCTAAAACATACTCTTTGGGTTTACCTAAAATTTCCAAAATCATCATAGCATTAATTTTATCACTAGCCATATCCTCTGGAAGAATAATGAACTTATAAATTTTCGTATGTCCTAAAGTATGAACTAAATATTGTTTAGAGTTTTTTGAAGATTACTAATACTATAATAAACATTAAAAATAAATTAAATATATAAAAAACAAATAATGTTGTTTTTTGTTTTTTTGTCGTGTAAATTTCACCCTCTAAGTTTTTGATTTTTTCTTGATCTTTTTTTTGAGAATTTAATATTATTTGAGTATTTTCGTTTATTGAGCTTGATATACTAATATCTTCTTGAGTATTTTGAGAACTATCTCTTAATGGGTTGATATTTTTTAGGTTATCTACAACTGGGCCGTTTTCTTCATCTTGTTTATCATTCTTATTATTTTTGGAACTTTCTTCATTTTCACCCTTATTTTCATTATCTATCTCGGCGTTGTTATCTGTAGATTCCCCTATTTTGTTACTATCTGCAACTATAATAGAATTGCATTTTGATATGCTGGCATCTGCTCCTGATTTTCTAACCCTAACGCAAATTTGTCTTTCTCCTGGAGATTTCAATATTTTAATTTTATATTTATCTTCATTTGGAAATGACCTGGACAAATAATTCCAAGAACTTTGCCAGTCGTCTTTTTCTGTATTGAAAATCTCAGAGATATATTCATCTCGTGATACACCCTCATCTTGGGAATTATGGGCAAATACTTTTATATCATATAAATCTTGCGAATCTAGATCAATAGATACTTGAAATTCTTCATTAACCTCAACTTTGTTTGGAGAATTTAACAATAATTCTAGTGCAATAGAAGAATTAGATAAGAGACTAATAACCATAAATATCATAATGGACAATATTGCCTTCTTTATCGAAGAGATATAATGTATCTCTATCGTCATTCCAGACGTGCTCTTCAAGACCCCAATACAAGGCATTTTCATTGTCTTTTCCTTCTTTAGTAAATAGAGTTATTATGTCAAATTTAAGAGAAGTGAACTTATATTTCTTTCTACTCTCGTCAGTTAAAATAAAATCTTTAAAATTGATGTCTTTACACGAGTTCTTTAAAATTATATACTCTTCTTTTGCATTAATTTCTGAAGATATGCAAGAATAAAATGAAGATTTCTTCCATATGCCTTTTTCTTGTTCTATGGATTCTTTTTCCGCTTTAGAAAATTCTCTTAATTCATTATCTTGAACTAGAAATTTCTTTGCGAGACCTTCTTTTATAATTTGTAAATTTAGATATTCCTCAGTATAAACTTTGGCAAGAGTTCTATCATACTTATCTGTCCCTGTCTGAATAATTTCCACGCTAGTATTTTCTATTTTTCTTAAGAATTCTTTTGCTAAACCGTACCCTTGCTCATTTTTTTCTGGAGTATTAATATTGAGAAGTCTGATAATTTTTCCATCGTCTAATTCCAAAGTATCTCCATCTATGACTCTAACCACAAAAACAGTATCTTTTTGAGAATCGCCTATTGATTTAAAGAAATATAAATTTGAAGCTATTAATAAAGTTAGAAATAAAGATAATGCAAAAGCATGTTTAGATTTCATATTGTGGGTAAATGAAGAATATATTTTTCTGATTTTAAGGAATTGTAGAATAGTTCTAGATCTTTATGATCTAATTCTAATGTTGAAGTATTTACATTTGGATGAAAACCCACTTTATCTGCTAACCAAATTTCTTTGTCTAGAATTAAAATGACTTTTTTTGAGTATATCATACCAAATATTGAGACACTACCAGGATTTAGACTGAGTTCTTCTTTTAGTTCGACTGAAGAAGCGAAAGTTAATTTTTTCCGTGCATGAACAATGCTCTTTAATTCCTTTAGATCTAACTTTTTATAAGCATTCATACAAACAAGGAAGTACTTATTTGATTCATCTTTTAAAAATAAGTTTTTTGTGTGTATCACTCCAAAGATTTCCAATTTTAGGAATTTAGATTCTTCTACTGTAAAGACTGCTGGGTGATCGTGAACTTTGTATTTTATCTTATGATCTTGAAGATATTTTATTAAATTTTCATCCATAGAAAAAGATTAGAATGATTTATATATAATAGTTTTTATTATTTAATATGGAAAAGAAGGTGGTTATTTTTAGTACACAATTCTGTACTTGGTGCCGTCGTACTAAGGAATTTTTTAAAGCAAATAGCATAAAATACATTGAAAAAAATGTTGGAAATGACTTAAAAGCAGCAAAAGAGATGATAAAGAAGTCTGGACAGCAAGGAGTTCCTGTAATTGATATCAATGGGGAGATTTTTGTTGGTTTTGATGAAAATGCGTTAAAAAAAGCTTTAGGAATAAAGTAAAATTATGAAAATTATCTTAATTTGAATAACCTGTATTTTTACAATAAATAATATGTTATTTAATAATATAAATGATTAAAAAATAAAAATAGAATATTACTTTATGGTTAAATTCGTGGATGTAGAAACTCCTTACGGATCAGATAATGAAGAATCCTTAAGAAGAAATTTATTATATGCAAGAGCTTGTGTTAGAGATTGTTTACTAAGAGGAGAGACACCTTTCGCTTCCCACTTATTTTATACTCAACCGGGGATATTAGATGATAATATTCAAAATGAAAGAGTGATGGGAATTAACGCGGGGAAAGATTTAATTGAAGCATTACCTGATATTATCACAGTAGTTTATGAAAATTTAGGCATTTCTAAAGGAATGCAATATGGAATAGAGAGAGCATTAAAAAATGGACGAAAAGTAGAATATGGAGTTTTAAATAATGGATGGGAAGAAAAAGAATTGGTAACAGCTAGAAGGCATTCACACGCAAATATTTGGGAATTTAAACATCTCTAGAAATTAATATGTGAGAACATTCTCTACCAAGAATTTATAAATTATAATTTTTATACTTGAATATGAAAAAAGAGAAAATTAAACAAAATGTAGAGAAAGTAGTGAATAATGAATATGATTTTATCATAATTGGAGCCGGAGTTGCAGGTCTAGCTGCAGGAATGTACGGCGGAAGACTTGGACTGAAAACGTTGGTTTTAGGAACTTCGAGCAGTTCTGAACTTCCAATTGGAGGAGTAATAACTACTACAAATATTGTAGAGAATTATCCTGGATTTATCAAACTAACTGGAACCGAACTTGCAGATAAAATAAGAGATCATGCGCTTGATTATAAAGAATTTGTAACAATAAAAGAAGAGAAGGCAAGTAGTATTAAGAAGGAAGAGAAAATAATCGTTAAAACGGATAAGTCCCAATATTTAGGAAAGACTTTACTAATTGCAACTGGAACAAAATGGAAGAAATTGCCTGAAGAAGTAAAAGGAAGCAGAGAATTTGAGAATAAGGGAATTGCTTATTGTGCAATTTGTGATGGCCCTTTGTATAGAAATAAAACTGTGGCTATAATAGGAGGAAGCGATAGTGCGGCAAAAGACGCTTTATTATTGGCAGAATATGCAAAAAAAGTTTATATTATTTATAGGGGAGAGAAAGTTAGAGCTGAGCCTGTAAATTTGGAAAGATTAAACAAGAATAAAAAAATTGAAGTAATAAATAATACAAACATTCTTGAAGTTAAAGGCGGGCAGTTTGTAAAATCGGTTGTATTAGATAAAATTTATCAGGGGAAAAAAGAACTAACACTAGATGGTGTTTTTGTGGCAATTGGACATATTGTTTTGTCAGATTTAGCAAAATCAATTGGAGTAAATTTAAACGAAAAGTCTGAAATTATAATAAACCATAAAACATCGGAAACAAATGTAGCTGGAATATTTGCTGCTGGAGACGTGTCTGACAAACAATTTAAGCAAGCAATTACTGGAGTTGCTGAAGGATGCACTGCTGCGTATTCTGCTTATGAATATATTAATAAGGGAAAATAAATTTTAATGCCCAAAGATAGAAACTTTCTAATTTAACGCACATATTAACTTGACCTCGCCACTAGGCGAGTTCGGGATAAATAGTAATTTTCAACAAAGTCAATTTGATTGAAAATTTAATTATTTTTACTCAACACATTTTGACAGTTGTCAAATTTTCTAGCAAAAATGAACTAAAATAAATATTTTTGTACAAATTTTAGATAAAAAACTGTTAAAAAAACTAGTTTTTTAGCATAAAATAGTCAACTGTCAAATAAAGGTAATTTTTTATGAGTTTATTTTTTGAAGAATTTACTTCTGAAAAAAATACTTTTTGTATGAAACACCTTTGAGTTTGCAATGTGGCAAACTCAAGATATTAATACGTATCAGAGAATATTAGAAATGCCTAAAAGCCCTCTGGGAAGTAATTCCCATTGCCATGTTATTTTCATTTATTGCATCAATTATTTCTGAATCGTTTTCTGATCCTCCAGGTTGAATAATTGCACTTACTCCTATTCTTGCTAATGTATCGATGGAGTCTCTTTTTGGAAAAAATCCGTCTGAAGAACAAACTGCCCCTCTAAGAAAATTATGAGATACTATATCTTCTATTCCTTTAAGAGGATCATGTTTAATTCCACGCGAATATGCTCTTTTTTGAAAACCTTTAACTATTGCTTGCTCAACTGAACCAACTCTTTCCTGTTGACCTGAACCAATTGCAAGAGCAGAGTTATTATTTACCAAAACAATCCCATTACTTCTTACGCCTATATTTATTCTCCATGCAGTCAGTAAATCTTCAATTTCTCTTTCAGTTGGATCTTTCTTTACTAAATGATAATTTTCATTATCATCTTTACTCATTGCATCGAATATGATATCTGATGCTTCTCTAACACGGGAAAGATAAGGAGTTTGAATAAAAACTTCCCCATCAAAAGTAGATCTTATATCGTACAATCCAGCCACATTATCTCCTAGAAATTTAGGCAGTTGATGAAGGTTTGAAAAAGTCAATATTCTTAGTTTTTCTTTATCCCTGAATTTTTCCAATACCCCTTCTTCAAATTCAGGAGCAACTAGTACTTCGATATATTTTTTATGCATTGCCTCCGCAGTAGCTTTATCAATGGATCTATTGAAAACTACAATTGAACCGTAAGCGCTTCTTTTATCGCTTTCCCAAGCAGATATAAAAAGATTTTCAAGAGTAGTTTGTGTATTAAAGCCCGTAGAAAAACCTGCAGGATTAATATGTTTCATAACAACAACAGAAGGCTGAGGAAAATATTTTAGAATAGTAAAAGAATTTGCAATATCTAGCCTATTAGTTGCAGATAAGCCTCCTTTTCCTGCTTTTATTATTTTAAGATTAAGTAAATCTATAACTCTCCTATTATAAGAATAAATTGCCCCTTGTTGATGAGGGTTTTCCCCATATCTTAAATCTTCATTACTTCTCTGAAAATTTAAAAGTAAATTTTGGGGAAAATCACAAGGTAAAGGAGTAGAGTACATTTTTCTAAGATCAGTAATATCAGTTCCCCTTGTCATTTTAGTTTATTAAAAGTAAAATATAAAAGGATTGCTATAGAAAAAAGAATATAATAAAATATCCTTCAAATAGATTTTTAAAGATGTTTTGCTTTGTTTTAAAATGATAAAAGAGGTTAAATTTAATAAAAATAAAAAGGGATTATCTCCTATAATTGCTACTGTTCTTTTAGTAAGTATTTCTCTTGCTTTAGCAGTAATTATCTTTTTGTGGGCTAAAAGTTTTTTTGTGGAAGCTATAATGAAGAACGGAGCCAGTATTGAAGATGCTTGTAGTGTAGTTTCTTTCGAAACCGATTATGATTATGCAAACGGTAAAATATCAGTTGAAAATACTGGAGAAATTCCGATATATGGATTTGAAATAAAAACAAAGAGCGGAGGAGAGATAGTTAACCTAGGGGAAGGAGTTGAAGGAACTGAAGTTGGAGAGACAAAGTCTTTAGATTTAGTAATAGATGGGGGAGTATCTGAATTAATAGTTGCTCCTATTTTATTGGGGGAAGATGATGCCAGTAGAAAAAAATGGGTTTGTGATAAAGAATTTTCAAAAACAATAGAAGTTGAAAATCTTGATTAAATTGAGTTAATAATACTGGAAATGAACAAAATCAAAAAAAAAGGACTGTCTCCGATAATTGCAACAGTATTGTTAATTTTATTGACCATATCTGCAGCTACATTCATCGCTAGTTTTATTTATAAATTTGTAAATAGTGAAATGGAAAAAACCAGATGCCACGAGTATGTTGATTATTTTAACTTTGATAGTCAATTCGGATATAATTGTTTTGAAAATAGTGGAAACAGTAAGAACTATAAAATTTCTTTAAGTGCTAAAAATGTAAAAAACGAGAGTGCTAAAGAAGTTATAGGATTTGGTTTGATATTTTTCAAAGAAGGAGATTCCAAAGGCGTAGAAGCATTAGACGGGCAAGAATATCCAGATTTTAAGATGCTGTCCAACTCTACAAAACCAATTTTAATTCCGAAAAGTGGTGAAACTAGGACCTATAATTATACAGATAACCAAGAATATAGTTCAGTTAAAGTTTATGCTATTTTAAATACAAGAAAATGTGAGGCTGTTGAAAGTACAAGTTTGCAATTATGTTAAAATGAGAGATAATAAAAAAGGACAGATATGGGTTGAAACAGTAATTTATACTTTAATAGGGCTGGCTTTAATTGGAATTGTTTTAGCAATTGCAACGCCTCAGATAAACAAATTAAAAGAAAAAAGAATTGTTGAACAATCTATTGGATCATTAAGTGTTTTTGATGACACTATAAAAGAAGCTCTAGAAGATGGAGAAGAGAACAGGAGAGTAATAAAAGAATTTGGACTTAAAAAAGGTGAATTTTATATTGATGGCAACAGGGAAAGCATTTATTTAATATTAAAAGACTTTACTAAACCATATTCTGAAGTTGGAGCGATAATTAATCAAGGAAGTGTTTTAGTTAAAACGGAATCTGCAGGGAAAAAATATAATATTCTTTTGTACTTAAATTATTCTGGAATTGATATTAACTTGACTTATACAAATAAAGATATTATTAAAAAATTTACTCCTACAAATATACCTTATAGTTTTAGTATAGATAATGAAGGACTTAGCGGAGATTTAATTGAAATAAGTGTTTCTGAGACTAGTAGTTTAGGAGGCAGAAACTTGCCTGTTAATGGACAAAATCCTGGTTGCTTGAATGAGTGTTCAACTAATGGAGAGAAACAGTGCTCTGGAAATGGACACCAAACTTGCGGCAACTATGATTCTGATAATTGTTTAGAATGGAGCGGCATAACTAATTGTGCAGCATCAGAAACTTGCAGTAATGGACAATGTACAACTAACGAAGCACCTGAATGTATGGTTAATAGTGATTGTGAAAGGAATGATTGTTATAGGCGAACTTGTAATTCTGGCATTTGTGGGAATCAAATCCCAATACCCTTTGGAGAGACAGATCCAGAAAAATGTAGCGATAGATGTGACGGAAATGGAAATTGCAACGTGAGATATATTTCATCTTGTGGGACTTTAATAAGAGATGAAAATTTTATTTATGTTCTTTCTGCAGATATTAGAAATCCTGAAATAGATGGAATTTGTCTTCAAGTTGAAGTAAATAATGTAATAATTGATGGAAGGGGATTTAAATTATTAAGCAAAGAAGGCTTCTATCAACATGGGACTGGAATTAAGATGACGGATAAATTAAACATAACTATTAAAAATTTAACCATAAAAGATTTTCTAGGTGGAATCGACATTACTAATTCCAATAACATTACTATATCTTATAATAACTTAAGTTTTAATGGGAAAGGATTATTTATAGGTTATGGAGATAAAATTCTAATTAATAATAATTTTATCACAAAAAATGGAAGAGGAATTGAAACTAATGTCCGGAATGTTCTTTTAGAGAATAATTATATATGTTATAATGACTTATCGAGTAGAACTCTTGATCTGTATTGTACTGGAGTGGTTGGAGGAAATAATTTTATAGGTTCCCCAAATACTATTAGTGATGCCCAAGGAACACTTTTTCCAACTCAAGGATCTTGCATTTTACCCGTGGGTACAAACCGCGATTGCAATGCTCAACCCTAAACATCTCCGCCTGTAAACGAGCAATAATTTTTAGCTTGTAAAAAATAATCAAACATCAACATTTAAATAAATAATTTAACTCCTCCAATGGAGGCAAATTGAAAAAAAGAGTTGAATAAAAATGACATTAAAAATAAATTTAAATCCAATTATTCCTCCTTTAAAAAAACCAGATGATAAGAGGAGCGTGGATATTAGATATATGCTTATTCCACCATATGCTTCAGTACATATTTATTGGGATAATAACATAAGTGAACTGCATTATGATTTAGAAGAACCAATGCTAGATGAATATGAAAAATCAATTCTTGAAAAACTTGAAAACGCGATGATGGAACTGATAAATGTAAATGTTGCAATTGAGAAAACTATTGAAGCAACAACTGAATATATTGATAAGACTGCTAAATTATTAATTGATGAATTAAATATTAAGATAACAACTGAAGGATATGATAAGATATTTTATTATTTATTCAGAGATTTTATTGGTTTTAATGAGATTGAACCTTTACTCAGAGATTATTTTATTGAAGATATAGAATGCAATGGAGTAGATTCTCCTGTTTTTATAATTCATAGAATATTTAGAAATTTAAGGACAAATATTATTTATAAAGATATGGAAAAATTAGGTAATTTTGTAGAAAAACTTGCCCAGAGAACTGGAAAGTATGTCTCTTATGCTCAACCTATTTTAGATGGCTCCCTTCCTGATGGAACAAGAGTAAATGCAGTGTATACCAAAGATGTTTCATCTAGAGGTCCTTCTTTTACTATGAGAAAGTTTACAAAAATTCCTTGGACACCTACACAGATGATTGCAATGAAGACATTATCTCCTGAAATGTTTGCTTATTTTTGGATATTGTTAGAAAATAAATCAAGCATACTTGTTAGCGGAGGAACTGCTTCTGGAAAGACATCGCTATTAAATGCGCTTGCTTTTTTTATTCCTCCCGAAGCTAGAGTTGTAAGCCTTGAAGAGACAAGAGAAATAAATTTGCCTAGAGAGAACTGGCTGCCTTCCGTTGCAAGAACCTCCATAGGTGCTGGAAAAGTAGGCGAAATAGATTTATTTGAAATATTAAAAGCTTCTTTTAGACAAACTCCGGACTATTTGATTGTTGGAGAAGTTAGAGGAAAAGAAGCTTTTGTATTATTTCAGGGAATGGCTTCTGGACATAGCTCTTTAAGCACAATGCATGCGGATTCTGTAGATACATTAATTAGAAGATTACAAACCCCTCCTATAAGTTTATCACCTACTTTAGTGAATACCTTGGACTGTGTTGCAATAATGACTCATGCAGTTGTAAAAGGGCAAGGAACAAGAAAACTTAGAGAAGTAGTTGAGATAATAAATATTAATAATGATGGAAGTGCTTTAATAAATACTCCCTTTAAATGGGCTGCTGCAAAAGATTCTTTTTTCTGGAAAAAACAACTTAAGGTATTTGATAAAATATCTGCCAAGACTGGAGTAAGTGTCGAATCATTAAATAAAGAATTGATCATGAGAGCTTCTCTTCTTTATGAGCTATATAAAAAAAAGATTTTTGGATTTTATGATGTCGGAAAAATAATAAATGAATATTACAAGAATCCTCTAATAGTATTAAGAAAATATGGCGTAAGAACTCTATGATTATATTATTATCTTGACCTCGCCACTAGGCGAGTTCGGGATAAATAGTAATTTTCAACAAAGTCAATTTGATTGAAAATTTAATTATTTTTACTCAACACATTTTGACAGTTGTCAAATTTTCTAGCAAAAATGAACTAAAATAAACATTTTTGTAGAGAAGTTTGAAT
>CAYHPN010000013.1:0-33809 GCA_964358765.1 Candidatus Woesearchaeota archaeon | reverse complement strand
AAAAATACTCTGTGTGTGAAACACATTTGAGTTCGCAAATGGCGAACTCAAGATAATAAATTATATACGAGCATACTCCTGCATATGCCATTGAATTAATGCAGAGAATTTGTCCTGCGAGAAGTACTTGCCTTTGGGATCAACCGCTACAAAGATAACAGTATGAGGATTACCTTTTTCTGAATTTTCCCCTTGATGAGGAATAATATGAAAATCAATCCCTCCTTCAATTCCTACTAGACCCGTGATATTGTTTAAATATCTTCTTACTTCTCTTGCAATAGGAGAAGGCTCTCTACCGCAACTTGCCGGGCTGCACCCTATAGAAAAAACAGAAGTTACTTTTCCCTCATATAGCCGATTCCAATCTTCTGTTTCAAAAGAGTCTGCTTTTATAGTTCCTTTTTGAGAATAAAGGTTTGCTATGCCATTTATTCTTTCCCAAACATAATGTGAAACATTTCCAAGGAGGTTTTCTTCAGTAGTAGGAATATAAAGCTTTCTTACTGCTTTTGTCGCAAATGCTTTCTGGAGAAAAGAAAAACATTGTTCTACATTCCCATGACTTCTCACCATTTCATCAACAGCAATACCTTTTATTGCACGGTTCCAGCCACCGTAACAGCCGTTTCTCTGCAAGATTACCTTAAGAGTTCTTGCTTCAAGTCTTTGTTTTTCGTCAAATTCTCCTATTAAATCATTATAGGAGATTTCTTTATTATCTCCGTATGTTTTTTCAGAATAAATAGCAGTAGAAATATTAAAATTACCTTCCCTTTTTACCCCTATAATTTTTTTTCCGTTGTCATTTCCGTCTACATGAACTGAGCTTCCTTTCATAATTCTTTTGAATAATAAATCTTCTAACCCTTCTGGAACTTCCTCACCATAGACTACTACGTTTAAATCTATATCAGGAGGAAAAGGATTATGCACTCCTCTAGGATCCATTACATATGTTCCTCTTGATGAATGCGTTGAACCATTATTTACTACTCTGGCTTCAATGTTAAGATCAAGCAAAGTTCTTGTCAATGCTCTAGTGACATAATCCTCGTAAGTTCTTACTTCAGCGTCTAAATTTGAACTAGTTTTTGTAATTTCTTCTCTGAGAGTGTCAATCGTGCATTCTTCCATTATTAAGATGGATATAATTGATTTAAATAGGTTTTCATTCCAAAAGATTATTGCCCGAGCGCAACTATACTCGTAAATACAAAAAATTAATTAGCCCCTATCTGATTTTTGCCTTTGCTTAAATTTGTTAATGAAATCTTCATGCTGGGATCTATCAACAACTCTTTCTATTTGCCATAGGTTTTTATCTGAAATTTTGTTTGCTTTGACTTTCCCTATTGTTTTTCTATGGAATGATTCCGATATTAAAATCCCATTATTTGCAAATTGAGAAATATTTTTAACTGAGACAATGGAATTATCTGCAGAGACAAACTTAAATTTATTATCTTTATTATCTACAATTAAGTTTCCTAGAGATATTCCTATTCCATAATCAATTTTTTTAAGTTTCTTTGCATTAAATTCCTGCAAATTCTTTTCAATAATATTGGCTATTTTTATAGCTTTGTCAGTATTATCCTGTTGTTTAGTTAGCAATGGAGACAACACAACAAGACGATAATCTCCTTCGGAATAAACTTTCCCGCCAAATTCTTTTGCTTTATATAATGAATTTTCTATTGCACTCGCTGCCTCATGATATTGTTTAAGTGCCTCTGAGTTCTTTATTTTTACAGAAACTATTGAACATTCCTGTTTATCTCCTTTATCTGTTACATTTGAGGATTGTGCTATAGAAGATTTTACAGGTAAAGAAGCCACACTTGAATTTATATTTGATGAAGGTGACTTTCCGACAAATGTTTTTCTAGATATTTTTTTGTAAAGAAATACTGCAATAATTGCAATGATTAAAATAACAATTAGCCAGATAACAATGATCATATTTGATTTTGATGAACTCGAATTGTCAATTGCATCTCCCACTGAAATAACTTTTCCGGTCAAGAATGTTGAACCGAGTTGGGCAACTGAGGAACCATCATTAATTTTAATATCATAAGTCCCTGCGGGAGCTAATAACTTAAATTTTTTTGACTCTCCTGTATTAAGGGATAACTCTTTTATTTCGTTAATACCTCCAATAGATATTTCTATTGGGCCTGTAAAAGGAACATTTCCGTTATTAATTATATTTAAAGTGTTGTTTATTAATGTGAATGAAATATTTCTATATTCCTCTACAAAAAATTCTTTAGATTTCTTTAGACTTAGAGACGACGCTTCAATTTTCCAGTTACCCGATGGAAAATTAGATTCAATTGGCAGAGAAATTGTTTTCCCTGATTTAACTATTTCTTTTTTTATTATTGTTCCTTGTGGATTAAATACTGTGTAGCCTACATCTGATTCAAATTTATCTCCTGCCTGATCATAAACTATTGGAGTAAATAAGAAAGCATTATTTGGTTTTATTGTTGGAGAACTTAGAGCAATATCCAGATCTGTTGGACTTTGTACAATTTTAAATGATGTGGTTGTTGAACCCTCATTGATAATTCCTCCAAACTCATCTTTTTCGTATACTTTAACGTTTACATTATAAGATTGGGATTTAGTACTAGAAGGAGTTGTAAAATTAAATACGAATGCTCCTTCTATTACTGGTCTAAGAATAGTTATTCCTAAATTTGGAATAGACATTTCTACAAAACCGTTTAGTGGAACAGAATTAACTTTTGTAGCAGAACCAGAAACTTTGATTTCCTGACCTGGAGGATATGGAAAATTATCTAGGTTTATAGTTAAATCTATTTCACTTAAAATATCAAAAGACTGACTCTCTATAGATTCCTCATCAAAAGAAGACTGGATTTTACATTTTCCGCCTTGAGTAACAATTCTTTTGTCTAATTCTATTGAAATAGGAATTTCTTTTTCTTCACCTACATTTAATTTTATTGGACTTCGATATAATTCAATGTTATTTTCTGGGCAGACTAAAGCTGCTGTGAAGAAACTTGCAGTGTCTTTTTGGGGAATTATTTTAATAGCCACATCAAAAGTGTCTCCAAAATTATATGCTGATTTTGGTTGGGAGATTATTAATTCTGCTGAAATTAAAGAGAGAGATAAAAATATAATAAGAGTTGCAAAAAATGTTAAAATAATCTCTTTTTTCATGTGTTTTTATATTTTGCAATGTATTTAAATTTGTTGCTAATTGCATTCTCCTAAACAGCAATTGTCTGAATCATTAGTTCTGAATAAATCTCCTTTTTTACAGTATATTTGGCCATATTCATCATAATTGCAAATATTTCCTCCAAGTTCTACACAACTCTTTTCTAAGCTAATACAACTGTAATTTTCACATTGAAATCCAGTTTTACAGTCTTCATCTATATTACACTCCAGACATTTATATATGGTTGTTGAATTTAAAAATGCCCCTGACCAGCATGAATATTTTCCGCTTATACAATTAACACAGTTTTGCACGCAGTGTGTTTGATATTCAATCATATCAATAATCTCTGAACAATTTTGTTTTTCCTCTATTAATTTATTATTCAAGCATTTATTATTATTGCAATGAAATCCCAATTGACAATCTTCATTAATGTGACAATCATCATTTGAAAAAAATGTATTGTTCTCTGTAGTTTTATTAATTGATGATTCATTCAGACTGATGTTGAACATAAAAATGAACTTGATAAATAAAGAGAGTGCTAAAATTAAGATGATTAATGCTGGAATAAAATATTTCTTTTCCATTTTCTTAAAGAAAGATGTTAGATTATTTAAACATCTACTTAAGATTTATAAACAATAATGTCGGTTTACTACAATGGAAAAAGAAAACACATTTAACCCGTGGGAAATAGAAGGTGAGATCAATTATGAAAGGTTGATAAAAGAGTTTGGAATAAAACCCATGCCTTCTAAATTGCCTAAAGTATTTAATGATAATATTTTATTTAGGAGAAATATTGTTTTTGCACAAAGGGATTTTGAAAAAATAGTGGAAAGTTATGAAAAAAAGAAAAAATTTGTTATGCTTACTGGTCTTATGCCTACGGGAAAATTTCATATAGGTCATATGATGATTGCAAGACAAATGGTATTTTACCAATTAATCGGAGCTAAAGTATACATTGCTGTTGCAGATATTGAAGCCTATAACGCAAGGGGACAAAGTCTAGAGGAAAGCCGTAAAAAAGCAGTTGAAGATTATATCATTAATTATATTGCCCTTGGTTTGAAACCGAAAGACTGTGAAATTTATTTTCAGAGTTCTAGAAGCCAAGATGGTGATAAATCTAATGCCTATTATCAATTACAGAATTTATTGGCAAGGCATGCAACTTTCAATGAATTTAAAGCAGTATATGGAGAAATAAGTCCTGGAAAAATGATTTCTGCATTATTGCAAGCATCGGATATTCTGCATGCAGAACTTGATGCATTTGAAGGAAAATGCCCCGTTGTTGTTCCTGTTGGAATTGATCAGGATCCCCATATACGATTAGCAAGAGATTTATCACAGAGAATTAAAGACCCTTCTTTTATACAAGTAAGTTCAACCTATAATTTATTTGCCCCTGGACTGAAAGGCGGAAAGATGTCTTCTTCGGATGATACTTCTTTTATTGCTCTAACAGATAGTGAGAAAGAAGTTGAAAACAAAATAAAGAAATATGCTTTCTCCGGAGGGAGAGATACTTTAGAAGAACATAGAAAATTAGGCGGAAATCCTGATGTTGATGTTTCTTTCCAATATCTCAAGTTCTTATTTGAGGAAGACGATAAAAAACTTGCCAAGATTTATGAAGAATATAAATCTGGAAAGATGCTTACTTCAGAGCTAAAGAAAATAACTATTGATAAGATTAATGCTTTCCTAAAAGACCATCAAACTAAGAGAGAGAAAGCAAAGAAGGATATTGATAAGTTCTTGTATAAGATTTAAAGAGATATAATTATTACAGGACCTTTAACTATTTTATCATATAATTTAGGTACATCATCAAGGGTTACGACCATATCTTCGCTATAAGGAAAATTTCTATTCGTACTTGCTATTAGGTATAATAAATCCAAAGCGATCTTTTCTGAATTATATATTTTAGGATGGTTAAATTTTGATCCAAAGTCTAATAATTCATTGCTAACAGTCTTTAGATTATACTTCTCTATGAATCTTCTCCTATCCTCTCTATTAATCCCTAATGCAACAAGATTTTCAACTGCTTCTCTTAGAGTTCCCCTTTTTGCATTTAAAGGTGTTTCTCGATTTACTCCGTCTACAATCCATTTTCCTATTTTTCTCACCATTTTATTTTTCAATTTCTCTTTTAGATTCTAATACTTCTTGAAGATACCTGGGATTTCCTCCCCCGTTGTAATCACGCACTGCATTATCCCAACTTCTCCATCCAGTTATAACTGCTACTTCTCTAGCTTTTCTAAATTTTATAATTTGCCCTATTTTTAATTTTCTGGGATTTACTTTAGGATTATTCTTTCTTATGGATTCTGGTGTGGTGCCAAGACTTGGTGCTATTTTTTCATAAGTATCTCCTTTCTTTATTGTGTAATTATTTACCCCTTCTTCTTCTTTTAATCTGGTAGAATATACTGCAGCCTTATGATACAACCATCCAATTCCTCCAAAAATACTAGCCTGGGCATCCATATTGCTCGAAGAATAATCCCAATTTTTATTTCTCCATGGTGTTTTTGTTTTTCCTTTTAATCTTGAGAAATCTCCGATTAGAGTTGTATTTTCTCCACGGCTTACTAAAACATCTAAAGCGTAATCTCCCTGATTAGCTATCTGCATAGGGTCGCATCTGAAAGCATCCTGCGTACTAACTGTTTCTACTCCAATCATTGCTTTAATTAAATTTCTTTTGGGACTTACTCCGTGTCTATGCTGGAAATAATTTAAAGTATTATCTATTATTGAATCATAAACGTGGGATATGGTTGGAATTTTTTTTGGTTTTGGAGCTGCAGTAACTATTCTTGGAAAATAGAATGATGCCGCTGCTGCAGCTACGTATTTTAAGATTTCTCTTCTGCTTGAACCGTATTGACTTGCCAATTTATTTTGACCTCTTTTTCAATAATGATTCATTGGAATCTAAAATTTCTTTTGGAATTAGACCAAATTTTAGCATATCTTTTTCTGTTCTGACATTTATATCTGTAATGTATTGTTCTGCGAAAAGAGGTTCTCCATTTTTATTATTTCCAATATAAAGAGAAATATGAGAATAAAGTGCATCGCATCCTTTAATGTCTTTGTAATTAAACATCTCACTTAATGGATTATACAATGCACTATCTGAATTATGAGAACCTACAAGCATACCTGGAACTAATATTTTTCTTCGAGATAGTTCTTCTAGGGAAGAGTTCATAATAGGACGGACTAAAATATCCTTATAACGCCTATTCCATGCGTGTGAATGAGTATATGTTTTTCCAAATAAATCTAAGGCAGCCATTCTAACATATTTAGAGCATTGCCTTATATCAACTGCCGATATACTATATACTGGAATATTTAATACTCTTCTTTTCTTACCATGATGAACAATTACTGGTAAAGTTGTTTGATATGAGGGAAAGTTTAAATTTTGAGGCATTGTTAAACATTGAGTAACTGAATTTTCATCTTTTCTTTTTGACATTTTATTTAACTTCTCCTGTTTTCTTTTCACCAATAATGTCTATAGGAATTAACTTTGCTTTTCTATACGCTTTTTCATCTCTTATTAAAGTGTTAGCTATGAATTGGTCTACAAAAATAGGTTTATGAATATCATTTAGACCAAGATATAATGCAACATGAGTATATTTATTTGGCTGGCCAAGCTTATCAATATATCCTCTGTATTTTGATTCTGGATTGTAGAGGCCAAGAATCATTCCTGGTTTTAGAATCTTCTTTTCTGCTAATTCCTCCAAGGACGAAAATCCTACTTCATAAATTAATTCATCATTGTATTTTCTATTCCAGGAATCAGAATATGAATAATGTAAACCAAAAATTTCAAGTGCTGCCATCCGAATGTAAGTTGAGCATTTTAAAGGATCTAATGTGAGAACACCATATGAAGGAACTTCTAAAACTTTGGGAATATCATCAAAAACATTCACTAAAATGGTTCTATCTTTTAATCTTATTCTATCTCTAAAAGTTTGGCCATCTTTAGTAAACTTTGGAATTTTTTTTAAAACTTTTCTATTTGTCATGTTAATGGTTCTCCAATATTTTAACTAAACCTTCTCTTCCATTTGAGAAGACTTTCATTACCGAATTAGCATCATTAAATTTTTTATCAAAATCAGGAAAAGCTTTTTTAAGTTCGCGCTTCATTTGAAATAGAAAAAGAGGTACCGTACTTAAGTTTTCTAAATTACCATGGTTTGCCATTTTTTGAGGATCTATTCCCATAACTGCTTTTAAATTTGGATAGAATGTTGTTAAATAATGACTGTAAGAGTCGCTAACTGCAAAACCATCTGCACTTTTTTTATTTAAATTATGAACAGGTCTTGTAAAATTATCATCATAACCATAGGGAAAATGCCATCCATATCGGTTAGCAATAAATGGTAAAGTCAATCCGTGAGAATTTGTTATACCCAAAGATAATCCTGTCTTGAAAACATTCTCTTCGTTTTTCCAGGAACATTCAATATTTGACCCGTCTTCAAATTTTCTAAACCTACGTAATTGTAAAACATAAGTTGGTTCTAAAGTAAACTCCATCATCCAACTAAAACCATCTTTTAATTTATCCATTGAAGTTATTTTATTATATAACTCCACAATTTCTTGGGTTTTTTTTAAGTTTATTTCTGATAAAAGAGAAGGATCAATTTCTTCAGTAATTCTATATGCTTTATAGGGATTTACCTTTTTATCGAAATCAAAAACTAATGCTTCTGAAGTTCTGTGGCCTTCTGATGACATAAAAATAAAAAATCTATCTGGGACATTCGGATGCTGAAAAATAGTTCCTTTTTTTTCTGAACGCATATATTCTTGAGGGAACAGTTTTAGCTCATCTAAAACCTCTTGAGGATTTAAACCCCTAACTTTACAATAATACTTAAATAATTTTTTTCTTTCTTTCATTTCCCATTGAACTTTATCATCTCCGGATATTTTTTGCAACATCATAATTCTTTTTGCGGTATTTAGATCTGGAACAAGTGACTCATAAATATTGTCTAATCTGCCAGATTCATAGGTTTTGTGAAGTGGAACACTTTCAAAAATTCCATAAAATGAATCAAATTCCCTCCAATGATCGCTTCGGACTATAATTCCTTCTCTATCTTCTAAATCAACTGTTCTAGGAATTGGTATTGATGGATCCTGTTCTGTAATATATTCTAATACTACTCTTTTTGCTCCTTTTTCTTTTAGTTCTTTTATTGTAAAAAGATTAGTCATGTTAATTATTTAAAAAAGGCTTTTGCTAAAAGAGCCAAATTTCCTCCTGGTGAAAGATAAGCGTCTAGGGTTGGGTGGCAGTTTGAACCAGACTGGCAGACTACATGGGCAGTTCTATTTGGATCTCCGTTTAATAAAGTTCTTTGGTCTTGAGTTAAGTCTGAATAATCTTTTACATTATCTGGAGTGAGAATTGGTGTTTTATGCATTGATTCGTATTTTACCCATTGATCTCTTCCTTCTAAGATTTCAATAAAGTTATGTCCTCCTTTAGGATTTGTGTCGTATGCAGACCTTACACAGTATGCAAGGTTAGGTTTTCCTGTCTTTTCTACTAATTTTCGGTATACTTCTAAAGTTGATTTAACATAATCTCTGCAAACTGCCCCTTCTGCTTCATTCTGGTGAACTAAAAAGTTTGCTAGATCTAGTAATGCTCTTGCATCATAAGTTAAATTTGATAAATCTGGAATTTCTACATTATTTGTATTTATTTTTGATATTCCGTTTGTCTCCCATGACTGGGCCCAGTTATTTAGAACTTCTGGATATACTGCTTGGTTTATAACTACAAGTGGAGAAATTCTTATTCCCCAAGTTAAGACTTTGTCCAATAAACTTCCCTTTTTCATAAAATGCGGAGCTAAAAAGAGTATATAAAGGTTTGTATGTGTTACTACTTCTTAGATACATTAGCTATTATATCTATTATTCCGTTTCTTCCAACCTTTCTTTAAATCTTTCTTGATTTCTTTCCATTCTTCATCTTTTTTAATTGTTCCCAAACAATCTTTTAAATTTGAATCTTTTTTTGTTAAAACTTGGTTTTTTATCATTTTAAAATAAAACATTTTATTTATTTATAATTATCTTTTTAGAATTTGAGATTATTTCTTTACAACTAGATGATACGCATGGCCTGCAAATACTTTTCCTGTTTTTTCACATTTCCAAATTCCTGAAGCTAGTCTTCTTGCTCTTCCTGTTGGATGGAATGGAGAAGGTTGATAAGCTCTTTGTAAAGCTTCTACAGCATTGTATTTACTTCTGACACTGACTCCTCCGCCAGTTCTGAATTTTCCTGCTGCTTTAATTTTCTTTGTTTTACTTCCCATTGTATAAAAGAATGTGATAAAAGGGGTTTTTAAATTATTCGGAATTAGACGGTTTTTCGAATTTGATGAAACTTGGATTTTTTAAAACAAAGTTCACAAGATGAGTTTTTTCTTCTCCGTTGTCCTCAATTGTATATCTTATGCCCCTTAATAAAAATGCTTTGCTGGGTCTTCCAAGATTAGATAATGGTGCAGTAAACATATCCCCAACGTCTGCCATATTGCCTTCGGTTTGAATGTAAATTCCTTTTGGATAATCTTTTCCGTATGTTTCTTCCAATTGTTTTAAAGTGGCATTATCTGGTGAAAATTCTTCGCAATGATGAGTTGTTTTATGCCATTCTGTTGTATCATATTCTAACTTAGTTGGAATTACCTCATATAATCTCATTGGTGGCCCCGGTCTAACAAATCCAAATACATTCTTTTCAACAGTTCCTCTTACTCCGCTTCTATCCGTTGCATAACCTAAGAGAAGATTTCCATATAACTCATTTTCTCTTGTAACAACACCAGAAACAACATGATTATGGGGTTCTTTTTTTCCAGTAAGATAATAAATACCTAATGCGGCTGCCCCAACAAGTGCAGCTATTCCTAATTTTCCAAAAATTGATCCCAAATTACTTTGACTTCTTCTGACTAAATCATGATCTTGCATAAGAGATGGATAAAATTAGAATATTTAAATCTTTCTGTTTTGTTATTACTTAATAGTAACATTTAAAAAGTTGACATTGGGTTTTATTATATGAAAAATAAAAGACTGAAAAATATATTACTTACTGGGCTAGTATCACTTATTGGAGGATGTTCTTTCGGAGATCTAAAACCTAGTAGTATTGATACTGGAATGGAATTTCGGCATGTGGAAGGAAAATATTCAGTTTTTAAAGATAAAAAAATCTTTTATTTAGGAAATGTACAAGTTAATTATCCATTAAATGAGAAAAATGATTTTTATTTAAAGGTAAAAGGTGGGAGCGGAACATTAGATTTATCTCCGAATGTTATTGATGGAGAAGTGAGTGGAAATGCCTTGGGAGGCGAATGCGGAATAAGCTATCATCTAAACGAATCTACAACTTTAGATATTGGACTAGAATTATTAAAAGCAGAAATAGAGCTAGAGGGGAGAATGAATAAAACAAGAGTAAAATTAAATGATGAAATTGTAGAATGGGGGATGAATTTGGGCGTGGGTAAAGTAATTCCTTTATCCAAGCATGTTAAACTGAAAGTCTCTGGAGGATATAATTTTACCGATAACGAAAGCAAAAGAGGAAATTATGATTTTGATGGATCTTTTTTTGGAATTCAAGTTCGAGGGGAGATTCCTAAGTAAACCTTTTTCTTTGGAAGGATTCGTAGATAAGAAATACTCCAATTAATGCTCTTAATATTCTTCCTGCCTGTCCAGGAAGAGAATTATTCAGACAGGCTGAATAACATGAAGCTGGAGTAGCTATTAATATGCTGAGTAATCCGTCGGCAAATAAATAGATTCCAATGATTAATAATAGGTAGTTCCTTATTTTTGCGGCTTTTTTTTTCGTTATCTCTTTTTTCATTTTTACCATTCTTTACTATTGCAATTGAACATGTTTTATAAATCTATTTTACGAACTCAACATTATCAAGATTCTCAAACTCTTTATCGCCAGTTAAGAATTTTATTCCTAAACTTATTGCAGTACAATAACCTATACAATCAGTCATAGATACGTTCCGTTTGTTTAATTTATCTTTGAGCTTTGCTGCTTCTTCAATTATTGAAGAATCAAATTCAATAATATAAGGATAATAAAAATCCAATGTTTCTTTTGCTTCTTTTTCTCCTTTTTCTCTTAAAACACCAAAATATAATTCAAAAAGATTGAGTTTTGTAGTTACAATTTGAACAACTTTATATTTATTATAATTTTTATTAGCCTTTAATATCTCAAAAAATGCATAACTATCAAAAAAGAAGATTGCTTCTTCAGTATAAATCTCTTCTGAGCTCATCTTTTATTTGCTGAGTTGGTTTAGTTATTTTGCCTTTTAATAAACCAAAAGTCTTTTTAAGAACTTCTCTAGAATCATTCATTATTAATATTTTAACATGATCATTCTCTTTGATTTTTCTCATTTCGATAGTTTCACTAGGAATAATTATCCCAAAAGAATTTCCCCATTTTTTTACTTTTGTCTCTATAACTACCATAGTTATACAATGTATAATTTATTTATAAATGTTTTGTCTTATAAGATAAATGGGGTTGCCCGGATTTGAACCGGGGTCTCAAGGTCCCAAACCTCGAATACTGAACCAGGCTATAATACAACCCCATGAAAAACACAAGAAATGTAGTCTTTTAAGCTTTTTGAATATCGCTTTATTTATATAGCAAGTTTATTTATTGTCACGATGGTCAGTGTTGAAAGTAATTGGAGCTTTAAGAAAGGCATACAAAGAAAAATTGTAAAACATTTTGGGCCTTATATTGATGATATTATTGATAAATTTGTTGGACTAGAAGCAGATGGGGAAGAAAATGTTTCTAAGGATGGTCCAATTGTTTTAACTCCAAGACATCAGCATATGTTTGATCCTTTCTTTATTACAATACCATTATTAAGATCAAAATTATTATACCCAACTTATTTAATGGCGCCATATGAATTACGAAATATTCCTTTAGCAAACAGAATGCTTGAATTTTTTGGAGCTATTCCGTGGTATAGATTAAAAGATATTAAAAGC
Organism: Candidatus Woesearchaeota archaeon; assembly: GCA_964358765.1. Classification (GTDB taxonomy): domain Archaea; phylum Nanobdellota; class Nanobdellia; order Pacearchaeales; family GW2011-AR1; genus UBA73. The sequence continues at coordinate 21,448 of CAYHPN010000013.1, read as the reverse complement.
ACAAAGAAAGACAGAAGAGATTCCTTAAAGATAAATCAAAACTCACTAGAACATATTAAGATTGATTTTAATAATAATGGGCATTTAGCATTTTTTGCAGAAGGCAAGATTGTTAGAGAAGGATTAGGGCCATTTAGTACAAGATTATTTGAATGGATAACCAGTTATCAATATGAATGCAACGTAGATATTTTATATAATCCTACTGGAATAGAATATATTAGGAAGAAAAACGGCAACTTGAAAAAAGTTATAGTTAGGTACGGTAAAACAGAAAGGTATGACAAAAGCTATGGTCCGGACAGAATAAAGGAAGGTTGTAAAGATTTATCAGAGAGATGTAGAGATTCTGTTAGGAAACTATCAAACTCTATTTAAATGTGATTGTTCAGCGTAATTACTTAGGTTTATGAAGTAGATTTTACATTTATCTTCTATAAATTTTGAAGTTAATTCAAAATTTATAACAATTTTACCAACGAAGCTTCACAAAACTGAGTTGATACTGTTCAGCTTTATGGAAGCTTCACAAGATATTATAGGGAATAAATGAAAAATAACTTTATGTACTTAAATAAGCGCATTTAAATAAAAAGATTAGAAATTATCTTTAATCCATCAGATATAATAAAGCCCATTGCTCCTAAAGCCAGAATTCCTATGGCAGAAACTTTAGCTACAGTTTTAAATTCAATCATGGAAGGCTTTTTCAATATTTGCCATACTCTTTTGGACTGAATTAAAAATGACTTTAATTTTTCTGTGAATGCCATAGTTTTGTTAGATATTTGGGATTTTTAAAGCTATTTGTCAAATAAATCTAGACCCAATTCTTCTTCTAATGCACTTCTAGATGAAGCATCCTCTACATCATTTGATCCAAGAATTTGTGAACTTCTTACTCCAGTAACAATTAATAATACTTTAATTGAATTATCCATATCTGCTGAGATTTGCGCTCCGGAAATAATTTTTGCATCTGGAGAAATTTTTTCTCCGATTATTTTCATAATCTTATTATATTCATCTAATGAAAGGTCGCTTCCTCCAATGATATTTACCAAAGCTCCTGTAGCATTGGAGATATCTACGTCTAAAAGGGGATTGTTAATTGCACGTTCTACTGCTTCTCTCGCCCTATCTTTTGAATCTGATTCCCCTATACCAATTAGAGAAACTCCTCCATTTGCCATAACTGCTTTTACATCTGCAAAATCTAAATTAACCAAACCAGATTTGGTGATTAACTCCGTTATTCCTTTTACTGAATTAGTTAAAATTTCGTCCGCTACCTTAAATGCTGTATGAATTGGAAGATCTGGTGCAATTTCTAAAAGTTTGTCATTTGGAATAACGATTAATGTGTCTACAATTGCGGCTAATTTCTCCAGGCCGCTTTGTGCATTTTCAATTCTTTTTTGACCTTCTACAGTAAAAGGCAAAGTCACAACACCAATTGTCAAAGCTCCTTGTTTCTTGGCTATTTCTGCAACGACTGGAGAAGAACCTGTTCCTGTTCCTCCGCCTAAACCACAAGTAATAAAAACCATATCGGAATCTGAAATCTTCTTTCTAATTTCAGATTCAGACTCTCTAGCTGCTTGCTCTCCAATTTTAGGATTGCTTCCTGCACCTAGACCATTTGTTAATTCTCTACCTATTAATATTTTTGAGTCTGCATCAGAATAAAGAAGATCTTGAGCGTCTGTATTGATAGCGACGATCTCACATCCTTTAATTCCTATTTCTCTCATTCTGGAAACTGAGTTGCCTCCGCCTCCGCCGCAACCAACAACTTTTACTCTTGCTGAATGTTTTTGAATAAGGGATTCTAATTCTTCATCTATTGACTTTGTAGATGTGTCTCCCTCTTTTTTTATGTTCAATTCGGCCATTAAAAAGGAAGGAAAATATTGTTTATAAGTATTTGTATGTAATTATTTAAATTGTCTCTTCCTGTTCTAAAATCATTTTTAATTCACTTTCATAATTATCCTTGGTAATATTGCAGGATTGAAGAATTTCTCTGGCTGTTCCACCATAAATAGAAAAAAGAGCATAACCTAAATGTTCTGTGCCCACATAAATATTACCATTTAATTTTCTAGAGTATTCTATAGCTTCTTCTATAACTTTCTTAGAATGGATTGCTTGTGGAAGTCTCCCCATTATTACTATCTCGTGTCCTTTTTTTACTCTCTTTTGTAATTCCATTATAACTTCTTTCAGATCTAAACCCTGTTTTGCAAAAATTCTTGCTGCTCTTCCTTTTTCTTCTCTTACTAGGCCATACAAATGATGCTCAGGTAAAATAAATTCTTGATTTAAATCCTGGGCAATAAGATTAGCTAATGAATAAACTTTCCTTGCACTATCGGTAAATTTTTCAAACATAAAGAAGCAACAGAAGCCATTTATTTAAGTTTTTATATTTTAATTAGTATGTCCTACGTGAACATGATCGTGTGCATGATCATGAGAGTGTTTGTCATTTTCTGCAATATCTTGTTTTTTTTCAACGAAAGAGAGCTCTTTGCCTAAAAGATCTTTAAATTTATCATTATAAATTTTTATTATAGACTCATATTCTTTCTGTGCTTTAATTATTATTTTATCTTTAACCTCAAACTCTGGTATGATGCGTAAATAGAATTTTAATAGGGCCTCTATCTTTTCAGTCAAATCTTCTACATTTCTAATAATTTTGAAGCTATATTTTAAATCTTTACCAGCTAATGGATTATTAAAATCTACGATTACTCTAGCTCCTGAAACTGCAATTATTTTTACAATATTATTGTCCATTGCTAAAACCATTCCTGCCCTAGGATTCATTTTTTGCTGAGTAAATGCTTTGAGAGGAATAGTTCTAATTAAATCTCTGTTTCTTGCGCCAAAAGCTTCTTTTGATTTTATTTCAACAGAGTATTCTTTCTCTAATTCTTTATTTTCTAGTTCTTTATCTAACCCTTTAATTACCATTTCCTGACCTACAATTATTATAAATTTTTCTGCTTTTGCTTTTGGATTTAATTTTCTAAGATCTTCTTCGATATTAGAATCAAATATTTCATCGTTAGCATATCCAGTATATTTTAATTCTATAAAGTCATTTTTTTTAGTTCGTGATTGATTTGTCATGCAACAAGGATAGACTAAAGATTTATAAACGTTTCTTGTCAAGAAAATATATGGTTTTAAGATTTATAGATGGTACGCAATGCAAAACTGGAACTACTATTTTAATAGACGGTGAACCTTATACAGTTAGGTCTAATGATATAAGTAAAACAGGTAAACATGGCGCCAGTAAATGCAGGATTGAAGCGGTCGGAATATTTGTAGATAAGAAAAAAATCGTTGCAGTTCCTGGAAGCGAAAGGTTTGATGTTCCAAATATGGATAAGAAAAGAGTTCAAATTTTAAGTATGTCTGGAGATGTTGTTACAGTTATGGATTTAGAAAGCTATGAAACTATCGATATTCCATTCCATGAAAATATAAGAAACGAGATAGTTGCTGAAAAATATGGGGAAATGTGGATTATTGAAGAGAAGAAAATGTTAATGAGGGTAACTAATTAAAATGGAATATGATTTTTTAGATGGGTGTAATAATAGTGAGAAGAGAGTCTATGAAGTTTCTTCCTTAGAGGAATTTGGACAGGATGTGATGGCACAATTAAATGATGATGATAATTATGAACCTCAATACCATAATAGAAGTGTACTAAGAGCCATTAGAAATTCTCAAGGGTTAAGAGGACAAAGATATGAAGGAGAGTTTGAGTAAAAATGGCAACAAAAATACCTGTAGCACAAAAAAGAATGTTTGAGAATGTTTATATATGCAAGATTTGTAGTAAGAAGATTAGGTCTCAACCTGTAAGAATAATTGCTGGCAAAATTAGATGTCCAAGATGCAAAGGAAGAACGTTTAGACCTATTAAGAAAAAATAAATTTCAGAATTAAAAAATGAGCGTAAGTACTTATGAATATATAGATTATGGTTTGCTATTGTTATTTGTAATTTTGGTTATTGTGTTCTTGTCTACAAGAAAGAAGAATTTAACAAGACAGGGCATAATGTATTTGTATAAAACTCAACTTGGAGTTAGATTTATAGATACTTTTTCTAAGAAATTCGAAAAAGTATTAAGGCCATTAGAGTATGTTGTTATTGCATGCGGTTATTTTTTGATGGCTACTGTTGTTTGGTATTATGGAAAGTCAGTTTATTTGTATATGACGACGCCAATAGCTAATTTAATTAAAGCTCCACCCATTGTACCTTTAATCCCTTATGCTCCAAAATTATTTGGATTACAGTCTTTCTTGCCTGATTTGTACTTCACTTATTTTATAATTGTAATAGGAATTGTCGCGGTAGCTCATGAGTTTTCTCATGGAATATTTGCAAGATTACACGGATATAAAATACACTCAACTGGATTTGCATTTCTTGGACCAATCTTAGGCGCTTTTGTTGAACCTGATGAAAAACAAATGGAAAAAGGAAGCAAAAAAAACCAACTTGGAATTTTAGCTGCTGGAACATTTGCAAATATAATAATGAGTATTTTATTTGGATTAATATTTTGGTTGTTTTTCAGTGCTTTTTTTGTGCCTGCAGGTGTTAAATTTAATACTTATCCTTTAGCCGATGTAAACTTAAAGAGCGCAGAGATTATTCCAGGGAGTCAGATTGAAGGTTTTACTAAGATAAAACTAGGAGATAAATACTTTTATGCATATGATGAAGGACTAAAGAAAGCGCAAGAAAATAATGTTGAACAGTTTAGAGTATTTGAGGACACTCCTGCTTTTAGAGCTCAGCTTAAGGGAGCAATAGTAGAAATTGACGGCAAAAAAGTAAAGAGCCAGGACGAATTAAGCAAAATTATTCAATCATATAAGCCAGATGATGAAGTAAAAATAAAAACAATAATACTAAGAGATGATAGAGATTCTAATGTAATGGAAGAAAAAATTTACAATATAAAATTACAGGAAAAAGATGGAAGAACTATTCTAGGTATTGGATACTATCCAGTTCAGGAAAAAGGACTCATAGGAATATTCTATGCAAAAACTTTTGCAAAGATAAAAAATCAAGCAGTATTTTATGAGTCAAAGATAGGAGTAGTTGGATGGTTTATTTACTATTTATTATGGTGGATAATAACTGTTAACTTGCTTGTTGCATTATTTAATATGCTTCCTTTAGGAATACTAGATGGCGGAAAGTTCTTTTATTTGACGATATGGGGCATTACACGAAGTGAGAAATTTGCAAAGAAAGCATTTAGTTTCATGACTTGGATAATACTTCTGAGTTTAGTATTATTGATGCTTAGATGGGGTTATACTTTCTTTTAAATTGAATTTTTTTATTAAATACTACAAATAATTATAAATGTAAAGTATTTTTTAAGAGTATGAAAAAAGAGATCATTGTTACTGCAAGTGGTTACTTTGACTCTCTTCATTTAGGCCATATTGAATATTTAAAGAAAGCTAAGGAACTTGGAGATAAACTAATTGTTATTGTAAACAATGATAAACAAACTATACTTAAGAAAGGAAAAGAATTTATGCCTTTTAAGGAAAGATTGGAAATTGTAAAATCTTTAAAATTTGTAGATGAAGTATTTCCGAGTATTGATGTGGATGGGACGGTGAACAAATCTATAGAGAGTATTAGACCCAATATATTTGCTAAGGGCAGCGATAGATTTAGCAATGAAATTCTCGAAGGAATAATATGCAGAGAATTAAGAATTGATATTACGACTGTCTAGGAAATAAGATATAGAGTTCATCTTCTTTAATTGTTAATGCTGAGAAGAAATAATCAACTTAGAAATGTAACTCCTTCTTTCGTGTATGCAACTAATCTAAGGCCTAAAGGGACTGATAAAATGGCCGAAATTAAAGCCATATGCTCTTTTCCCGAGCCTGAAGCTAAAGATAATGCAACTTCAAAATCATTTGCAAATTCTTTTTTTAAAATTTCTTGAATAGAATTTTTTAAATTTGATAAGGAAGATGTTGAGTCTACTTCTGTAATTGTGCATTTTTCATTAACTGGAAAATCTTCTGCGTTAGAATCTTTTATAAGACAAACTTTTTCACATTCGAATCTATTGATTAATGCAGTAATCTGCCCCCAGTTTTCTTTGTCTTTTCCTACATATGCAATTAATTCCATTTAATCAATAAAAACATTAGATTTATAATAATTGTTATTCTAATATTGTTATGAAACTTGAGGTTGGAAAATTATGTCCAAAATGCGGGAGTGAAAATTCTATACCTTATAATTTAAGATACGACCTTAATCCAGAAATATTAAAATGCAAAGATTGCGGATACCATGGTATTTTTCCTACAGCAAAGATCGATAAGATAAATGAAATACAGAATAAAATTAAAAAAATAGAGGAAAATTTTAGATAATATGGTTAAAGATTTGCCTCTTGGAGAGATTATTTTAAGAAAATATGAGAGGCCTTATGATTCTTCTAAAAGAGAGCTTGTAAGAAAAGTTTGTTTGAGCCTGGGATTATTACAGCCAGGAGATTCCAGAGACATTATGGTAGATATACTTTTAACCTTAGAGGAAGCTAGAAGAAATAAACAGTGGCTGAGCTCATTTGAAATACGAGATATTGTTCAGGAAATGAGAGTTAAGAATTCGCTTGAAAAGAAAGGATTAGCAGAAAGCAACATACGAAGACAATTAAAAAGGTTAAGAGATGTAATGATAACTGATAAAAAAGAAAATAAATACCGTATGTCTGAATTTGAACCATTATCCGAGATATTCAGAACAAAGATTGAAAATTTCTTTATTCCTCAAACTATTGAGAGAATTAAAGAGTATCTTAACAAACTTGATAAGGCTGACTGAAATCTACCGAATGCCTATAGGGAGATTTATTTAATAAACTAAACTCGCTTAATTCCAAGAGTGTTCCTAATTCATTTGGAGGACTATTTTTTTTTAAATAAAAAATACAACCATCTCCAATAAATATCGAACTTATATTATTATTTGTAAAACATAAAATTCTTTGTTTTAAATAAGATAACTCTGATTCAGAATTAGTGAAAATAGCCTGAATTGCTGAAATTTTTACTTCTAAAACATCTCTATGATCTAAACTTAAATCATTAAGCATCCCTAGATCTGAGGCTCTTAGGACCATGATATATTTAATATAAAAGACTATTTAATCCTTATTAAAATAAAGAAACCTTTATATTTCTAAGATAATTTGGAGATATATGAAAAAGACTTTGATTACTTCCTTTTGGTCGGGAATTATTGTTTTATTTGTTTATTTGATATACTCCCCAATATTGATCTTTCTACCCTATTCAGAATTGAAGTGGTCTTTCACTTTTATAGGGCTAATGATTGGAGGAATATCTTCAATTTTATTTTTAAATGGTTTTAGAATTTTAGGAAAAAAATATAAGTCAAATCTGCTTGTTGTGATGTCTTATATTGGAATTATATTTTTTATTTTGTATCTTATATTTGGATTAATAATGGGATTCACAAGTTTAGTTAAAAATGTGAGTGCACAGGAGAATTTTACTACAAAGATTGTTATATCAAGTTTAGATGTTGAAAATTTAGAAGAATTTTTAACCATTGGACTGAAGAAATTTACAATCATCATTGTAATTATTTATATTTTGATAATGCTGATATTTGGGCTTTGGTCTTTATTATTTGGAATTGGTTTATTAAAATTAAAAGACAAGTTAGAATATGCGAAAACTGCAGGAGTATTAAATATTATCGCTGGACTCACTTATTTTATCATGATTGGATTTGCAGTTGCTATTGCCGCACATATTTTTGAACTCGTGATACTTTATAATGCCTCAAAAAAATTTGAGAAGCAATATATTAATTGAGAAAATTTTTATTTTTTACTACTTGTTTTTTTCTTTTTTGGTTCTATTAAATAACTTTTCTTATTAGTTATAGGATCTTTACCAGCCATTTCAATAACACATCTGCTGTTTTTTTCAGAAAACCACTCAATATAGAGACCACCATCTCCATTACAATAAATATCTCCTGATTTACCTGATTGTAGCTTTCCAAAACTTCTCATGTAGCTTCTTGCACTCTCACCGTTGAGATATCTTGGATAATAATCTGGGTTACTAAACTCTACTTTTCTTCCAGCAAATTTTCCCTGCATGTTTCCTACTAAATCGAATTTTACATTCCCTATGCTTGCAAATCTAATCTCGCCAGTTATTTTTCCGCTAATAGTATTATCTAAAGTCCCTTCTCTTACCCATTTTGATTCTCCAAATCTCCACGCCATGTTTTAGCATTAAACTACATATTTAAAAAACTTTCTGTTGACTTTTAATGTGAATTAACTATGATTTCCCTCCTACTTACATTTTAATTTACAAATCGACAGATTTAAAAAGGTAAAATTTTATTAATTATTGTCTACTTCTTAGATTTTGAGGGGTAGCGGAGCTTAAACAAGATGATATTTATCATAAAAGTCACAACGAATAAGGAAGAGAAAGCAATTGAAATGATTTGCGAGAGAACCACTAAGAAATCTTTAGCCGTATATTCTGCAATAAAACCTCATGGACTTAAAGGATATGTTATTTTAGAAGCAGCCGATAAAGATAGTGCTGAAGAAGCTGCATTTAATCTACCTTATGTAAAAGGAATTATTGGAAAGACTGTTGAATATAAAGATATTCAGAATATGGTTGAGCCTAAAGTTGAAGAAATGAATATTGAGATAGGAGATATTGTTGAAATTATGGGCCAGACATTTAAGGGAGAGCAAGCTAAGGTTACAAGAGTTGATAAAACTAAAGGAGAAGTAGTAGTTTCATTGCTAGGTGCTAGTGTACCTATACCTGTTACTGTAAAGATGGATAATGTTAAAGTCATTAGACGTGAAGATAAAGAGAAAGAAGAAACTGAGAAGAGCGATAAAAAGAAAGAAGACGATTTTGGTGATTTAGGTTTTGGAGATGAATAAATGAAATGTATGAATATCTATTCTGATTATGCTATAAACATAAACAAGCGCTCTGTTAGACATGTAATAGTCAATAGAAAGGTTTTTAATGAGTCAATTGATAAAAATAATCTATAGGAAAAAATGGTAAAAATAAAGTTAATTGTTGATGGAGGAGCGATGGCTCCAGGTCCAGCCGTAGCACAGCAACTTGGACCGATGGGAGTAAACTTAGGCAAAGTTATTGCAGATGTCAATACTTCTACTCAGGGATACAAAGGTATGAAAGTACCTGTTGAGATTGATGTTGATCCGAAAACAAAAAATTATAAAATTAATGTGTTTTCACCTCCTGTTGCTGAACTAATAAAGAAAGAAATTGGCACAGAAAAAGGATCGGGATCTGCTTTGACAAATAAAGTAGGTAATTTAGCATTTGAAACTGTTGTAGGTATTGCGAAAGCAAAACATTCAGGATTACTTGCTAAAGATTTAAGAGGAGCAGTAAGATTAGTTGTTGGTACATGTGTTTCTATGGGTGTATTAATAGATAGCAAAGAAGCAAAAGAAATTGAAAAAGATATTGTTAAAGGAAATTATGATAATGAGATTGCAAAAGAAATTACAACGCCTAGTCCTGAAAAGAAAGATAAGTTAAAGAAATATTTTGCTGAAGTAGTATCTAGACAAGAGAAAGCTAAGAAAGCTGCTGAGGAAGCAAAAGCTGCTGAGGAAGCTGCTAAAGCTGCTGAGGCTGCTGCTGCACCTACCGCTGCTGCACCTGCTGCTGGCGCAACTCCTGCTAAAGAAGGCGATAAGAAAGCTGCTGCACCTGCTGCTGGCGGAGATAAGAAGGTCGCTGCACCTGCAACTGAAGCTAAGAAAGCTCCTGCTAAGAAGAAGTAAGATGAAACTCAATAAGAAAATAGGAATCTTGTTAATAATTGTTGGAATAATATTTATTATTTATTTTATAAAGAATTTTGGTAAAACTGAAGAAGATTTTCCTTATGGGAGATTTTTTTATTGTTATGGTGATTCTGTTCCATTAAACACAAATGAATGTAACACATATTTTTTAATTAACAACCTTGAAGATAAAATTATAATTCACGATTTAATCATTGGATTTTCTTTTTTAATTGCTGGAATAATTTTATTAACACATAAAGAGAAAAAATAAATTCTTTTAAGGACATAAACCTTTTAAATGATTATTTTGTTGAAATTTAAAGAATAAATTTGCTTTAGTAAGTCAATGAAAAAATTAGAGATTAAATTAGCTGTACCAGAATTGAAACATAGAGATAGAATTATTGAAAATGGAATAAGAGAGTGCAGAGACTTACTCGGAAAGCAGACATCTAGATTGATGTACTTTTTTTATGAAGGAAGTATTGATGGATTTGAAGAATGTAGAAAGATAAACTCTTTTGAAGCTTATGAGCAAAGATTAGACGAGTTGAATAAAGAATGTCTTAGAGAAGTTAGCTGTTCTTCACTTAGAAGAAATGATGATGAAATAAAACTTTTGAGGGAAAGACTAGGAATATATGGAGATGAATCAACAGATGATGATAAAGTTTATACATTAAAAGGCATGAAAAAACAAATAGAATATGTTTATGATAGACTATTAGCACATTATGCATTAATAAATAGCTCTGCTAAAAATAAATAATTAATAATTTATTTTTCAGAGAAATAGTATTTTGTAATAATAATCTATAAACAATTAAAAAAATTTACATTAATGAAGTGTTTCATAAAAATCTTATAATGTTAACTCCATTTTTTATTTTCAATTTAAAATACATAAAAAGATTATAATTTGTAATTTTTCAAAATTTTATGAATCTACATAGTAGTAACAAAATACAAAGATTTAAATACACATTATTTTAAGATAACTTTATGGAAAAACCTATAAAATTTGAATTAGAAATTAGCGATCTGCAGAGAGGAAATATTCAAACAGTAAAAACATTTCCAGGACATTTTATTGATAATTTAGGAGATATAGGTGCCAAAACAGACTTTGGCAAAGCAATGAAAAGAGTAAGAAATGAAACGGATATGATGTACAACTTTTCGACACCTGGAGCTTGGAATTCTATGCATTATTTATTATCTCATGAACCTCGAACAGTACTTAACTTGCCCAATGAATGGGATAAAATTGGGAATCATGAAATGATTCCTTTTACAGATGAAAAGGGAACAAGTTATTCTTTTTACGGAAATAGGATGAACCCTAGAACACTTACATTTGCTGCTGCAAACGCAGTTTGCAAAGAGGGACTACTTTCTTATCTTGGTGTTCAAATGCCTGAAAAAATACTAGAAGAGACTGAGAATAATCACTTTGCACACTTATATAGTAGAGTTCTTGAGCTAAGTCCAACGTTTGACCATTATCGGCAGCCTATGGAAGACTTGCTTGCTCTTTCCTCAGATTTCGCGGCTCTCACTTTAGCAGGGTTTTTTATTATGAATCCAGAGGCTAAGAGAATTGTAGAAAGAGATTACGGAGAAGTTAAATTTAATGCCAAAGTTAAGAAATCATAATTAATTTCTTTTTTAATTAGGAAATATAGCCCTCATGTATCTCCCTTCCTTTTTTCACCTTTAATTTAACGACTGCTTCATCAAAACCTATGCCCATTTCGACTCTTGGCCACCAATAATATTTAACTTCGTATTCATATCTGCGATGCGCGCGCTCAAAAGAGAGGCCCATGCAACTTTCAAAATTTTTCATTCTCAGTTCTGTTATTTGGGGATGACTAGTCAAAAATTCAAATCTTTCTTCAACTAAATTATATTTTGAATTTTGTGCAAGACGCACGAAACTATGCGCTAGGGATTGTGAAACCCTATTTTTTTGAATGTATCTTGCTAACTGCAGCCATTTTTTTATTGCTCTTAATTCTTCAGACATAATAATGCCATAAACGTGAGCTGTAAACTTAACGACACCTATTAGATAAGTTTTTTAAGATTTTATAGAGTTTTAACTTAGAAAAATTTTTAACTTGTCCTTAAATCCGTTAAGTTTCATAGTTCTAATCTCTCTTTCCCATAATCTTAATACATTATATCCTACTTCATTTAATTCCTTTGTTCTTATATGGTCTATATCTCTTCCAATGGGATATTTATGCCAATAATCGCCGTCACATTCTATTATTAAATTCAAGGAAGGAATTAATATATCGCATTGGTAACCATGCTTAATTTCTTTTACATGCTTATGAGTAATGAAATCTATATTTAATTTCCTTAGGAAGTCTTGAACTTTTAATTCTATTGACGAGTCTTTAGTCGGTAAAATCATATTCGCTCTATGTATCTTTAGTTTTAACTTATGCTCATCTGTAAATCTTTTTCCTTTGTGAGCTAAACTAATCTTATCTCTTGATTCTTTAGAAAAAACCCTTCCAATGCCTGCCTTGCTAATTTTATTTCTAGTATCTTGGGAAATTATTAAATTTCTTAATTTTTCCTTAGCTTCTTCCGATAGATGCTTTCCTAATCTATTTTGTCTCATCTTGATTCTAGTTTCTTTTAAAAATAATTTTCCCTCTTTCACTAACATTTTTCGTGTGTTACTCATCTTTAATTTAGATTCTGGAAAGTATTTTTTACCCCTATGGGATTCAGCCATTTTTACTTTCGATTGCTCACTTAAAGCTATTCCTCTTCTATTATGTCCATGAACATACAAACCATTGCAATTTAGTCCACAGCCACATTTACATTTCATTAAAATAAGAACTAAAGTAGCTTTATTATTTTTGTGCTGATAGCTTAATCAACCCTAGCCATCTATTATCGCCTAAGTTTAACTCTTGTCCTGCTCTACTACAAGGCACTTCATCTATTGTTGTATGGGCTTCTATAAAATTATGTTGGATTGTTATAGCCATCATCATGATAGGAGCAGACCATAATGCTTTCAATCCTCTAAAGTCGTCTACTCTATCTTTTATCTTCATAAAGACCGTTTCAATTCTATAATTATGAATGTGTGTTTTTTGGTAGTTTTGTATTTTATGCTCTACTGTTAAACCACCAATCTTATTTGAATAAAACATTCTTCTAAATGCTTTAGGATAAAAAATTCCCGCGTCTGTTTGAATAAATTTAGGTTTGCCTTTCTTTATTGCCTTTTTAAGAAACTCCTCTGCTTGTGTCTGATTACCTGAGAGAGAATAATGAACACCAGTAATTAAACGAGTATCCCAATCAAGACAACACCAGAATCTATCATCCCTACCTTCGCAGTCAATTAAAGTTTCATCTGCATAAAAGCTATTTCCTAAATTATAACCTAACTTTTCAACAAATTTCTGAACTTTTAAAGCGTATCGCCTTACCCAATCCAATATAGTCATATGACTAACTTTAGTGCCTAAATGTCTGCTCAACTGGTTTTTCATCTTTCTACTTGAAAGATTTGATATATACATATCAACTGACATTGAAATTATCTTTTCGCTGTTTCTCATTCTATAAAACCCATTATCTTGAGTGAAATATCTCTTACATTCTTTACAAAAGTATTTTTGGATTTTACCTCGATTCTCAGTTTTGCGATAGCCTTTCTTACGATTGTTGGTGCCGTTGCAGAATTTACATTTTATTTCCATATAATAATTCGGTAACCGAAGTATATAAACATTTCGGTATCCGAAAATATACGATTAATATAATAAAAAGTAGTCTAAATGTAATAAGAAAGATATATAAAGTTTCTTTACCATTAATTATTATGAAAATGAAAGGGGGATTTTGAGATAGTTTTTTACTATAGAAAAAATTAAAAACTCTCTATTTTACAAAATATCATGGCTACTACACATATTGTCGAATTTGAACTGCAAGAAGATTTAGCGGAGCTTATTGCAAATAATGAAGAAATAACATTTGATGATTATAATGTCAAAAAACAAATACTTGAAACTAAGATTGGAACACTTTTAGAAGTAGAAAAGGAAATAGGTTCCTTTACAAAAATAATTTCTATTAAAGAGGTAAACGAGGAGCTTTTAAAATCCGCCTTTGTTTAATTTTTTGTGGTTAGAGTAGAATATTCACATAGATTTTTATGCGATTCTGATTTTTTAGATTGGTTATCTAAACAAAGTGATAGAGAACAACTGCTTTCTCATCTTATGCATATCAAAAGTTCTTCAAAATATCATCGTGGTGAACATAATATAATTCTTGAAAGTGAAGAAAAAGAATGTAATGAAATATTAAAAATAGACAGAAAATATCTTGGTGGTGCTTTTAAAAGTGAAGAAGACCCTTTGTTTTTGTCTGTGCATAATGAACAAATAAGTAAAAATATAATCTTTGCTATATATTTGACTCACTTCAAACCATATGCTTGTATTCTTTTAACTAGTCCAACAAAAGAAAAAAGTTATAAAGCAAATCAACATTATAATAAAATTAAAAGAGTCGTTGTTTTATCTGGAGAAGAAGCCAAAAAATTAATTAACGACTACTTTCGTGCATTTATTAATGCGAGAGAAAAAGAAAGAATGTAATATTTATTGTTGTTATTCTTCCTCTATAATTATTTTATCTTTCTTTAATGTTATTTTAAGCTCTTTATTTAACAGATTCGTTTCTTCAACTTTTTTCGGTAGATTAATTTTATATTTGTGATAAATAGAATCTCCAACTTTTTTATCTACTGCTTTCATAATTTTCATAGAATAATTAGGTAACCGAAGTATAAAAACCTATCGGTGTCCGAATCAATTCTTATACTCTTTTCGTGCTTTTAACCTTGCTTTTTCCTTGATAAATTCCTCTTTGTATAAGTTGTCCTCATATTCTTTTAGTCCTTTTTTATTTAATTTTATCAACTTTCCCTTTCTATCTAATTCACTCTTGCAATAACCACAAATCCAATCCACCCCATAACATTTGCTTCATATTACTAGCAATTCTAAAGAAAGGCAACGGTTGTTTACAAACAGGGCAATTTACCATTTTATCCTAAAGAAAATCACATATTTAAATCTCACTCAATTGGCTTAATTAGGTGGCGTTAACTTTACAGCTCACATAAACGGCAGGTTTAAATACCTTTAATTTTTAAGTGATTTGTCGAAAAGACTACGTACCAGGGAGATATATTCTATGCTCTAAGGAAGACGTAGGAGACACCAAAAATGAAGATACAAGAAGCATTAGCAGAACTAAGAAAGAATGAAAAGAAGAAGTTTAACCAAAGCGTAGATTTTATTATGAATTTAAAAGGAATTGATATGAAAAGAGATCAATTTAATGTTGTAGTTAATATTCCCCATAAAATTAAAGATAAAAAAGTAGGTGCGTTTTTAAGTGCAAAGTCAAAGACAATAGACACTATTACTGAAACTGAATTTATAAAATATAAAGATAAGAAGCCACTGAAGAACCTTGTGAAAGGATATGATTATTTTATTGCAGCTGCACCATTAATGCCTAAAGTTGCTGCTGCATTTGGAAAAGTTTTGGGTCCAGCTGGAAAAATGCCGACTCCCCAGCTTGGAATGATAAATGCTGAAACAGATGCTGAAATTAAAAAAACAGTTGATAAAATATCTACCTCTTTAAAAATAAGAATGAAAGAGCCAAGTTTGAAATTATGTGTAGGAAAAGAAGAAATGTCAGACGATAAGATTATAGAAAATATTAAAGCAATATATAGCGCAATAGAAAATGCTCTTCCAAAGAAAAAAGAAAATATTAGAAACATTATGTTAAAGTTGACAATGACTAAACCTATAAAGGTGGAGATGTAATATGAAAAAAATCAAAGAAAAAAAAATAAAGGAAGCAAGTGATGAAAAGAAGAAATTAGTAGAGGATATTGCCTTTAAATTTAAAAAAAATAAAACTGTTTTGATTGTTTCCACAAAAAGTTTGCCTTCTTCACAATTTCAGTCAATAAAGAAAAATTTGAGAGGAAAATCTGAGATAGTATTCGCTAAAAAATCTTTGATAATAAGAGCAATAAGCAGTGTAGAGAAAGGAACTCTTCAAAACTTAAAGAGCAGAATAACTGCGGATACTGCAATAATGTTTTCAGATATTGATTCATTTGAATTGGCTTCTATTTTAATGGATAACCAAAATCCCACCAAAGCAAAAGCTGGAGACATTGCCCCTGAAGACATTCTTGTTGAACCTGGACCAACAGATTTAGTACCTGGCCCTGCAATTTCTGAACTTGGAGCAGTTGGACTAAAAGTTGCAGTTGAAGGTGGAAAACTGGCAATTAAAAACAGCATGACTATTGTAAAAGCTGGAGATAAAATTAGTGAAAAAGTAGCTAGTGTTTTAGGGAAATTAAAAATTACTCCAATGAAAATTGGTTTTATTCCATTGTGTGCTTATGATTCTGTAAGTGATAAGATCTATGATAATATTAAAATAGATAAAAAGGGAACTATTGATGAACTAAGATTTAGTATATCTAAAGCCTTTGGGTTTGCAGTAAATATGGCTTATACAACAAAAGAGACTATTTCATTTATTATTGGAAAAGCTGCAATGCAGGAAAGAGCTCTAGAAAAAATTTATGGTCAAAAAAGCACAAAGGAGGAAGCATAAATGGAATATATATACGGAGCTTTGCTTTTACATAAGCTTGGCCATCCTGTAAATGAAGAAAACTTAAAGAAAGTTATTCATGCAACAGGAAGCAGTGTTGACGAAACAAAAGTCAAAAGTTTGATTGCAAGTTTGCATGGTGTTGATATAACAGCAGAATTAGCAAACGCAAGCACTATGGCTGCAGCGCCGGTAGAAGCTAAGGCTGAAAAGAAAGAAGAAAAGAAAGAAGAAAAAGCAACAGAAAGTGCAGCTGGACTATCCGCTCTCTTTGGTTAATTTTGTTTTTTTATTTTGTTACTGAAGAGATTTTATTTAGTCGTCGATGTATGAAAGAAATAGGAATTTATAATTTATTTTGCATCTGACAAGATTAGATCTAATTTGCTAAAGAATTTTTCAATATCTTCTCCAGTATTGGTTATCTCAAATGATATTCTAATATTATTTGTTTCAGAGATATACGAACAAAATATTCCTTGTTCTTGTAGTTTTCTAACTATCATTTGATTGTTTAAATTAGGTACTCTAAAAGAAAATATTGCAGGAGACTGTGGTATAATATTTTCTATAACAAAATTTCTTTCGAGCGCCGGGTTATTAAATTTTTCTTTAAGTGACTTTAAGTAATTAGTTTTGTTGGAGAAATCTTTTTCTTTATTAAAATTATCTTTTCTTAATTTTTCTATTGCGGTGGTAAGTGATAAAAATCTTAGTGGATTTAAAGAGCAGTTTATATTAGGTTCTATTCCGTATTCCTCTGGCAACATGCCTTTCATTATTATCTGGTCTTCAGAAAATTTATTTTTTAATTTAGCTATATTGTTCTTTGCTCTTTCGCTAATAAACAATATTCCTAGAGGGTAACTTCCAAGAGTTTTATGGGGGGTTGCAGAATAAAAATCTACGCCTAAATTTTCTAATTTGTTAAAATCTACTACTGGAAGATTTCCGAGAGCTTGGGCGCCGTCTATTGCTATAAATGTTTTAGAATTTATTTTTTTAATCTTTTTTGTTAAATTTTCTATATCAATTATTTTTCCATTATTCCTTATAACGTGACTAACCAAGACTAAGCAAGTATTTTCATCTATTTTATTTAAAATATCTTCTTCATTAAAATCGTAGATAAAATTTGCAATCCTTAAATCAATTTTTATTTCTTTAGTATAATCTGAACCGTTAAACTGTTCACTTATTATTTTGTCTGGAAATGTAGACCATCCGTCTTTTCCTTTGGTATTTCCATGATCTTGGTGCTCTTTAAAAATTCTAACAACAGATTCATTCTCTGCATCTGTTACAATTACATTTCCTTTTTCCACTTCTGCCAGCCAAAATATAAAAGATAAAGCTTCTGTTGTATTTCTGCCAAAAATTATTTTTGATTTATCTTTTATCCCAACTAGAGAACATAACTTTTCTCTGGCTTCATTTTCAAGCTCTTTGTTAATTTTTTCAAAGACTTCTTTGAAAGGTCTTGCTAATGATGCGTGATTAAAATCTATAATATTACAGTTCTCGCTAAACCCCCTATATTCTTCGAATAATTTTCTGTTATTTACATAGCAGTCTAACTTAAAATTCTTTCTCACATCCATAGTTTTTCCTCCTTTATTCTTTGTTTTGCGTAGTCGAATATGTAAGAAGCCAACCCGTCAGTCATACCTTTGGGATGTGGCCCAATTCCTTCTTCAAAACTAGTAAATGGAAATCTCTTATTTGGATGAGAAGTGTACTCTATATTTCTCCCCTTTCTCTCGAACCTTTCGCTGTTAGGAGTTCCTGGATGATAGGTTATTAAATTAAGAGAAACGCCTGCGATATTTGGAAATTTGTCCATTAATTCGGCAGTTCTGTCTATAGAATAAGAAGCAGTTGTCTTTGATTCCCTTGTTTCTTCGTCTGGAGAAGCTGGATCAGGATGCCCGAAAGTCAATGAGATTCCTGTTCTTAGTCCATTGTCTTGTAAGAGTTTGAAAGTATCTTCTATAGAATATCCATTGAATTTGTTGCCCCCGCCTATACTTTTGCCAAAGGAATCCCTCATCTGACCATCATAGTGCTCAATTCCCATGTAAACGTAACTAAGCCCAGATTTTCTCATTTCTGGAAGTAAACTCTCCATTTGATGAACGGAGTTTTGTGTTGTTTGACAACCCCACTCAAAATTATATTTTCTAAGCAAAGAAAGTAATTTAGCCATATAATCTTTAGATTTAGCAAAAAATGTGCTGTCATCAAAGAAAATTGCTTGATAACCTTCTTTTTTTAACTTTTGCAATTCCCTTTCAACGTGATTAATATTTCTCGCAGGATTGATAGATTTAGGAGAATCTTCGTCATACCAAGTTCTTTTTATGCCTTCGCTGCAAAATCCGCAACCAAAGGGACATCCTTGTCCAACCATGACTTGGGCGGTCTTTTTGTCTCCGAAAATAGTAAATTGCCTTGATAAACTATCTTCATCCTTAAGCAAGTATCTAGGTATTAAGGGCAATTGGTCTAATTTTAGCGGCTCTCTTTTATTGCTGTCTATTGACATTTGTGATTGAACGTCTTTTAATCCGTCTCTTGTGTTAAAAAGCATTAATCCTGCTCCATTTGATTTGCCAAATTCTCTACGTCTTTTCTCTACTTTTTCCTTAATCTGATCTGCAGAGGAGTTTGGATTTTCCTCAATAATTCTATAAAGTTCATCTAGCAAATATGCTCCATCTCCGCCTATAACAAAATCTGCATCAATCTTTCCTCTTTTTCTATAATAACTTATGGAATTATCTTCATGTGCTCCCCCAAATACTACAATTGTTTCTGGAGAGAGTTTTTTTACCAAATCCCGAATGTGCAAAGCATTTTTATAAGAGATGCTAAATGTGCTTACACCTACTATCTTGGGCTTTTTTTCTCGCACATACCTTGTTAGTTCTTTCTCCAATGTTGATCCTTCGAATTCTGGTGTTCCACTAGGGCACCATACTTCCAATGCTTCTTTGACAGATTCTTTAGATCTGTATTCACTTTCCTTTCTGTCTGCTAGAATAGATAAGGCATAAAGCAATCCTGTAGGCTGACCTCCAAATTTTTGATTGCCTGGATAAGGGGCACTTAAAAATAATGTGTTGGAACTTTTTGCAATATTTCTTTCTAAGGAAGAGTGCTGTATTCTCATATCCTGAGATTCATCTAAGATAGTCAAACTTTTTCTTCTTTCTTCTGTAAGATTTTTTTCTAGTGTCATCTTGATTTAATTTACTACTATTTAGTTAATAATTACAGCCTATAGAAGTATATTAAACTTATTACTAATTTTTAGGCTTTTTATGGGAATATTTAAATAGTGCTCCATATTATGGTAATTTATGGCTATTAAATTAGATTTAGTTGACCGAAAGATATTGACTGAATTGGATAGAAATTGTAGAATCTCAGATTCGCAGTTGGCAAAAAAAGTAAATAAATCTAGAGAAACAGTTAGATACCGTATACTAAAATTGCAGGAAAAAGGAATTATTATCGGGTTTATAACCTCAATAAACCCAAACAAACTAGGATTTTATATGTTTAAAGTTTATTTAAAGTTAGAAAATATCCCTGAAGAAAGAGAGAAACTGTTTAAGGAGCTTAAAGAAAATAAGGAAATCTATTGGATGGGCATTTCAGATGGAGCTTTTGATCTCGTTTTTGCTATTCTTTCAAAAAGTATAACATCCTATTATGAAAATATAAACTTTCTTCTATCAAAATGGAACCATTTAATCGTAAGCAGAGTTTTAGGAACTATGGTGGATACTAGACAGTATAGTAAACGATTCTTTATTGAGAATTCCCACCCCATAACTCCGGGAGATAATTTTGTAACTTTTGGAGGAAATATTGTTAACAATAAAATTGATGATTTAGATTCTAACATCTTAGATATTTTGGCTAATGAAGCTAGGATTTCATTATTGGAATTAGCTAGAAAAACCAATTCCACGATAGACATAATTAGGAATAGAATAAAAAAACTTGAAGATAAGGAGATAATTCTAAGCTATCGAATTTCTGTAGATTTAAATAAACTTGGAATGGAATTTTATAAAGCAATAATTTACTTTAAGAGGCTATCCAAAATAGATGAAGAAAAATTATTTCAATGGATGCAGAGGCAACCTAATTCTCAATATTATATCAGGAGTATCGCTCCTTGGGAAGCTGAGCTAGAATTCGTTGTAGAAAACTATCAAAAGTTTAATCAAATAATAAATGATTTGAGAGAAGAATTTCATAATGTTGTGAGAAACCAAGAACATCTTATAATGATTTATGAAACCTGGATGCCTGCATATAAAGAAATGTTAAGGCCCGATAACAAGTCCGAATTGTTGGGTAATTAGTCAAGTAACTTGTATAATTGGTTACCAGATAATTGTTAAAGATATTACGATTCTAAAGCTTTATAAGGCTTTTACTATTTGGATTAGGGTGGCCGACGTTGGGCAGTGGTAGCCCGGTAGTCTTGAAAGATAAGTTTGTATTTGATCGCTCATGAAAACTACTTTCTCACGATATGGAGGTTCGATTCCTCCCGTCGGCGGTATTTTTAGTTATTTATTCTAACTTGAGGTATATAAACTTTAAACAAGTTTATGGAAAGAGAGTTATTTTGCTTGAAGTAAATTCAACCAAAATAAAATTTATGAGAAATTTACTTTCGAATAAATTACTAACAATGCGCCAGCATGTAATTGTCTAGCAAGGCATTAACTTGAACTTGAGTTCGCCATTTGCGAACTCAAATGTGTTTCACACACAGAGTATTTTTA
>CAYHPN010000012.1:0-36964 GCA_964358765.1 Candidatus Woesearchaeota archaeon | reverse complement strand
TCCGATATAAATAAAACTTCATTATCTACGCTATCAAAATAATGTTTAACGGGTGCCTTTAAAAATTATCCTTTAATTTAATTTGAATCGGTCGCCCCCCCCCCCCCCGAGTTACGCCTGTCTTTACAACACGTCCATTCTGTGAAACTTTTCTTTTAAAATAATCAAATCTCTTAATTGCAGGCAACGTCCCTTTATCTTTTCTGCTTGCGAAGGAATCGTAAATAAATATTTTCTCAAAAATAGGTTCTAATATATTGACAACGGTGTGATGCACTATTCTATCTCTAAATGCAGAAGCGTGAATTGTTCTTGTTTTAGGATCTCTTACTATGAATTTTTTATGGGGCTTTGGTCTGTAAGTCATGTCTAGAAGTTCTTTCTGCAATTGTTGTAAATTTTCTCCCAGATTTTTATCAAATTCGACAATTGATAATTTTGTGCTTTTTCCTTTTCTTGCTTTTAGATAAGCCAACTGGATATTTTCCCAACTGCAAAGCTCCCCATACATATTTTTGTGTGTTTTCATAATATAATCCCTTAGAGGACAGGCTATTCCGAGACCGCCATTAGTGTTAGATGGATTCCTGTTGCAGTTCAGGTTAGCCCTGTCTGAATTCGCATTGAACCTAGCGACAGCCATAGCACAATCATCAAGTATCACCATAACTTTAGGTTTCGCTCCAAACTTCCCCAAGGTTTTTCATCACTACTTGCTATTGTTATTGTATTTTATGGCCTTTAACGGCACTATGATTATGCGTGTAGCCTGTTGAGTTCTATCTGGGTAAGAATTCCTTGAAAAAGGAATGAAGTCGATAGCCCTCTAAGGTAGTTGTGTTCTGTAAAAATTGTTTTAATACTTTACTGCGTTTTTTTATCCACATTATGTTATAACTATAAAGTTACACTATATCGAAAGTTTTAAATACCCTTTATTTGTAAGAAATTGAGATAAAACCACATAAAAAACATAAAACACATAAACATGACAGAAAATCAAACTAAAAGCTACACAATAACGAAGAGAATAGCAAAGCATGGAACACAATCAGTCATACTTATTCCTAAATATTTACAAGAAGAATTAAGACCGAGAACTATAGTAGAAGTAAAAATAAACATTATTAAGGAGGTGGAAGAAAATGACAGAGAATAAAAATTTAACAGAACAACAGAAAGTAAGAAAATTATACGATTTAATTGGCGATAGAGGCCTCTATGTTAATACTAATTTTGATGTTTTCTCAGAAAAACCAGAGATGGTAGCTTTGGCAGGGGGGGCAGGATATCAAGTTCCTCTTATTCAGTCAGGAACAAAAGCATATGCTTCTCCTTTATTGTTTGCATCACTTACTTCTCTCTTAAATCACGGAACAATGTTAATAACTGGTGCTCCAGGTATTGGTAAAACTACAGGAGCGGAGTTTGCAGGACATTTCTTTACAGGAACAGGTCTTGAAGATATTCTTGCTTCTGAAATCCAAGGTCATCCTCAACTTACTGAAGAAAAAATGGTCGCTTCTTATGATCTAGGTAAACTTGTAAGCACAGGAGAAAGAAAGGTTATTCCAAATAGATTCTTACAGTGCGCTGTAAAAATCCTTGATGAAGGAAACAGAACCCCTCCAGATGTATTAAGTATCATGATGAGGTTAGCAGATACAGGTAAAGCAGTATATGGTGGTGAACTTCTTAAAGCAGCCCAAGGGCCCTTATATGTAACTGCAAATTATGCTGATGAAGGCACTTTCCAATTTACCCCTCCTTTTCTTGATCGTTTCGATGTTGCAGTGATGGTAACAAGCCCTCCTTCATGGGATTTAAATAAAATCAGAAAGCGTGGAGATGAAAAATTAAATGGCGGTCTAGGCGATGCAGTAAATATCCCTGAGGGTCTTAAACTTGACTTTGAAAAACTTAGAGCAGAAATTAAAAATATTCCTCAAGATGTAGAATATGATGTTCCACAAATGAACGCTTTTGCGGATTTTGTTTATAGCTCGCTAAGATTTTCTGAAGCTGCAAGTGCTAGCCTTAATAGAGCCACAAAAGGAAATGCATGGCAGGTCAATCAGGATAACTCTCCACCAGGGCACTTTGCGAATTCTCCATTTAATTATACGATCAATGAATTAAGCGTGAGAACTGCACAAGCAATGCCTAGATATGCAAAAGCGTTTGCATGGATGAATGGAGACTCTAGAGTAACCCCTGCACATCTTAAAACTATTCTTCCTTACATGTTATGGCATAAACTTCAACCGACTCAAAAAGCAACCGCAGAAAATGCTTTGCATATTAACGATCGTATAGCTTTTGTTGAGGATTTAGTAACAAAAATAGAAACTGATTACGATGAACTTATTGGAAATCCTAGACTTTTACAAACCTATGCTGCAGCTTTGAACGTTGTTAGAACTCATAAGATAAAAGATAAGATTATTACGCCCGTTCAGGTTCGTAACGTTGTTAAAAATGCAATTACTCAGATTGGGGCTGAAGACAAAGCGTATGCTATTACTTTGGCAGACCATATAGCTTCTGAGTATAATTATAGTTTAACAAATGAAAATGATGCACAATAGCCTTAGACCTTTGCTTCCTGTAAACCCAAAAGGGTTAGATGATATAGCTTCTGCTTTATTAGAGAGTACTCCTCCAGAAGATGATGTAGAAATTATTCCTCCTGCAAGTATTAGCAATCCAGAGAGACGTATTATCCTGCCAACCAGAACTCATGGCCCTTATAGTTATCCTGATTTAGTTGTAGACATGCATAGATTAGGATATGACGCTACTGTAGAGAGAGCTGCAAAAGAATTAGGAATTACGATAAAAAATACAGGTAAAGAAAAAGACGGACATGAATATGTCGGAAATATAAATTGGGAAACTGCTCTAAAATTAAATCAAAAACTAGGCAATATTACATTAAACCCGCGCCAATTTATTGACTTGAGAGAATTACTTGAAGCAGGAATAGATAAAAGTAAAAAAGTGTATGATGGAAAAGGCAAACCAATTGCTGTGACAGTTCTTAAACAAGTTTATAATGAGATTACAGAAAAACGTGACCCTTGGAGATCTGAATGGCTTGATGCTCGATTTGCAACTTATGGAGGATCTCTTGGTATTAAATACGATCATCGTCTATCGGGTGGAAATCTTACAGCAGGGAAATCAGAAGTTTTAGAAGCTTATGTTGGTGAAAACTCTTGGATAGATGTTACTAGCTTTAACAGACAAGGACTTCCTACGAAAAAATCCACCACACAAAAATTATACTACTGGTTCCCTGTAGATGGATCTGTCGCTGGGTTCGTTGCGTATTCTGGCGGGGCTGGCCTGGTCTGCTGCAGGAATCCGTCTTACACTGATGGCGGTCTCGGGGTACGCGCCGCGCGAAAAAAATAGGAGTTTACTATGACACAAACACTAGACGTTAGAGTTAATGAAGCATGGAGTGATGCGCTAAAGAGTTGGAACTCTCCTTCAGTTCCTTATGTTATTGCTCCTTCTACTCTTGGAGAAGTTAAAGAAATGGGAGAAATTGGAAAAGCCTTGGAAGGAGAATTTGCTTTTATGAAATATCCTGAATTTCAAACCTATATGAATTTAGAAAGAATTGTGCAGAAATTTCCTACTGATCCTATGCGTGCAACAAAAGCAATTGCAAAACATGAAGTGGGCCATAGATTTTGCCCTTATGATATTGTCACGCTTATTACTTTAAATCATGCAATGAGTAAGGCATTGGAAGCTCAGAAAATTCCTTATGATGCAAAAGCAGCTGCTCAAAATATTATGAATTTATTTACTGATACTTGCATTAACACTCGTCTTGTTCAAAGAGGAGACGAAGATATTTCTTGGGTGTATCAAGGGTTAAGTAAAGAGAAAAAAGGCAGTAAATTATGGAATGTATATGGGAGAAGTATGGAACTTATCTGGAAAAAGAATATTTTACCAAAAAAAGCAAAGTTAAGTGCAGAAGAAAAAACGGGTGCACAAGAATTAGCAGAATTATTTACCAGAGATTATTTTAATAGAGATAACTGGAAAAGTAATGGTGTCCGTTATGCTGAAATTATAAGCAAGTTCTTGGAAAATGAAGAAAAGGACGGAGATAGTGGGCTTGATAATAATCCAGGTAATAACTTGCCTAAGACTATTGATGGAAAAACTGCTCAAGAGCTTGCAAAGCGTCTAGCTCAAATTGGTAGTGATGGCTTGCCTCAGAATGCTGAGGGAATGAAAGAATTTCAGGAAATTATGGCAGGATATGGAGAGGGCAACGCAACACAGGCAAGTATTCAGTTTTATGATATGCTTTCAAAATCCTATGATGTAATGTTTGCGACAAGACCTTTCGGAAGACCAAGAACGAATCCTTTTCAGCCTGTAAAGTGGAGCCCTTCAATGGGGGCGGAGAGGCTTGATGTTAATTACTCAGTACATGTAGGGGGCAAAATTATTCCTGGAGTTAATACTTATGCATGGAATACACGTAAACGTGATGCTTTCGGAGGACTTGAAGAAGTAGTTCCTAATTTGGATATTTATCTAGATACTTCAATGAGTATGCCTAACCCTACTCAGGAAATCAGTTTACCTGTGTTGGCGGGTTTCGTTGCTGCTAAAAAAGCTCACAGAAAGGGAGCAAGCATTCGTGTAACTAATTTTAGCGGCAAAGGGCAATCTGTAACACAAGATAGTACTCATGAGTTAAGCAAGGTATTTGAGACTTTAGTTGTTCATTATAATGGTGGAACTGTATTTCCAACAGATGTTTTAGCTGGAGGTACAGATCCTAAACAGGTTTTGGTTATTACTGATACTTTCTTAGGAAATGAAACTGACACTGCAAAGGCCATTACTGATTTGAGAAGTAGAAATAAAGCTAACAAGATAACAGTCTATGAAATTCATGCAGGAAGTCATGGAGGCTATTTGCGTGGTGCTGGGGCCGAAGTTATTCAAGGAACAACTACTGACATCTTTAGAAAAGTTATAGGTAAAGCTGACGAGGTGTACACAAAATGAACTCGTATAGGCCTTTATTGCCTGTAAATCCTAGTGGGCTAGACGATGTAGCTGATGCTTTATTACAAAGTTCTCCAGATGCACCTCCAAAAGGCGATTCCCCACCACCTCGAGATACTAGCCTTAAGAACCCAGATAAGTACATCTTCTTACCTGCCAGAAATCATGGAAGTTTTAGCTATTCTGATATGTTCGTACCGATGGATAGAACTCATCAAAGTAAAAATTGGCGTGATGCACATTTAGCTTTGTATCAGGAAGGAGCATCTATGCCTACTATCAGGCAATTTGTGGATTTCGTGAATTTACTACGCTCAGGTAAAGTTCATGATGGAAATGCAAGAGCTGTAAGTAAAACTAAAATTGATTCAATATTAGATGAAATATTAACCGTTAAAAATCCTTACAGGGCTGAATGGTTAGACGCAGACTTTAAAGTTAAAGGTAAGACATTAGGAGTGGTAGGCGGAAAACTTTATATGAATTATGAACATCATGTAGTGAATGGAGTTATTACTCCAAAACGCTCTGAAGAAATTCAAGGATATTTGGCTGCTGATAAAACACCTGGAATTGATTTAGACGAATGGCTTAAAAATGCTATGCCTTCTGGACTCCCTCCTGCAAATATTAAAGATGGAAGATTATACTATTGGCAGCCAGATTGGGATAATAATTCTGTCGCGGGGTTCAGTGCGAATTCAGACGGGGCTGGCCTGAGCTGCAACGGGGATCCATCTTACACTAATGGCGGTCTCGGGGTACGTGCGTGTCGCGCAAAAAATTAGATGTTTATTCTCTAGCAATAAAACTATAGAAAAATATAAATACTGAAGATGTTTTAGTATACGATCTCAATAATCAACTGAGAAAATATCCATCACTTGAAAATGTCAGGATGGTTGTGAGTTCGGTCAGGGCATTCAAATGTTTTTGCGTTTTATTATTTAGCAATCTTCCAAAAGGCATCAAAATATGATTTGAATCCCTTTGTTATTTCTTCATTTTCTATCAATAGTCCGATAGAATCCTTTGCTAAAAAGAAAATAAAAGACTTATTTTTATAAAAAAGAATTATCATGTTGCTCATTAGATATTGAGGTAGATATTTTATTTCTGATTTTAAATATATTGTTTTAACTAGCATTTCCTTTGCATCATTATTAACCAACATCTTGACTTTAATACCTTTTTTTGCTCTCTGATTGTGAAAATTTTCAAAAAACTCTTTAACTCCTGGAAGACTATTGCCATAATTAACTCCAATAACATGGTATTCATCTCCTCTTTCTAATTCCTCTAAGATGTTTTTATAAAAATTCTTTATAGAGTTTAAACCTTCATATAGGATGGCCTTGTTATTTTGTTTTTTAGAATAATTTTCAAGGAAAGGAATAGTTTTTTGGAGTTCAATCTTTTGATTTTCAATTTTGACTGTTTTTTCATTAAAGAAGTCAAGTAATCTTTTAGGCTCCATGGCTTGAAAATGCATTTTATTATCTATGATTATCATACCAACAATTCCCTTTTTTTGCAGCCTGCTACAAATTTCGTAAACTTTTGAAGAAGAAACGCCTGATTCTTTGGCAATGTCAGTTTTTCTTGCTTGTCCTAGTTTGAGTAGAGCAAGATAGACTTTAATTTCTCCGTCTGATAAGCCTATTTCTCGCAATATGTTTTTATCCATAAGAATAGAGGTTTTTATATCTTAAAAATCTTTCTATTTCTAGCCCCCTATGGGGGCGCTTAGATTTAAATAACCAGTTTTTTGAAGAAAAATATGAAAACAAAAAAACAAAATCAGAGAATATATGAAACTCTCTTGTCAAGGGCAGAAGATTTAGCTGTAAAAGTTAGTAAGACGACCCAATCTCGTCCATATGAGGGCCTAGTTGAAGAATTTAATAAATTACGTCTAGATTATGTACTTGGTTTTAGAGAAATGGATATTGAAGAGGCAAAAAAATCAAAATATCTCTTAGATTCTACAGATTCTTACATAAGGGGACAATTAGATGTTATAAGAGTTAGAGAAATGAGAGAAAGCATAAGAGATAGTATGAGGAAAAGTGAAAAATGACAAATGAAATGGATAATGTACCAAGATATTCTGATGGAACAATTTCAGAACCCAAGATGTTATTAGAACTAGTAAGAAATTCTCATAATCCAGTTGAGACTGTTATGTATCTGAGAAGGATTAATCAAATTAATATTGAATGCAGAAATCTTCCGTTGACACATGAGATATTAAGAGAACTTGATAGTGCGTACATACGAAATTATGAAGATATAAGGAGGATTATTGAATCTAGCTAAGATGACAGAGCAAAAACAAGAAAATAATAATGAAGGTTTATACAAAACTATTGTTGAAGGAGCGCAAGCTTTGACTAAAAGAGCGCATGATTGGAAAAATACAGATGGTTTTGATTATCTGATAAGGGAACATAGAGACCTATTAATAAAATATATCGATGGTTTCACATCTCTAAGTTCTATTGAAAGTGAATCTTTGTCTAGGCTCCTAAATCATACAAGACAGTATCTTAATGAAACTTATGATGTAATGAGAGTAGGGGAAATGAGAAAATCTTTAGAAAATAACGTAAAAAAGGGGAAATTGATTAATCATGACAGAACTAAACCTAGAAAATAGATCCTACAATTATATATGTAAAGAAGCTCATTCAATTTCTTTAGAAGTAGAAAGGCATGGTTTGAAAGTAAGGGGATTTGAAGATTATATCTGTGATTTGAATGTTCTTCAAAGACAGTATGTAAAAGATTTTCTTGAAATGTCTTCAACACAAAGATCTGATGCTTATCTATTATTGAATATGGTTAAAGAACAAATTCATTGCAAATTAGATGTCTTAAGGGTCAGAGTAATGAGAGGAGAAGTGAAGAAAAAGAGCGAATAGGAAAATGACAGAACAATCTCCAGAACAAATAGAGAACGCTAGAATAGAGAGTTTAACTCGAGCCAATTTAGAAAAGGAAATAAATTATTAACAAATTGCCACGATGGTGTTAATATGGGAAAGTAATAGATATTATTTATTCAAAGTTAATAATTTCTACAGCACTTATATTATGATTAATGTTATATGATGTATTAATTAATTAAATTTAGATAATATTCAAAGATAATAATTAATAAATAAAATAAGAAGATTTTTAAATTACATTTTAATCAGAAAAATATGCAAAAAATAGAACGACAAGAACTGATTGGAAAATTAAAACCAATATGTAACGCACTTCATGATGATGGGCTTGCAAAAGAAATTCTTAGATTTTCAATGGAATAATTCTGTGTAAAAGATTTTTAAACTATATTGGTTAATTGTTTACTATGAGTGAGACAAACAAAAAAAACAGTTTAAGAAAAAGGGCTGAAGAGATTAAAGATTATAGATGCAAATATTTAATCGCTGTTATAGAAAATCCAAAGGATATAAAAAATATTGGCACAATTATTAGAAATGTGAACGCACTTGGGGTAGAGAAGACTTACATAATAGATCCGAGACATTTATTGCCTGATAAATGGGAAGATATGAGGGAACATGAACCATTATCGGGAACATCAGTCTCCGCTATAAAATGGAGTTTTGTAAAAAGATTCAATAGTACTCAAGATTGCCTCAATTATTTGAAAAAGAAAGGTTATGTTTCTATTGTAACTTCTCCACATAAAAAAGGCAGTAAAAATGTAATTTTACATGAAGGAGATTATACTATTTATCCAAAATTGGCAGTATGGTTTGGTAATGAATCCCATGGAATAAGTGATTTGGCAGTAAAACAAAGTATTTTATGTGTAAATATCCCTATGTTTGGGATTATTGAAAGTTTAAATTTAGGCACATCATCGGGAATAGTTTTATATGAAATTACAAAACAGAGGAGAGAGTATATTAGAAAATATAATTATAGAAATAAACGTGGAAGGAAATATATTGCGTAGAACCTAAAAGTAATTCTATTTTTTAGCAATAGACCACATTGATTCAAAGAATGTTTTATGGGAGTAGGCCAATTCTTTATTTTTAATTAAAACTTGAATAGGGTTTTCCCCGTAGGCCATTAAGAGTATTTTGCTTTTAGATATAGCAATAGAAGAAGGTAAGAAATTTTCAATAAATCTAACTTGTGCATTAGAATACTTAATGTATAACTTTTTAATATCTCTAAATTTTGTATTATAAATTAACCTTGTTTTTATTCCTCTTTTTTTGTTATCTTCATTAAATTTTATTATACTATTTTTATAAATCTCTTGAAGTGGAACTTGAGAACCAAATACAACATATTCATCTCCATTTTTTAAATCAGATATAAATTCACTTCTAGCGCTTTGAAATCCTTTTATTCCTTGGAACATGGTTGTTTCTTGTATATCTGAGAGCATTTTGTGTTTTGACTGAAGTTTTGGAATTAAATCGTTTATTTCTTTGGATTTAAATTCTAATTCATCTTTCTTTTCATTCATATAATCTTTAAGTCTTATTGGATCAGCGGCTTGAAAATATTTAACATTATTTTTATCAACTTGGGAAATCAACCCTTTCTGAAGCAATCTTTCTAGAATTAAGTATACTTTTGAACTTGAAATTCCACTTTTCTTTATTATGTTGCCTGTTGAACTTATACCTAAATCCAAAAGTGCTAGATATACATTAACTTCTCCTAAAGTCATTCCTACGCTTTCTAATAGTTTTTTATCCATACAGTATCTAATATTTGTAGCATTTTTAAATCTTTATATTGCATCTCACATAGGGGGAAGGAATAGTTATATACTCTAATTTTAGAGAATTTTTATGATAAAAGAAATATATTATGCGGAAATAGACGATTGCGGAACATTTGTAGCTGCGCAAAGTGAAGAAGAAGCACGCGAAAAGGCTATGAATCAAGCGAAAACAAATAGGGAAAGTTTTTTTGCAATTAAATTGAATGGGCAAACCCCTAAATCTGAGAGATTTGGAAGTGGATTGCCTTTTACTACACATTTAAAACATATTCAAAAAGCACGTATTAGTGGATATGAGATTAAACTTGAAGAACTAGTGGACGGGGAAGAAACCCAGATAGATAAACAACTTTGGTATGCTGAGGTTAAAAATAGACAAATTTTTACCCTTATATCTGATTCGCCTGGTGCTACAAGAGATTTTGATTATGTTATTTTTATGGCTGCAGAGAATGAGATTGATGCTCGAAAACAAACAGAGAAGAGATTATTTAGAACTCCGGATGAATTCTTCACAGATTATTATAATGAAAACTGTCCACCGCCTCAATATTTTGATTTGGAATGTTCAATAACCTATATGAGAAGAGTAAGTATTCCAGGATATAAAATTAGATTAGAAGAAATAATCCGAAAATAGAAATATAGTACAATAATCTTTATAAAAACAAGACAAGATAGAGATTTATGATAGAGACTTTAGAAAAAGCTTTGCTTTTAGGCGATCCAAGGATTAAACATCTTAAGATAATTGGAAAAAATACTTTGGAGGGAACTAGATGTCTAGTTGAAATGCTAAAAAATCCAACTTCTTTAGATATAGCTGAAATAACCACTTCTGTTCAAAGTAGAGATGGAGGTTTGCCTAACAAAGAACTTGCTTATGTTGCAGGAATTAGCGGAGATCATTACAATGGAAAAGAAGGAAGATTTAATAGTTTTGATGAGAGCGCTTATCATTTAATTTTTATATCTGGATATAAGAAAGATGAAAATGGAATGTTTACTAAAAAATATTTCAATTCAACAGTGTTTACGGTCGATTTACTTCATATAACTGATTATTCTAGATTGAGAAAATGAAAAAAACAAAAAGTTTGATTGTGATTATCTTGAGGTATATAAACTTTAAACAAGTTTATGGAAAGAGAGTTATTTTGCTTGAAGTAAATTCAACCAAAATAGATTTTATGAGAAATTTACTTTCGAATAAATTACTAACGATGCGCCAGCATGTAATTGTCTAGCAAGGCATTAACTTGTGGGACAGCATTCATATTAGTTTTAGAGGGTAAGGAATATCCTTTAGAAGCAAATGAAAGATTTTATTTTCCTCAAGGAGAAAACAATTTAATAGGTTTAGTTGACCAATCAAAACCAAATTCGGAGAGCGGATTTCTTTTGTTTCTTAAAGTTGGAGAGCATACAATAAGTGAAGAAACCTCCCAAAATGCAGTTGGTTCTTTTATTGCTTCTGGATAAGAAAATTAATAATTATGCCTCAATCAACATACCTCGATGCGATACATCAGGGTCAGTGCACTCGCTACGGTTAAAACAACATGCATTTCTCTTTCCAGAATTAAGTTTTGATAAAGTTTTATCTATTCTAATTTTACGAGTTTGCGGGTTTTTTGTTCCATTTATCCATCGAATCCAGTCCCATCTAGCTAGTGGGGTAATATCTTTCCATAATTTAATTGCTTCTTTATCTTTTTTTAAAGAATTCATTAAGTCAGAGGGTATTTTTGGCTCTGGTAATTCTTTAACAGGTTCAATTTCTAAAATTAAATTACTGCCAACGTCCGCATTAGCTGATTTTAACATGGTTTTATCCATCTTCATCCAGTGGCCTTTTCTTCCATCGGGTTCAAGGGGAGCTTGAAAAGATTTTCCATTTATGGTCCCATCTACGATTACTAGCCCTCTTGAAGGAAGTTTTGCACTAGCACTTTTAGGCAAACTAAGAATGGTCCAAATTCCTATTTTTGATATTTTAGCAACAAAGCGAACTAGCGTCATACTTATTATATTCTTAAATATTTATTAAATCTTGTGGTGATTAGATTTAAATAAACATTTTAGTAGACAATTAAATGCGTAAAAATCATAAAGCAATTATTACAATATCATCAATCGCATTGATACTCTCTTGTATAATTGGATATAATTATTCAAAAAATTCTAATATAGTTAAAGAATCGCCACTTGAGGAAACTCAAGGTGCTGGAAAGACAATAAAACTGGCAAATTGGAACTTGCAAATATTTGGAGATAGTAAAGCTTCAAAACCGGAGATAATGGATTTTTATAGGAATACTATGGACGATTATGATATTGTGTTTGTTCAAGAAATAAGAGATGCTGATGGTTCTGCTTTTGTTAACCTCTGTTCGTTACTTCCAGAATATGATTGTAAGGCTTCTAGTAGAGCAGGAAGAAGCTGGAGTAAAGAACAATACGGCATAATTTATAAGAAGGGAATATCCATTAAAGAATTTAAAGATTATAACCCTGATATTGGAGATAGATGGGAGAGACCTCCAATAGAAGTTTTATTTGATGTAGAAGGTTATGAGTTTAGGGCTTATAATATTCATATAAAGCCTGATGATGTTGTACAAGAATTATCTAACTTAGAAAAAATAGTCTCTAATCAAGGAAATGTAATTCTCTTAGGAGATTTAAATGCAGATTGCAATTATTATGGCCCTTTAAATTATACGGAATTTGATAGTTGGAATTGGGAAATAGAAGACGGGATCGATACTACTTCAACAAATACAAATTGTACTTATGACAGAATAATATTAAATGAGGATGCGGTCGGGGAATATGTATCAGATGGAGTTTATAGCACTGGAATTACAAGTGATGTTTCAGATCATTATCTTGTGTGGGTTGAACTAAAGGTTAAGTGATTTTAGACTCTGTCCGAAGTTTAGAAAGTTTTAAAAGGGAGTTAAAATGGAATTTTTTATGAATGAATTAAGTAATTTAGTGATTGAAACTGAAGAATGCATGGATTTCTCAACTGTTGCAAACGGAGTTATTCAAGGGGGTGCGGATATAGTATTCAATAGGTTTAATGTTAGAACGCCTCTTTCTCTTCAAGATGCGAAAAATTCTTTAATCAATAATCTAGTTGCTAGAAAAGCTTATTTCCACCAGTTAGAAACTTTATGTAATAATCCGCCAGATTTTGGAGTTTATTTTGAAATATATTCTAGTCCAAGAATCAGTCCTCAATTTTCATCAACTATATGCAATTTACTTCCTGGAGTAACTGAAGAAGCTACTACTAGTTTAGTTGAAAATACTATAGAAACAGAAAAGAAATGGAAAAAAGTACCTGAAAGATATGAATGCTCTTCATGGAGACAGGCTAATTTAGCTAAAATGAGGTGGAAATTGAAAGAGCACATAAGAAAGAAATTTTCTAGCGATCCTATTTGCCATGGAAATATAGTCATTGATAATAATTATGGATCTACTGCTATGGAGTATGCAATAGCTTCTAGAATAAATTATGCTGGTATATTTGAACACATAGGAACTTGCAATAATTATTTAGATAGTTTAAAGATGTTTGATTCAAGTTTTATTGTAGAGAAAGAGAAGCCATTAAATAGAAATATGAGTGCAGAGTGTCTAAAATCATTAAGAGGCCATGTAAATGGCATTGGTTATTCATTTAAATTAAGAAATAATTCTCCTTTGAAGACATTTGCCCAACTTACTAAAGAATTTAATTATAAGGCTAGTGGATTTGCATGGATTGAAGATCCTGTTTTCAGAGGAGCGAAGAGGAATGGATCAGAATGGTTAGATCTTGATAAACTTACTCAAATTCCTGGAATGGGGGGCATTCAGCTGGTTTGTGAGAGGGGGAATCAGATTACCTTAGATAAAGATGAATTTGAGAAAGATGAATACTCGTTTAGTTTACGCGATTTAAATTGTGACAAGGCTACAGAATTCATGGCTCGATTTACCTCTGAAATGGGAAGACTTGGAGCAAAGACAGCACAAAGAGGAAAATATTCTAGCTTATTCACTGAAATGCATTCAATATATTTACCAGGATTTCCTATGTCAGACAAAACATGTCTTTCTTTGAGTTATAGAGGGGATTTAAGCGCTTTTGGGAAAAATTAAAAATTACTTATTTATTTGAAAGGTAGTTGTTTTTTTAATACACCTTTTTTTTAAAATGAGAGTCTATTATTATTGGAGATGCAGACTCTGGAAATTTTAGTTGAGGATAATTATACAACTGAAAATAACTCTCTGCGAGAGTACGAAATATTCAATGACAATATTCCATCCCCAATGCCTTCTTATGGGAAAAAAGATAGAGGTTATCGACATGTGGTTAACTCTACCACAATTAGCAGTATAATGACTCCTCTGTATGCTGCAATGCATAATATCATTGGAATGACAAAATTTAATTCAGGAATTAACCGCCTCCTTACTATAGGCCCTGTTTTTTTGGGATTGGGAGATTTATATGAATATGGGCGTGCAAAATCACGAAGCTTTTTTAAAGTAGATAAAGAGAAATTTCCTTTTTCTTATGCAATACATGATGCACTCTATACGGCGGCGTTTAATGCAATTATAAGTCCTATTTTTTTATTAGCAAGTGGGGAGAGAGATCCCACTCGATTACTAGAAGCAACATTATTTCACCTCATAGTTGCTATTCCCAGCGGCATTGCCACTGGATTTGCTGTAGACAATGTTAAGGATTTATTAGAAATTAAAAAATCCAAGAGATATATGCCGAAGTGGCTACGTAATGGAAGTAAAAAGACCAAGCGTATGACAATTGCTGCCGGATTACTTGCATCTGCATTAATTACTGCTGGAATTTATACAATACCTTCATGGAATAAGGTAGAAGAA
Organism: Candidatus Woesearchaeota archaeon; assembly: GCA_964358765.1. Classification (GTDB taxonomy): domain Archaea; phylum Nanobdellota; class Nanobdellia; order Pacearchaeales; family GW2011-AR1; genus UBA73. The sequence goes on along the minus strand of CAYHPN010000012.1, from coordinate 22,245 downwards.
CAAAAAACTACAACTATGATAAATAATAATATAAATGATAAATAACTCAATTTAAATATTAATAAATATAAATGCAATCATGAATTTAAACAAGGTTGTTAGTATTTTAGATGAAGAATTTGATGTTGAGAATACTTTTGATAATTGGGAGTGGATGTTTGATAAATTATTTTTAGAAAACTCTGTTGAGAAATTTAGAGTGAAGGGAAGAAATACCGGTTTATTGATAAAAAATTCTGAGGAAGTAAATAAGATTTACACTGCTTTTTCTCCTAGTAGATATGTTTTAGAGGAAATAAGAATGAGGGGAATTACTAATTGCATACTTATAGTTAAACATCCTTTTGATTGGGACGGCCGCAGGAACGGGCCAGGATTTAAACATTATCAAGAAAGAGATTATCAATTAATGGAAGGAATGGGAATTTCTATTTATTCCTTGCATACTCCTTTAGATAAGAATAGAAATGATAAAGTTGTTTCTACTGCTTATGGATTTGCTAAAGTGATAAAATTAAGAGTTAAGGAAGAATTTGCTTCTGAAAATAATGGAATGAAAATAGGATTACTGGGGAAAGTTTATGAAACAAAGTTAAAAGATTTGGAGAAGCGATTGAATAAGATACTAGATTATAGGGTTAAAGTAAAGAAAGTAAATGATTTAGTTGGAAAAGTCGGCATAGTAACTGGGGGAGGGTTTGTGCCTTATTTGATTGAAGAAGCAAAGGAAAAAGGAGCAGGAACTTATATTACAGGAGTAATAAGTCCAAATGCTAGCGAATATGCAAAGAAAACATACAAAGATAATTTATCAAAGATAAACAAGATTGGAATAAATATTATAGGGTGCTCACATTATCTGACTGAAAAATGGGCGATGCTTTATTCAATTCCCTATTTTTCAGAAATATGCAAAGCAGAGTTTATTGAGGATAAGGAAGCTTTGAATTTGCTTGAGTAAATAGGCTATTACCCTTTAAATTTATATTTAAGAAAATAAAGGGTAAAACAAGAAACTAGCTTTTTACATAAATTCTATAACTTTATTTTTAGAATATCTTACTTTAGTGTTTCCTGAGTATTTATCCTTGATTGAACGATAACCTAGATTACACAATGCCACTGAAGTGAATTCACTATGAGTTAAGCCTAAGACTTCATCAACGCCTTTTGGATCAAATCCTTCCATTGGACAGGTATCAATCCCTTTTAGGGCTGCAGATTCAAGAAGCATGCCAAGAGCAATATAGACTTGTCTTTTTGCCCAATTTTCTATAAAATGAGCATCTACTCCTTTTCTAAAACTAGTTATATATCCCTTAAAACTGTCTAAACTTTTGATATCTACATTTCTTGTTTTTGCAATGTCTTCTATATAATTATCAATATCTTTCTCTGTTATATCTTTTTTTGCACATAAAACTATTAAATGGGAAGCTTCTGTTACTTGAACTTGATTCCATGCACGAGATCTTATTTTACTTCTTAATTCTTTATCTTCTACAACTATGAATTTCCAGGGTTGAACTCCGTAAGAAGAAGGAGCAAGCCTTAAAACTTCTAAGAGTTCATTAAAATCGTGCTCTGGTATCTTTTTTTCAGTGTCAAATATTTTAGTCGCGTATCTAAATTTTAATGCTTCTATTATATTATTGAATTTCATGAAAGTTAGAAATAATAATCCTATTTAAATATATCGGCTATACGATACTTGTTAAATTTATAGATTTTTGACACTGACAAAAAGCAAACAATTATAAGTCATTTTTACTAATAGGAGAAATGAAAAGACCTAAGTCTAAGAAGGGTACAAAGACAAAAGCAAAATCTTTTAACGTAGATATTAAAGTTATGCAAAGTTCAACTGAAGATGATTTAAAGATTTTGCAAAATATCAAAAACAAGCATTTTGAAGACAGAAAGTTATTTGATTTGCGCTTAAAGTCAGAAGAAGCAGCAAAGCAGACTGAAATTAAAGAATTGATATCATATCCTTTAATAAAAAAGAATTTATTATATAATTTACCTCATCAGCAGGAAGGAGCACTAAGAATACTGAGGGATCTAGATGGTCGGGCACTTTTAGCGGACGAAGTTGGCTTAGGTAAAACAATTACTGCCGGAATGGTATTAAAAGAGTGCATAGTAAGAGGATTTGTAAAGAAAGCCCTTATTTTAACACCTCCATCACTAGTTAATCAGTGGAAAGAAGAACTCTTAAATAAGTTTAATTTAGATTTTAAAGAAGTTAATAATGAAAATGAATGGGCAACTTGCGGATTTGCTATCGCTTCCATTGACAGAGTTAAAAACTTTAATACCCTTACAAACGAGTTTAAGCATTCAAAAGCTCATGATATTTATTGGGATATTATCATAATAGACGAAGCTCATAAATTAAAGGATAAAAACACATTTAGATGGAGATTTGTTGATAAACTGCAGAAAAAGAGATTATTATTGCTTACTGCAACTCCATTTCAGAATAATTTAATTGAATTATATAATTTATTATCCCTTTTAAGAAGAGGGCATTTAGGCACAATTTCTGAATTTCGTGAAAGCTTCCTGGTAAACGGGAATGAAAGACAACCTTTGAATCCAGCTGAACTAAAAAGAAAATTGTCTGAAGTAATGGTAAGGAGAAGAAGAGACGAGGTAAAGGGTATTAATTATAGATCTAGGATTCCAAAGATTATTTCGGTTGAACTTACTTGGGAGGAAAAAAGGGCTTATGAGTCTGTAGTTGATTTACTTTTAGTTCATTATTTAGATTTTAATGGAGAGCCCATTAATACAAATTTGGCCGCATATTCTGTATTGCCTAAAATTACAAGTTCTACTAAATCTTCTATAGAATTTTTGGAGGGATTAGTAAGTAATCCAAAATATCATAAATCAACACAGGAGATTGCCCAGAGTTTAGTTGAAGATTTTAATAGTTTAGAGCAGGATACAAAGATAGAGAAATTAATTTCAATTATAAACGATATAGATTCAAATGATAAAGGAACTAAAATCTTAATTTATACTAAACATCCTGTAACATTAAAATATATTTCAGATATTTTAAAAAAACAGAAATATAATATTACAGAATTTGCAGGAGGGTTAACCCCATTAGAAAAGACTCAGAGAATAAATGAATTTAGAAATCATTCCCAAATATTAATAAGCACTGAAACAGGAGCGGAAGGGCTAAATTTTCAGTTTTGTTCAAATCTTATTAATTATGATCTGCCTTGGAACCCAATGGCTGTAGAACAAAGAATAGGAAGATTAGATAGAATTGGACAGAAAAAGAACATTAGTGTATATAATCTTGCAACAAAAGGGACTATGGAAGAGCATGTAGTTGACTTAATTATAAATAAAATGTGCTGTATTGGGCTAGTTATGGGGGAATTACCCATTATATTATTCAATATGGGCCTGGACTCAAGTGGCAAAACAGGAACTAGTAAAATAGAAGAAAAAATAATGAGTGCTTTTCTAGACTCAAAGAATAACTTGTATAGATTTGCAGGAGATATAGGTAAAGTCGGAAATGAAATAAATAAAGGAATTGAAGAATACACTCTAACTAAAAAATATACAACACAATTGCTAAATTAATATGATGACAAAAAACAATATAAAGGATTTTATTATAGATTTCTTTAAAGAATCTAAAATTAAAGAAGAAAACGGAGTTTTGATTATAAGTGAAGTAAGAAAAGAAGTAGAAGATTTTTTAGGAAAAAAATCACCATATAAGCTTGTTTTTGATATAAATTCACATGATAAAATAAAGGATTCTGAACTTATTATGCAAGGAAGTTATTTCTTACTTGCATTAAGAGGTTTCCTTTTAGATAAGGGAAATGCCTCAATACAGAAGATTGTTATTACACCTGAAATAAAAGATATAAAAATAGGAAATTATAACATAACTGGGATTGAGCAAACAAATATTTCTTATATTGCAGAGTTTAATTTTTTAACTCTTTTTCAATATTTAAATGAGAAAAAACAAGAATTAAATAAAATTTTTATTAAAGGCAAAGAGGTTGTAGAGTTAGATTTAAACAATTTTACAGTAAAAAATGGGGTAAAAGAGGAAATTAAAGAAGTAGACTTATTAAACGAATATAATTCCTCTAAAAAAATATTGCTTGGAAGTGTAAATAAGGAAATAAATTCTATTAAAAAATATTTAAAGACAAAATTATCAAAGGAAATTGAAAGAGTTAAAAATCATTATTTTAAACAATTTAAGGAAAAAGATGAAGAAGTTGAAAGATGCGAAGAAAAAATAAAACTCTTAAAGGGTAAGCTGAAACATACTTATTATGAAAGAGATATTATGATACTAAAAAGATTAATTAGGGAATCTGAAAGTAGACTAGAGAACTTGAAAAAAAGAACATATAAAGAAAGGTTATTAGCGGAAGAGCAATTTCATATTAATGATGAAATTGAGAAGCATTCTTTGTCTGTCAAAGGCAATTTGATAAATGCTACTTTGTATTATTATCCATTATTTACGCTTAATGTACTTGATAAAGGAAAGAGTAAGAAGATTATCTATGATCCTATTTTAAAGAAAATAGTTTAAATTAATCTAATTTGTTTTTTTAATGTCACAGCACGTGAAAACCTCGCCTTTTAAGGCGAGGCGTGCCGTGAGCATCCAAAAATCGAGCACCTTTTCAAACCACGGCTTTCAAGCCGTGGTGGTGCATCGATTTTCTGATATTAATAAGGTTTAAATATAATTTTTAGATATCGTGCACTTAATGGTTTAATAATTATGGAATAATTTTATTAATTAAAAATTTTTTTAAATTATACTGCAGCTTTAGGATCTGTATCCAAACATTTAGGATCATTTAAACTTGTGCACATTACTTGTAACCCTTTAGAAACACAAGCACCATTTTTACATCCATTTTGACAAGTATTGACTGCACTTTCTACTTTTCCATCATTACAGTAAAATTCTAAAACTTCTCCTGCTTTTGTAGTGCTGCAGCTATCTTCATACGTTAGTTTTTTATTTACGCTCTCATGTACTTGAATGCTTCCTTTTTTAGTGAAAACTTTTCCTCCATCACTGTCCTGACATTCTTTAATGCAAGCCGAAGAACATCCGTCATTGTCTATATTGTTACCATCATCACATTGTTCCTCTTCTTCCATATTATTATTTCCGCAGACAGAAGGAGTTTTCAAAGTATAACAGCCATTTTCCCCCCATACACAATTTGAAAATGTGCAGCTATCAGAAAGGCAACTTTCCTCATCATTACCATAATTCTCGCAAGAAACAGCTTCTTTACATGAAAAACATTCTCCGGAAAATCCTTTTATACCGCTGTCTTCATAAAAGCATTCTTCTTGAAGGGATCCACATTCATTTCTTTTGCAAGCAATGCCATCATCACACTCAGTGCAAGAAAAATTCTCGCATTGTTCATCAACTCCACCATCAAGATCGTTATCAATTTCATCATTACATATTTCTTCTATTGTTTCTTCTTTAATTTCTTCATCTTCTATTTCCTCATTGCTTTCTGGGGTATTTTCTATTTCTTGTGAGACCTGTTGTGAATTGGGTGGAGAAAAATCAGGTAATCGGGTTTCCATATCATCAAGCGTATTCAAAGTTGGCCTCACAAAATTCCATACCGTTAAAATGGACGCAAAAACAATAACGATGGTCAAGACACTGGTGACAATTCCATTTATGCCCTTTTTTCCCAAGATAGACATCCAAGAGTAAGCATTAATCTATTTAAAAAGATTAGTATTGATCAAATCCCTGGTTCATCCTAGTGAATAGAAATAGTAATCTATCACAAAAAGATTTATAAATAATGATAAATTGTAATCTTTTGAAGAGAGATAATGATTAAGATAAATAAAAGGTGGAGATTTATTATACCTGGCATTATATTAGTAGTTGTGCTAGGTGCACTCCTATATATGATTGAAGTCAATAAAGAAACTAATTATGCAACAACAGGATATGCAACCTATCCTTCAACATCGCAAACAAAAACAGGCATATTGGGTAAATTGTTTGGCTCAAAATCAACTGCTAGTTCTTCAGGGGAAAAATCTGCATCAGAATGCTGTGAGGATCTTAGAAGTAAAGCAAGATGTAAATCAAACTGTGACAGCACAATAACTAGTAAAACAGAGAAAACAAAGTGCAAATTAAAAGTTGATGCCTTGTCGGCATCCGGAAAATGCTCTAAAGTTTAAATCCAAATAAATTTTCTTTTTTAACAGAAAAAGGGACAGATTTAATTGTTTCTCCAATAAAATGAATCCTCATTAGAGTTGCATCAAATAGGTCATCATTTTTTTTCTTTAAGCAAACTCTCTATTTTATCCATCATTTTAATAATTTCTTTTAGATAAATATTATAATCTAACATATTTTGCCTCTTTCTTTACATAATTTAAACTTGGATGAAGATCCTTTTCTATAATCAAATTAACCTTTCTTTTGAATAATTTTTCAAGGAGAAACAATAAATCCATATAATTATCAAAAGTCTCCTTATCAAAATTTATAATTATGCTTATATCACTTTTTAAATTCTGTTTATTCTTTACAAATGAACCAAAAAGTTCTATTCTTTTAACTCTATATTTTTTAATGTCTTCTCTTTTTTCTTCATAATTCTATTTGAGTTTAATTTTTAGTATATAAAGTATAAACACTTTATGAATAATAGTTATTTTGTCTAAAGTCAATTTAGCAACAAAAACAGAATTTAGGCAAGATTTACTCTTGACTAAATTACAATAATGGGGTTTCCTTTAGAGAGAATTATCTTGCTTTTATCCATAAACTTTAAAAGAGTTATAATTATTTAAAATTTCTTGTTTTAGCACGATTTTCTTAAAAGAATATGTGAAAATATTGGCCCTAAAATAAATAAAACGATTAAGGATACTGCTCTGCCAAGCAGTGCAACGGAAAGGGATTGTGTTGGAGTTATGCCTATAGTTAGGGTGGAGAAGACGGCGAACAGCTTCGTTTATTCCCAGGCCTGCGAGGATAAAATGATATTTATAAATATGAAATTTAAGAATGTACCATTAATTTTGTTTCTTCAATGAGTTTTCGGCAATCTTGCACAAGTTCTTTAATTATTTCTTTATCAATTGATGTTTTTGCTCCATAAGTGTAATCTTCCCTCATCTCTATTAAACTAAATTCTCCTTTTTCCTTCTGATCTTCTTTATATTTGAACATCTCAATAAATTTATTATCGATTTCTATTTTCTTTTCTTCTTTTAAATACTCCATTAGAGAAATTGTACAAGTCTGATTTCTTGATTCATATCCAAATTTTGATGCAATTGCCAAAAAGCAATGACACATACTATAGAATAATGAACTTATAGCAATATGTCCATGCAAAGAAATATCTAATGATAATGCAAAATTCAGATTTTCCGCAGATTTGTTTATATATTCAATTGCCATTACCTTATTTTGATTAACTTTTAAAAGTCCCCGATGTTTAGGATTTCTTTGACCTTTCTTTTTTCCTTCTTTAGTTTCCTTCTCTGCTTTTAATAAACACCATTGCACATATTTAGACGCTTGAGACATTTTTTATTACCTCAACTAATTTATCATGCCCATTTAACACGTAACCTGTGCGTACTGAATCTACTATTGCATCATTGTTTCTTAAATTATTAATTAAATCTCTAATAGTTAATGAAATATTATGAATCTTTTTTACCATTATCTTGTTCTTTTCTGTAATAAAATGAGATATCTTTTTATAATTTTTTGAATCATAAACAAGTAGAATATCTATATCATTGGCTTCTTTAGGATTTCTTATTATTGAACCAAAAATAATAATTATTTGAGTATCCGAAAAAATACTTTTAAATTCTTCAATCCACCTAGAAGCTTTCTCTCTTGATTCACTAATAAGCAGAGTTTCTATAATTTTGCAAACATACAAATCATCAAAATTAATTTTATAAAAAGTTGCTTTTCCCATTATTTTGCTCTTTAGCATTCCTTGTTTTTCAAGATTTTTCAAAATTTTTAAAGCTCCTCTTGGAGTAATATTGATTTCCTTAGATATTGAATTTGCATTATAGTTTATACTAAAATCTTTGAATACTTTCAATAGTGCCTCATTTTCTTTATTTGTTAAATTTACCATACTATTATGGGTACTTATAGTACCGATATATGAACAAATAGTTCATATATAAATCTTTCGGCATTATCTTTTCCTCAATAAAATATAGCTAAATATCGGCCCAAGAATGAACAACACGATAAGGGAAACTGCTCTGCCAAGCAGTGCAACGGAAAGGGATTGTGTTGGAGTTATGCCTATAGTTAGGGCGGAGAATACAGATATCGCTTCGTTTATTCCTAAACCTGCGGGAGTTAAAGCGAGCAGGATTCCCAGAGAGCCGATGGATATCCAAAACAAGCACTTAAAGAAATATTTATAATAATTCAATTCCTAAAAATTGTATGAATATTATTTTTATAGCAGTTGATAAAAAAGGCAAAAAAATAAGACTTACTGATAAACAATGGACACATATCACTATAGATCATCCATTTATGACAAATTTTCTTGAAGATATTAAAGAAATAATAGAAAATCCTGATAAAATTACTCAAAGTTTACTTGATGATAAAATTAGTTATTTTTACAAATTTTATAAACATAAAAAAGGCTCTAACAAGTATTTGCTAACGATAATAAAGTATTTAAATGGCGATGGATTCGTAATTTCATCATATTTTGTGAATAAAATAAAATGAACCACCATACTTATGATATTTATTACGATGAAGAAGGAGATTTCTTAGAGATAACTTTCGGCATTCCAGCTAAAGAAGAATATGCTGATGAAATAGAAGAAGGCATATTTATAACTAAAGATGAAGGCACACAAGAAGTTAAAGGCATAGGTATTTTAGCATTTAAAAAAAGGCCTGAAATACTGAACAAAATTTTAGGCAAATTTAAAATGTATATTCCAGTAATTATTACTCCAGTAGAGAATTAGTTTTATTATTTATCACTTCTTCCTCAGTAAAATATAACTAAATATCGGTCCTAAAATGAACAATATAATTAGGGAAACTGCTCTGCCAAGCAGTGCAACTGATAGGGATTGTGTTGGAGTTATTCCTATCGTCAATGCAGAAAACACAGATATCGCTTCGTTTATTCCTAAACCTGCGGGAGTTATTGCGACTATGATTCCTAATGAACAAATGACATTAGAGATGTAGAGAAATTATAATAAATATTTAAACCAAATTGATTATTATAAATTATGGAAAAAGAGAATAATTTTGAGAAAATCTGCATAGATACACAAATATTAACTCTTAGCATTTTAAATGATAATTTTAAAAATATTCTTAAAGATAATATAATGGGAGATTATCCATTTACTACAATATTATGTAAAAATGAATCTATAGGTAATTTAATGCATATATTGAATATAAATTGGAAAGAAGCATCTAAGAAATTTGAAAGTCTTAAAACAGAATTAAAATTAGATATTATAGATTATAGACAAGAACACCTACAAAAGGGCAAAGAACTTTATGAAAAAGTTTTAAATTCTAATTTGTTTATAAAGAATAAAAAAACTTTGCTAGTTGATTGTGTTAATTTATTTGTTATTTTAGAAAATAAAATAAAGATTTATTTTTCTAATGATGAAGATTTAAGTAAAATTTGCAGAACTTTCCACATTAACTTAGATTTTGTAAGAATTTCAGATTCTACAAACAAAACTATTAAAGATGCATTCGATAAACCTAAATTTCAATACTTGAAGAAGGGTCAAAAAGCAAAGAAATAGCTTTTTCTTCATCGCCATTTGACATTTTCATTGCTTTCTGGAGAAGTTTCTCTTTGGTAATTTTAGTTAAATTATTAACCATTTCGATTTCTTCCTTACTAATTGTCAATTTTGCTCCCGCCTTTATTTTATCTATTTTGTTTCTTAATCTTGCCTTTCTCACTACTTTATTTATCCTCTCATTAAATTCTCTTTTTTCTTCTAAAATTAAATTAATTGTTCTTTCATTTCTCTTATCTATGTTTCTTAATGATTCCTCAATTATAGACGCATTTTCCATAGTAATCATATATCTCTGAGGTTTAAATAATTATCTCCTTCTACTTCTTCCGCCAGATCAACTTATAACTAAACACTGGCCCTAATATAAACAACACAACCAAACTCACCGCCCTTCCTAGTAGCGCAGCAGAAAGCGATTGCGTTGGTGTAATGCCAATCGTTAGGGCGGAGAATACAGCGATTGCCTCGTTTATTCCTAAACCTGCGGGAGTTAAAGCGAGCAGGATTCCCAGTGAGCCGATTGATAAAAACACATTTTCCTTATATTGTTTTTTATAAATTAACCTTATAAAAATTTATAAAGAAATTTGAATAGTTAAATAAATGGAAAGAGCTTTGATAGACACAAGTATTATCATAGAACCATTTATAAGTTGGAGAAAAGACGAACCAAATTATAAAGATAAATCTATGGCTATTCTTAAAGGAGTTTTAGTTGATTTTAGAGAAAGATTCATGCCCGTGGTTTCATTAAGTATTTTAGGGGAATTATCTTTAATTCTTAAAGATAAACAATTTCTACTAAAAGATTTAACTAAGAAAAAAGAACAAATGGATCGAACTTTAGAAACTTTCTTCAATAATTGTGAAAGGGTTGGGTTGAAAAAAGAAACAATTAATTTATGCTCGAAAATATTAACAGAAATAGATAACAGATTAGAGCCATTAGATGCACTACATATCTCCACAGCCATAGTTGAAGGATGCAAGACATTTGTGTTTATCGATGAAACTCTAAAAAATAATGAAAAAATAAGAAAATTTGTTAAAAATCAAGGAATATACCTTACTTCATTAAATTGGCCAATTAATCAGGATAAGAAAAAAATAGATTTTATCTAAACAGATATAGTTCCAGCAGATTCTTCAACTAATTTACGCATTTCTCTTTCAAGTCTCTTAGATAGCCTTATTTCCATATGTAGTAAAGAATTTTCTTCTTTAAAAATTACTTCTGATTCTTTTTCTTGTTTTTTCATGTAATATTAAGATATTTGAGGTTTAAATAATTATCTTTTCTTTAGTAAAATATAACTAAATATCGGTCCTAAAATGAATAATACAATTAGGGATACTGCTCTTCCCAGGAGTGCGACTGAAAGGGATTGTGTTGGAGTAATGCCTATAGTTAGGGCTGAGAAGACGGCAATCGCTTCGTTTATTCCTAAACCTGCGGGAGTTATTGCGACTATGATTCCCAGAGAGCCGATTGATATCCAAAATAAACACTCGGCTAGTCCAACATCAATTCCAAACACTCTGAATTGTAAATAGAGCATTATAACTCCAATAATTAACTGTGCTAGACTAACTAAGGATATGATAAATATCAATTTTCCATTATTTTTAATCAAATTCCAGCTATTTGCTAGTTTTATGAATTTGTCAAGAACTCTTCTAGAATTAATTCCGAAGTGCTTTCTGGGTTCTTGATCATGCTCAAGAATTGTTACTTTAGAAAAACCAATTCTTGACATATTAATAAAAGAGTTTTTAGTTTCTTTTATTTGTGGAGAAAATACTATAACAAAAAGCGGTCCTAAAAAGAAAACTAGAAATATTATCAACAGTAGTCTGCTGAAAATTCCTCCATTTAAGTAAATAAGAAAAATTGATAAAATTCCAAGGAAACTAGTTATAAGAAATGTTATTATATAAGATGCTCCCAATGTAGACAAAAAGTCAATATAAGAGAAACCATGCTTTTTCTTCAAATATACTGCTCGTGCAGCCATTCCTCCTTTAAAGGGAGTAATCAGATTATAAAATCCAGTCGTAATGGATAACCCAAATGATTCATAGAGGGATATTTTTACATTGAAAGGATTTAGTAATGATTTTGTTATAATTGATATAAATAAATATTGAAACAAGAATAAAGGGACTATTATTAAAATCAATGTAGGATTTTGTAGTTTTAATGTCTTAAATTCTGAGTAGTTTGTTTTAACATAATATATTGCTAGTGCTATGAATATTAACATGATTAATATTGATAGGATTTTTTTGTGCGTGGGATTCATTATTTTCAAAGGATTTTGTTCTTTTTAGAGTTTGCCGTTTTTTTAATAAGAATTTATTATTTTGGAATCAGAAAGATTTAATATGTGTTAAATTTTAAATAAAGATATCATAAAAATGAAAATAAATTTTATAATACCAATGCCGACTATCGGTGGAGGAATTAAAGTGGTATATCAATTAGCCAATCAATTAAAAGACCTTGGTCATGATGTTGTAATCTATTCTCCAATAATTACTTTTAAGAATAAGAGTATAACTTCAAGAGCATATGTCTCCTTAAGAAATTTTTTTGCTGGGTCAAAAGTAAATTGGTTTGAACTAAAAGTTCCATTAATAGTTAAATATATTCTTAGACCGAAGGATATCAGGAAAGCAAATATAAATATAGCCACCTTTTGGTCGACTTCTTATTTTATTAAAAGAATACCTGATAATTCCAAAAAGGTTTACTTAATTCAGAGTTACGAATTATGGGGTTCTAAAAATCCAAAAGAGGTAGACGATTCTTATAGATTAAATCTTTTCAATATAACAACTTCTGAATATTTATACAATCTTATTAAAAATAAATTCGGGAATAATAATCTATATAGAATTAGAGTTGGTATTGACAAAAAAGAATTTTTCCCAGAATTCAAAAAAGATTATACTAAAAAAAATCTTTCCCTTCTAATAATGTACAGTTCTAATATTACTAAAGGATATATATATGGAATTAAGGCATGTGAGGAGGTAATGAAAGATTTCAAGAATATTAAATTAAGAATTTTTGGAATAAAAAAACCAAAAAAAATTCCAAAAAAAGCAGAATTCATTCTCAAACCTACTAGAGAAGAGTTAAGAAAAATTTATTCTAAATCAGATATTTTTGTTTCTCCAGTTTTGGAAGGAGAAGGATTATATTTACCAGTTTTAGAAGCTATGAGTTGTAAATGCGCTATAATTGGTACCTCTGTTGGTGCTTTAAATGAAATTGGCAAAAACGGAAAGAATTGTTTAATTTCAATGCCCAAAGATTCAAACAATATTGGAGATAATATCAGAGCGTTAATAGAAAATAGAGAAAAATTAAAATTAATTTCTCAAGAAGGGTTTAGAAGTGTAAACAAGTTAGATCTATTAAATAGCTCTAAAGACTTAATCAATATTTTTAAAAATTTAATTTAACTATTTTGTATAAGTCAGTAATATTCGTGTCTTTTATAGATAGATTATATTTGGACAAAGAATCTTTTAGAATATTCTGGTTTAAATCTCCTTTATTAAAAACATATAATGATCTGTTCTGAGCCATAAGACAAATAACCTGATTTGATGTTTGTTGATAATCAGGATCTATAGCCCTAGAAAGTGTTAAAGTTTCTCTCTCAGTATATATGCTCTTTGAAAAAATGCCGGTTATTATAATTGAATTGGATTCAGTATTGTTAATTATGCCTTTAGAATATTCAGAATATAAATTATCAAGACGTCTAAAATCAGATAATCCTATTGAAAGAGTTAATAATGAAAAGACTATAAAAATTCCAAAAATGACAATCAATAACAATCTTTTTTTAATGATTATTTTTGACCAGAACAAACCTATTGGAATAGACAATGAAAGAAGAGGTAAAAAGTATCGAACATAGGAATTATCAATTGGGTTTACTAAATTTCGTGTTATGGGTCCAGTTAAATAAAATAAAGAACATAAAATAAAAGTAATAACAAAATACTTTTCTAAAAATATATCTCTTTTATTATAAGCCGGCCTGTAAGATAAAATTGCAAATAGTACTAACAACTCTGAACCTACGATGACTCCGAGATTTAAAGGAAAATTAGACAATGGAAAGTCTATGAAACCAGGCGTAGGATTTCTTAGACTTCCGTCTTCTGCCGGAGTTGTAAGTCCAAAAGTAAAAGGGGAGCCATACAAAGTATTATTTATTATAAAAAGTGGAGAAATAAAGAGAATAGCTAAAAAAATAGAGAATATTAATGTTCTTGGAAAATGAAACATTTCAGTTTTTAAAAAATAAAATAGTGGAAAATAAAAAAGCAATAAATCCGGGCGTATGGTCATAGAATAACTAGTTAAAACAAAAATTGGTATAAGTAATATATTATTTTTATTTGAACGAAACTTCAAAACACATAGAATAACAAGTAAAAATAAGAATGGTGCAATTATGTTTTCTAAAAAATCATATTGCGTAAAATAAATTAGAGGTGAAAAAGATGCAATAAATATGAGCAGTTTAAAAGAGTTTTTTTTATCATAATATTCATTATTAATTTTATATAAAATGATAAGTATAAAAATAAAAAACATTAAATTTAAGTATGGAACTATATTTTCTCCAATAGTTGAAATTATAAAACCAATGAAAATCATGAATCCAACAAATTTCTCTGGTACAACAGTCCCATTGAAAAATGTAGTTCCATAAGTGGGTCGAAGAAATATCCCTTTAGGGTCGCAAGAAGATATTTTATAAGCTAATTCTCCGGAAGAAGAATAAATTCTAGAAAATTTTAAATTGATTGAAGAGTCTGAACTTACGAAAGAAGGATTTTCAATATCAAAAGTATTTGTAAGGATTATAATAGACACAAATAATAAAAGTAATATCCAATAAACAAGTTTTATAAATTTATTATTTTTGAATACCATCTTTTATTCCCCGTATTAATTTATTTGAATCAACTTCTCTATCCAAATTATAAAACAGATAACCTCCCTTAAATATAATATTTATGGGTATGTATATAAATTGGAGTAGCCTTGAATAATGTTTCCTAATAAATAAAATAGTATTTCTCATCTGAAGGTATGCTTGTATTGAAGAAATCTTTTTAGAATTTATGTAACCTGCACTTGAAGATTTCTTATGCCAAATTACACTATTTTTAACAACTACTATATCATATCCTGCTTTTTTTACGCGTCTACTAAAATCAACATCCTCAAGGTAAGCAAAATAGTCTTCATCTAAATACCCTATTTTTTTTATAACTTTATTCCTTATTAGTAAAACACAACCAGAAAGAAAATCTGATTCCTCTATATCTTCCTTCAACTCTTTTTTTCCTAAAATCGAGATTCCAAAAAAATCATAATGTTTTCCTTTCGAAAAGAGAATTTTATTACTAAAATAAGATAAAGTTTTTGCCGAGGCCAGACCAATATTCGAATATTTCTCAACAACATTTATTAATCTTTTAAGAAATTCCCTATCAACAGTAGTATCGTTATTAAGCAATAAGGTATACTCTGCATGATTTTTTATAGAATACTTAATTCCTTGGTTGTTTGCTTTACAAAAACCTAAATTTTCCCTATTTTGGATTAGAAATACTCCTGGAAATTCCTTTTTAATTTTTTTGCTTTCATTATTTCCAGAATTATTATCTACAACAATTATTTCATAATTGGAATAATTTATAGACTTTAAAGATTTAATACATTCAATAGTATCTAAGTATCCATTCCAATTAATTAAGATAATATAAACTAGCGGGCTCTTCTTCATCTTTTAATACCTCCGAATAAATAACCTAAAGTTTGAAATAAATATTGATTAATCATCATAAACAAAACTCCTGGAAAATACTTTGACTTTAATGTTTTTGCTAATATTCTCTTAGAGGATGTTAATCTATTTCCTACCTTATTAGTTTCCTTTTTAATTTTTAGATAATCGCTTGCAGATTTTCCTCTTAAATAATTCCATTTAATAAAGTTGATATAACCTTTTCTTGCAATATGATAAACAGTTGCTTCTTCTGAATATTTTATCTTGATTTTGGAAAATATCAACTTATCTGCCAAATTAACATCTTCATTTCCATGTTTAAATTCATTTGAAAATGAATCAATTTTGTTTAAAATGTACTTATCTATTGCTAAATTTCCAGAACATAAATGTTCAGTATAATTGTCTTTATCGATATCCCACATTGTTTTAAAACCTATTGCACCCCCACCTGGAAAACCCAATAAGCTAATAGCATCCGTAAGATAACCTTGTCCAAGATTAATTTTAACACCGGAAGTTACAACTTTTTCTTTTCCTTCAATAATTGGTTTAGTAATGATATTTAACCATTTATCATTTATAGGTAATTCGTCATCATCAATAAAAACAATAATCTTGCCTTTACTTTTTTCAATGCCTTTATTCCTATAATATGCAAAACCTTTGCCCAATGGTTCATAGAAAAATCTTATTTTTTTATCTTTTAGAAGATTTTCTTTAAGTTTAATCTGTGGAATTAGAATTATTTCATAAGAAAAATCTACTTTTTGTTTCAATAATGATTCTATTAATGGGTAAAGTGTTTCTCTACCCAAAGTTGGAATAATTATTGAAACTTTAGGTTTCATTTTTTAAAATCTCCTGGATTAAAATGATATAAAATAATTATTCCAACTAATAAGGCTATTAAAAAAGTTAGAATAATTATTAGAAAAGAAAGCCAATACATTTGACCTAAATAACCAACTAAAAATAAAACCATAGAAAAAATAATTATTAAACAAAAAAATTTCTCTAAATTTCTTTTATCATCCATCCATCTAAATAACAATGAAACAAACAAATTTCCTAATATGCCTAAAATTAAACCAACGTATAAACTTGCTTTATCAATATTATTCATCGTCCCCCACCCCCGCTCTCATAAACAAACATCGGCAACGTATCATCCTTCCATGTCAAGAAACCTAACATTGTTTCTTGATCATGCTCAAGAATCATTGATTCTTGACAACGCGGAAAAGTAGATGCAAAAACTACAAGCTTCCTCTTACTTTTAACTGTCATTTTTAACCTAAAAACCTCGTTTTTACCATACATTTGCCTAACAATAACCAATATAAATATTGTTGCATGGATTTATGTATAATCTAGATGGTAAAATAACCTTTCAAATAGAAAGTCTTAAAAAGTTAGAAATTATATGAATAATATGGACAAAAAACAGAACAATATGGATGTAGAAGAAGGTCTATCATTTAATGTAGTCTTGAATAAAGAAGATACTGGAGAAGGAGAGTTTTACTTAGCAGAATGCGAAGAACTGGGAATAAGCGATTATGGGGAAACTCCTGAGAAAGCTATTGAACATTTGAAAAATGGTATCAAATTGCTTATATCTGTAGAACCTCAAAAAGCAGATTTATTAAGAAAGGGAAATCCCTTACTAACTGCAAGAGTTTACTTATAAGAATTCTTTAAGATCTTCTTCCGTTACACTTGCTTGTTTTAAAATACTTTTAAATGTTCCAATAGGCATTATTTGATTGTGGACTGGAACTGGAAATGTTCTTTTTAATCCATTTCTAAAACCCGTTAAAATAATATGAGTTCCGCTCTGTGCTTTAATTTCAAATCCCAATTTTAATAATGCGTTTAGAAGTTTTTTAGATTTAACACTTCTCATAAAATAATATTAGATTTGCATATTTATAATAATTTGGGTTCGTCATCTTCTACCTCCAAATTCATAAACAAACAGCGACAACGTATCATCTTTCCATGTCAAGAAACTTGCAGTTGTTTCTTGATCACCTCAAAATATTTCATATTTTGACGGCACAAAAATCCTTGATTTTTGTTGTGCTCAAGAATTGTTACTAAATAAAAATCCAATTCTTGACATCGGGGGAAAATCGATGCAAAGATTAATAACTTTCTTTTTTTTATTACTGCCATTTTAAACAAAAATCCCCGTTTTTATCATACATTTGCCTAACAATAGCCAATATAAATATTGTTGCATGGATTTATGTATATTTAAGCATAAATTAGCTATTTCACAATTTCCCAGTGTCCGCCTTTATCTGCTCCAACTCTTCTTAATTTGTTTTGTTTTTTAAGTTGTTCAATATTCCATTCTACTCCTCTTCTAGACAATCCTGTTTTTATCCTAAGCTCTTCCTGCGTTATTTTAGGGTTTCCTTTAATAAATAGTAAGATTTTCTCCACAGTTTTCTCCACAGTTTTCTCCACAGTTTTCTCACCTGTATTTTCAGTGACCTTTTTTCTTAACTTATTTACTTGAGGTAAAGATTTCTTTTTAAGCTTAAATTTAGCAATAAAATATCCATTTGTTTCAACTTCAAATTCTATATTTCCATGTTTAGCACATTCTTCTTTTATTCTATTTATTCCAGACCCCATTTTTTCAACTAAATGAATTCTATGAAACAAATCTGCAATTAATGGATTTCTTCTTACTGCTAAAGTACCTAATTTTTCTTTAGTTAATGGTTTAATCAAACCTCCAATATTAGTTATAGTAAGTTTATCATCAAATATATCTACTTGAACGTTCGCTCCAAGTTCATGATAATCTCTGTGCATTACTGCATTCAAAATTGCTTCTCTAACTGCTTCGATAGGATATTCTGGGATTTCTTTTCTATAGAGTCCTTTTATTTCATATTCAAGTTTTGTATTTCTCTTAACAAATTCAACTGCTCTTTCAACTTGTGTAACTAAATCCTCTTCAAAATCTTTCCTGTCTATTACATTAACTTTTTCATTTCCTTTATATCTTGCACAAGTGATATATGCATTCATCAATGCTTTCTTTGGCTCTTTTGTAAAGAATAGAATTCCAGCATAATTTAAAAATCCATTACTATCCGAGACTCCAAGATTATATAAGGTAGTATTGATGATATTTTGACTAATTCCTGTCTTTTTAAGAAATTCAGAAACAAGTCCATTATCATATTTATTAATTTTAGTTATTCTTGTATCAAATTTTAATTTCCCTTCTTGACTGATAAATTCAATTATCTCGTCTCTTCTCATTTTCTGGGAACTAGCCCCTTGTCTAATGAAAAAACCCTGTGAAGATTTATATGGTTTATCTTTTCCTTCTTCAACATTAATAATGATTACATTTTCGTGCTCATCAAGATAGATTTTTACTTCTGGATCACAGTTTCTTGCAACATCTCCAATTTCTGATTTTAACTTATTTGTAATTTCAATTCCTTTTACTGCACCGTTATCCATAATTCCCAATAAAATCTTACCGCCAAGTGAATTTGCAAATGCAACAAACTCTTTTGAGATATTTTTTGTGTCTAAGTTCTCTTTAAATTCTATAAATTGCCCTTCTCCTTCTTTTAAGATTAATTCAAACTCTTTTTTATCCATTTAAAATTAAAGAATTCCATATATTAAAAACTAACTAATTCGTTCAGTAGATAAGCATTCACTTTTAAATGGACTCATCTAATTGTAATTTTAAAAAAAATTTTATAAAATCTTTGCCTATGTGCTCCTTTCCATCAAGTTTGTTTACATTAACGGTACAAAATCAGAAAATAAAATTGAACTCTGAAATTTAATTTTTAATCAAACTTTATTTTTTCTATGAAAAAAACAAATTTTCATCTAGTATTCGTTTATCAGCGTGGTTCGTTTGTTCGTCATCTTCTCCACCCACCACTATCGTAAACAAACATCGGCAATGTGTCATTTTCCTACCTTGGAAAAGTAGATGCAAAGACTAAGAGTTTCCTCTTACTTATTGATGCCATTTTAACCTAAAAACCTCGACTTTTACCATATATTTGCCTAGAATATACACATATAAATATTATTGCATGACAAATGCTATAATGTATGAGAATTATGCAAAAACAAGAAAATAGGAAGTTTTAAATAATATTATAAACTGTAATAAACAAGCGAACCGGCTCCGTAAAATGTTTGATTATTCAAACTGACCAAGGCTTTAAGGCTGATGATGGGTTGGGAAGGCCGCTAATCGCTTATTTTACTCCATGTTTCTTTAATAATATGATAATAAATCTCTATAACTTTAATTTCTTTACCCTTAGACCACTTATGAGGCTTTAATGCTTTTCTTCTGTAAATATTTGCATAATTATCGGCTAAAGAACCTATGTTTCTTCCTAGTCTTTTTCTAAATTCACTTATATTTATAATTTCAAAATTAGCATCTTTCAAAAGCTGAAATAAAACATTTTTTACAATATCAAAGTCTTCATCATTACATATAATTAAAATGTTAATACTATCTTTAATTTTCTTAAGAAGCAGATAAATACAAATTGCATATAGTTTTGCTGAATCTTTAAAAATATTATCCTTGAATAATTCTTTTTTTATTAATTTTAATAGATTTCTCTTAATGACACATCCAAAATTTATTTTTGTTTTAGCACCAACCAAGGCTATTCCGATATTTTTATTTTCATAAATTCTACCACTCATATCTATATGAAAATCCTCTTTTTCCATAAAAAATTAAAGAATTCTTTATATTAAAAACTAACTAAATATGTTTAATTAAAATTCAATCTTTTAACTCAATCTTCTTTACCCTGTATAGAATATCTTCGAGATGCTTTCTGTTTATTGCAATGAGGTCTGAAATGAAGCCTAATAAAATTACCATGGCTCCAAGAATCATTAAGAGAAGACCTAGAAGCAAGGATTGTATGTGCTGTCCGCCTTCGCCTAACCAATATGATAAATAAGTCCATCTTATTAAAGGAACAATGCCTAAAATTATTAAAATTGTACCTAAATAACCTAAGACCTTCATGGAATTATACATTAAAGTATTTCTTGATATTGTTGCCATACTCCTTTTAATGTGCTTTGGAACAGAACTTATTAATTTTGATTCTCCTCCTTCTCTTTTATTAAATTCAACCGGAACTTCAATTGCTTTCAATTTCTTATTTTCTGCCTGTATCAATGACTCGTGAGTGTATGTGTGAGTGCTTGTTATAAATAATTTAAGGGCGGCTTCTCTGCTATATGCCCTAAAACCGCTTGAGGCATCCTTAATTTTATTTCCTGCCGAAAATTTAACAACTTTGCTTCCTATAATATTTCCATATTTTTTTGCTGAAGTCATATGAGAAAGTTTCTCTACTTGCCTGTTTCCTGAAACGATATCAGCTTTTCCCTCAATTATTGGAAGAATTAATTTAGGAATTTCTTTTTGGTTGTACTGAAAATCTGCATCGGTATTAACAATAACGTCTGCTCCAAGTCTTAAGGCTTCATTTAAACCTTTTTGAAAGGAATATGCTAGACCAGAATTTTTAATATTTCTTATTATGTGCTCTGCACCGGCATCTTTGGCTACTTGGCTCGTTTTATCTCTAGAGCCATCATCAATGACTAAGACTTCAACTTTATGATTGTTGATTTTTCTGGGAATATCTTTAATTACTAAACCAATGGTCTTTTCTTCATTATATGCTGGAATTTGAACAATTATCTTTTTTTGCATTATTCTTTTTGATTAATTTTAGGTATTAATAGGTAAGGATATCTATTATAAATATTATTGCATGGTAAATGCTATAATATGCAAGAATTGCATAAAGAAATGAAAATAGGAAGTTTTAAATAATATAATGCCCCTAGTAGTATGTAGGTGGACTGACCCCTGAAAAATCTTTATGTATGTAAAGTATCCAGCACGAAAGTGGGTAAATGGTTTGGAAAAGTCACTCTCCACTTACATTTTACTTTTTACTTCATCTTCTAAAATACACCATCTATTTATTAATAGATTATAGCTTAAACTTATAATATTCAATTTGATACCTTTTTGCCTTCTTTGCAGAGATTTAAATCCTTTTTTTCGATATATATTTGAGATATTATCTGCATATGACTTTAATTTATTGTTGCCTGTAATATTTCTTAATTCTCCTATGCTTATGATCTCTTTTATTTGATATTGTTTATTTCCATAAAATAAAATGTCTAAGTTTTTCCTAACTTTATTAAAATGCTCATCACCGCATATTACCAAAATATCAAAATCATCAAGATTATCTTTGATTAAGTAGAATATACATATCGCATATAACTTAGCATAGTTTTTATGAGTATTAATCTTATAGTCAAGTTCTCTTTTTAATTTGTTTGATAATATTATCCCTTTATGTTCTCCATTATTAACAATCTTATAAGCAATCCCTGTATCTTTCTTTTCATAGAATTTACAGCTTGTATCTTGAGTTTGCCACATGCAAACTCAAAGGCGTTTTACACAAAAAGTATTTTTCTC
>CAYHPN010000011.1:0-38957 GCA_964358765.1 Candidatus Woesearchaeota archaeon | reverse complement strand
GGATATACTAAGTATATCCAATATTTAAACCTTTCGTCGATGCTTTATACTTACTAATATTTAATTAAGATAGATAAGTAACTTAATAGTAGTTACTAATCGAAAGATTTAAATACTTTTTATTTATGCTCAATGTAAGAAAAAAATGACAAATATAACTTACAAAATTGGGAGAATTGTTGGAGAACATGAAAAAGGTAGCTATCGCGGGCCTCCTTTGCCTGACTGCTCTTTTGATGCGAGCCTGCCTACAAGACCAGACATGCCAAAGTCCAAGTTTGTGATAATGGCAAATAGAAATGACGGAGACAATCTTGAACTTACTCTTCATGCTATGAGGGGAGACACCAAATCAGGTTTGAAACATAAACATCTTGTTAATTTTTATGGTAGGGATGGTGAAATTTGTGTTGGAGGAGGAGAAATTCGTTATGGAAATGGTGGAACAGAACTTGGAGGAGCATCTGATATATATGGCGGGGTACATACCCAAGTGCTTGATGCTATTGGAGCTTTATTGATTGCTGAAAATAGAATTGAAAAATACACGGGATGCGGAATCGACGACGAAAAACTTCGCGATAAAGAAAATAGAGAATGGGTAGAACGTCACAAGATCAAAATCGAATAAATTTTTCGCTTAGGTTTATTTTTTATTTGTAAAAATTATTATAGCAAACTCACTTAACTACCAATCTTTCAGTTTCGAGAAACGAAAACTTTAAATACCCTCCAAAATTAAAGTAAATTACTGATTAAAATTAAAATGGCTAAAACAAAACCAGTTATTAATGTTGCATTCGTAGGTCACGTAGACCACGGTAAGAGTACTACTATTGGACACTTAATGTTCCAAGCTGGAAACTTATCTCAACAGAATCTTGATAAATTAAAAGAAGAAGCTAAGAAACATGGTAAAGTTGGATTTGAATTCGCTTACTATATGGATAGATTCAAAGAAGAAAGAGAAAGAGGAGTAACTATCGACTTATCTTATGAAAAATTAATTACACAGAAATATGAAGTTACAATAATTGATGCGCCTGGGCACAGAGACTTTATTAAGAACATGATTACTGGAGCAAGTCAGGCTGATTGCGCATTTTTAGTGGTTGCTGCAAAAGAAGGAGTTCAACCTCAGACAAAAGAACATGTATGGCTTTTGAGAACAATGGGAGTTGGAGAAATTGCTGTATTAATAAATAAGATGGATACAATTGATTACAAGGAAGAGGAATTTAAGAAAGTTAAAGAAGATGTTTCCAATATCATAAAGCAAGCAGGATATAAACCCGATCAAGTAAACTTTATACCAATATCTGGATTCCAAGGAGAAAATTTAGCTAAAAAGACTACAAAGATGGCTTGGTATAAGGGGCCAACATTGCTTGAACAATTAGATATATTCAAATTACCTGAGAAACCTACATCTTTACCTTTGAGAATGCCAATACAGGATGCATATGAAATAAAAGGAATTGGAACTGTACCAGTTGGAAAGATTGAAACAGGAATAATGAAGACTGGAATGAAGATATTGATTTTACCAGGAAGAACTGGAAAAGGAATTGAAGGAGAAGTTAAAACAATTGAAATGCACCACGAAATTTTGCCTTTTGGAGAACCAGGAGATAATGTTGGAGTAAACTTAAGAGGAGTTGGAAAGAAAGATATTGCTCGTGGAGATGTAATTTGTGATGCAGCAAATGCTCCTAAAGTTGTTGATGAATTCGTTGGACAGATTGCCATAATTTCACCATTAGGAGTGATTGCAGTAGGTTATACGCCAGTATTTCACGTTCATACAGCACAAGTGCCTTGCAAATTCACTGAATTAATAAGTAAGACAAGTCCAGATGGTTCAACAGTTGAAAAGCCAGATTATTTGAAAGCTGGAGATGTTGCTAAAGTAAGAATAAAACCTATTGGAAACTTAATTCTAGAAACACAAGCTACAAATCCGCATATGGCTAGATTTGCAATAAGAGACGCTGGACAGACAGTTGCTGCTGGTGTTTGCATTGAAGTTAAAGCAAAGGCTTAAATTTTTAATTAAAAAATTTTAATTATAATTTACTTTTTATCTATTGATAGTTCTGTGATTCTTGGAGAATATAACTTGGTAGAGTAAGATAAATCGATATTATCTGGATTACCTCTAAATGGTTGCACAATTGTTGTAATAGAAGTTAAATAAGCTCCATCAGGATGAATAACTCTTCGTAATTCTTCACTTACTTTGTCTGCATAAGAATAATCTATGATATGTGAATCTATACCTGAACATATCGAGCTAATTGATTTATCTGGTAAGCGTCTAAGAAAAGATAACATGTCTTCTGCAACTAGGGCGCAAGGAATGTTCCTTTCTTCCGAAAATAATCTCAATCTAAATGCGCTGCGGCCGTCGGCATGGAGTTCTACTGCAACATATGCTTTAGCTCCCCCGATTTCAGCTACTTCATACGCAGTTGCCATTGAAGCATCCCCTGCCCCTAAATCAATTACTAACTGATTATTAAATGGTTTAAGCGCTCCAATTTTATCCAATTTTTCTTTCCCTGAAGACAAAGAAAAAAGATAGAAGATGCTATTATGTGGGTGATTGGTTCCTGATTCGCGTTGTAAATTATTGGTTTTGTTCCATCTTTCTTTTTCTTCTTCTATGAATTGTAATCCATTGCTATCTATTCCATCAATCAAATTTGTAACTGAAACTATTTCTCCCATTAAAATACCTCAAATGTTTTCCTTTTAAGGCTTTCTTTTTTTCATAACATTTATTAATAAGTTATGCCTTAATATATTGTGGTTTTAAGGACAATAACCTTGGAGTCGACAGTTCTTGAACTAGAGGGCATTCAAATTGAACCTCAAAATGATGACAATTCTTTTTACAGGGGGCGAAGGGCAAGGATAATTTTAGCACAATGCGACAGTGAAGGTAATTTTATTGTTAAAAGAAAATTTAAAGTACCATTAAAAGGACATGTAAAGTTCCTCTATTTTATACCTGTGAGAATTGGAGGATGTGAACGAATATACACATATGAGAAATTTAGAGATATCTTAGATAAAAATCAGAAATTCATAGAGAAAAGAATATATTGCCCCCTTAATTTCGACTTGCCTGAGTTCTATATTTAATGAAATTAATTAAATTTATAAGGAAGTGTTAATTGAATGATTTATGGGTAGTAAAAAGATTAGATTTATTGGCATTTTAATTGTAATTTTTGGTATTTTTTTCCAATTAAATTCATTCGAAGGAATAACTGGAAATGTAATACTTGATAACTTTAGTTATGAGTTTGGTTCATACTTAGGAATTGTCCTAATTATTGGAGGATTAATTGTAATTTGGACAAGTGCTCGCGACAAAATAATTATTCCTAATGGGTTAGAAGATATTTTAGTTAAGAGCGGAACTATGAATGAAGTTGATCAAATGGAAATTCTACCAGATACTATTTTCTTATCCGAAGTTGCAGACAAAATAAAAAATAAGACTTTTGATATGAGTGGATATCAGCTAGTTCTATTGAGTAGAGTAGTTGGAGAATGTCAGAGAAAAAACGTTCCTCGAAATGTCTTAGGTTATCTTACAAGCCCACAGTATGGAAATGCAAAACTTATGCGAGACCCTGTTATAGATGATGACACTAAGAAAATTATAACAGATGCTTGGAATGAATATTGCACTCGTGAAAACAGAGAATCAAGAAGAGGAGAAGCAAGAGAAATCATATGGGAGGCGGATTCAAGATTATTGAAATATGGAATTGACAGAAGAAATAAACCAACGCTAATTTTAACAGAAGATACTCATATAAAAGGAATTGTCCCTTATATCAATAAGAAAATGGGAACTAATATTAAAGTCTATGGGTTAAATGATTATACCAAAGCTTTGAGACAAGCTGCTTAGAACTGACTCTCAAAATCTCTTTTTATATCATCTATTCTTGATGCAACTTCGCAAACTCTTTCTTTTAGTTGAAAATAATTTGTAATTACAAATTCTTTATTAATTAATTTTTTTCCTTCAACATCAATTAGAACTGGACTAGTATATCTTTCCGATCTCGCCAAAAATCTATTTCTTCCCGTTAATGTGGAAATACTTGCAATATCGCTAAATATTTGTAAGTCTGAAGGTTTCCAAGGATATGAAACAATAGGTATAGAGTAGAATTTATCTGATTCGATAGGTTTTGATCTATAAGTAAATCCTAAATCAAAACAAATACCTACAAAATCAAAATCTCTATTTGCAACAATAAAACCGTCTGAATTTTCACTTATTCTTGTCAAGTCATCTAAAACTAGAATTGGATTTAAAACTGCGTTTACATCTCTATTTTTAGTTTTTTCATACATACTTTTAGTAACAACCATATTTTTAATGCAAAAAGTTAGTTTAAAAACCTTTTTATTGAGTTTTCTAAAACTTTATAAGATAAAATTAAGCTTTCTTAAATTTAGAAATTTCTGGAAGCATATCTGCATGTCCTAACAAAGTGCCTCTGCAGCAGTATCTTTCTAAACCAAGTTCAGTCATTACTTTGCCTGCATCTTCGCCTGCATCAATTCTTTTTTTATACTCTTCCCATAAATGTCCAATTGGTTTTCCACAACCCATGCATCTTACTGGTATTATCATACTAATAGTTTAAAAAGATCATTTATAAATGTTTTTGCTCAACTTATTTAAGCTTCTCAATTTGCATTCTTTAAAATTATTATTTAACGACCCTTACCTAGCCTTTTTGTCAAGACTTTGGTTAAGTAATATGCTGAACCGAATACGATTACTCCTGGAAGAAGAGTCAGGCCTAAACCAGGAACTAAAAGACTTGTACCTATAGTTCCAAGAGTACCTGCACCAACAGACTCTAAAATATTTATTGCGCTTGAGATTTCTTCTTCAACATTTCTTTGTAAGGCATCAAATTGCATAAGCATTTTTCCATTTTTAATAATTTTTACTTTTCTATCTTCCTCAGAAACTACAACCACAAGATTTTCTCCTTTCGAGGCACTTATAGCTGCGCTATGCCTTGTTCCAAAATTTTTTAATGTCTTAGTAGATTTTATCATCGCACCGTATGCTTTCATTTTCCCATCTTTGGAAATTACGACTGCACCATCCATTAATGCCAAAGATTCAAGTAACTTAAGATTGTCTTTAATGTAAAAAGGTTTTACAGATTGCTTAACTAGAGTTTTATAAGATGTACTTCCAACGATAAACAATGCGCCCTCTCCACGTCTAGCAATTTTGAGACCTACTTGAATTAATAATTCTTCTAATTTTTTTAGATTTTGTTTTTTCATAACGATAAAAATCTTTGAGGGTTTATAAAAGTTATTAAAGATAATTACTCAATAAACTCTCTATCTTTTGCGTATGCAAGCTCTAAATATATGCTAACAGCAACAAAATCAGCAATTAATCCTGGACCAACTCCTAAATTTTGTGGTTTTGACATTATAATATTATAAGCTTCTGCTGTTCTATGAGAAAATTTTCCTTTTGCATTTTTTAACGCATCATGAGTTTGAATAATATCTTCAAAACCTTTGATGAATTGTTTGTTGTGCATTAATCCTGTTGCATTTCTCTTCCTGTCTTGCTCTGCTTCATACTCTAGTTTATAATAATCTAAAACGCTGCAAACTGCATGATCCTCCAAATGATATCCTTTTCCCCTACCATGCTGAGTAATTTCCATACCTGCATTTTTTGCAAGCCATAATTCTTTAAAATCTTCTGGGCCAGTAGAAATTAAGACTTCGCTTGCTTTATTTAATACATATTCTCCGTCGTGTATACTCTGGGGATCATATAAAACGTGCGCTGCAACTATAGGCAAAGAAAATTCTAAAATTCCTTGATTAATTTGTCCACCTTTTCTATTCATCTTACTTAACAATATTGCCATATGAAGAAATTTATACATTCCATTAGGGTTGTTTGATTGAAGTAAAAATTCAGTCAATCTAAAAAATGCTGGAAAAATATTAACTCCACCTGAAATAAACATCTCTAAAGTGTTTCTATTTACATCAAAATTTCTAGTAACGCATCCTGGTTTTTCTGAAAGAGGTTCTAAAGAACAGGCTAGCGCCATATTTCTTGCTTCTTTGTAAGGTAAAGGAAGAGAAGAATACGCTTGATTAACCCTCTGCATTATTTCCATTTTAATCTCTATGATTTTTTATGAACTGCTCAGTAACTGATGCTAGTTGCGCTGCAGGCATCTTACTGCCTCTAATTCTAGGAGAACCTCCAGTGGTATCTCCACCACCCCATTTATCTGTGTCTTCTAGCGAAATTCCTTCTATTTCATTATAATGTTTGTATAAATCTTGCAAAGGAAAATCAATAAAAGGAGACATTTTCCCTAATGAGTATCTATGGCCTCCGTTAGATTCTCCCCTATATGTAATAAATGCGAAAGTTCCGGAATTTAATAATTTTGAACGTGCATAAAAACCAGTTTCAGAAATCATTGCCCAGCCAACTCCCGAATATAACATCTCAAGACGAGCATCAGGTTCTAGTTTTTCACCCTTTCCTAAAGTATATTTGTCAATTCTTGCACCAATACTATCGATGACATTATCCATTTCAGTGGCATTCATTGAAGGAACTTTTCTTATTACACTTGTATATGGATCAAATATCCAAGCAACATCTCTCATTAAATCTGAGTCTAGCGATAAAGGATAAGCTCCGGCAGTTGTATCGAGTGCATCTTCTGCAAACACAAGCCTATTAATCAATGGCTCACTCTTTGTATGGCTGATTCTTTCATTATTTTTGGCTAACCAATATGTCAAAGAAACATCTTGATCACAGTCATTTCGGTAAATGATTGCTTTGGGTGTTCCTTTTTCATTAAAACGTTTAAATAATCCTTGTTTGATATACATGAGCATTTGCCCACTTGTGCTTCTTGTTGAAAGTCTATCTACACCTTCATGATGATTAAGATTTAATCTTGGGCCTACCTGATTATATCTAGTTGGTCCTTTTACATATCCGTCAATAGCTATAGAAAACGCTGGGAAAGAGAAAAAATTCTTCCATAATACTGTTTTACCTGGCTCTGTGATTCCTTCTATCATAATTCTGTTACTACTTTTAAGTTTTTAAACTTATCGAACCATAATATTGTAATTGATCAAATTAAATTTTCAAAATGATGTAGTTATTAAATATTATTGGAGTGTGATGAAAGTAAAGTTTAAATTCTAAATTCCATAATATTAACTATGAAAAAAGAGGATATTTATCATAAATATAAATATAAAAGAAGAGCAATTATTGGAATTAGTGTATTAATTTTGTTATTACTTTATGCATTTAAAAATACTTCATTTTTAATAAGATCGCTCTCAGCAATAGGTTTTTTAATAGTTTTTTATCTGATAGATCATTTTTTTGATTTAGAATTTAAAGGACATTATTATTTTTATGTGATTATAATAGCTGTTTCTAGTTTTCTACTTAGTCCTTTGTATTATGTTTATCCTCAATATGATAAAATTCAGCACTTGCTACAGCCAATAATGCTTTCTTCTATCATATTTCATATGATCTGGAGATTAGATTTAAAATTAAAGTGGAAGATTGTGTTTGTATTTTTTGTAGTTGTGGGAATATTAGGGATATTTGAAATTGGAGAGTTCTTACTAGATTTTTTCTTTGACATGAAGCTTCAAGGAGTATTTTTAAGAGATATTCAGGGATTAGAAAAGTATAACTTGCTTTTAGATAGAAATGATGATACTATGATTGATTTGTCTTTGGGAACAATTGGATCTGGAATTTATTCTTTTGTAATGTATTTTTATTTGAAGAGAAAGAATAGAGATAAATAATTTTTTAATTGCTCAGCTCCATGGGAGCTTTGCAAGAAGAGATAGCTATAAATTCTGAAGTAAATTCAAAATTTATAGAGGTTTTTTATATTCTGACTTCATAAACGTAAGTAATTATCTAAGATTAACAATTAGCTATTTCTTTCAATTCTTTTAGATCTTTATAACCATAAAAGATATTTCCACCCATATACCAAGCAGGAATGCTCTGAATATTTGGACAAAGTTCTTTATTATTTCCACAATTTACTTGTTTTATTGAAGAAAATTCTGTACCAAAAAGTTTTTGCTGACGCTCACAATCAGCACAGTACAATGAAGTGTAAAATTCAGTGTTTTTATTGTTTAGGCATATAACTAATTTATTTATTTCACCCTCTCCTGTGAAATAACCGGTTACTTTAGAAAACCAATCTGTGAATAGATATAACCCGGAGACTAATAATATTAACGCTAGAAATGTAATCATCACTTGAATTCTTTTTTCCATTTAATTGAGTGGAAACAATCGTTTATAAAAATAGTGATGTATCAATCACCTTTTTCTATTATAACCTAGAAAATCAATAAGTTTAAAAATACATTTCTCATTATAGGATCATGTTATGGTTCATATGGTTGATAATTGTATTAGTTGCATTATTTGTAATTATGCTAATTTATTACTATAACAAATTTGTTGTTGGGGAAAATAGAATAGATAATTCTTTATCGCAAATTGACGTGCAATTGAAGAAAAGAGCAGAGCTTGTTCCTAATTTAATTGAAACTGTAAAAGGATATGCAAAGCATGAAAAGGGAATAATTAAAGAGGTTACAGATGCGAGGAAAGCAATGTTATCTGCTGGCGACTTAAAAGGAAGAATGAAGGCAGGAAATGAACTACAGACTGCTCTTAAGTCTATATTCGCTTTAGCGGAGAATTATCCTCAACTAAAAGCAAACGAAAACTTCTTACAATTGCAACAGGAATTATCTGCAATAGAAGATAAGATTGCATATTCAAGGCAATTTTACAATGATTCGATACTTAGCTATAATAATTCGGTAGAAAGAATACCTGGAGTTATCTTTGCGAGCATGTTTGGAAAGAAAGAGAAGGAATATGTTAAACTACCTGAAGAGCAAAAATCAGTACCTAAAGTTAGTTTCTAAATAGACGAAAATATAAATCTTTTTAAACATCTAACAAGTCAGTTAACAATGAAATTAATGAACTATAACTATATGAAGTTAGATACTCTGCTTGATGGGGGGTATTTTATTATGTCTGTCCTATCAGCTACCGGAGCTTATTTAGCCACTTATGGAATTATGAAGGGAGAAGTTATGGAAGGTTTAGGGTGTGCTGCAATAACCTTAATACCTTTAAGTTGGGGATCAAATATTCTTGATAATATAAGAGAAAATAGAATAAGAGATAAAGAAATTAAATCTCTTGAAGATAAATTAAAGGAAATTAATAGAAGTTTAGAAGAAAGAGAAGCATACTAAAAATAAAATATTAAAGAATTCTAATTTAAAACTACATTTAAGCGCTTATTCCAATATGGATTATTCCTTTAGCCCAAAGTATTAGAGCTATGCCCAATAAAACCATTATTATTCCTACAAATAACCTCATCCATTTCTTTTGATTATTCTTCCATTTCTGTATTTTCTTTGCACTCATACCAAAGTAAACTAATAATAGGATAATTATTAGCGGCAGTACGAAAATAAAATTATAGAACACTAATAACCAAAATACACTCCAAGAGAATCCTAATTTTGCTAGTAGTGTAGTTATGGCTAAATATGGTCCTCCAGTACAAGGCAATTCTACTGCTGCAACGAATATTCCAAGAAAGATACTTCCCGGAATTGTAACATTTTTCATATATTTCTCAATTTGTGCTGCTCTTTTTGCAGGTATTCTTAAAGATAATCCTTTTCCATACCAGAAGAAGTCTTTTATTTCAAGTAACCCTAAAATAATTACTATAATTCCAACTATCCAACTTAATGTTTCTGAGATGTTTAACTTTTGTATAAATACTAGTAAACCGAAACCTGCTGCAAGATATGTAACAAATACTGCAGCAACGTAAATTGCTCCAACTGCAAGCATCTTCTTTCTATTTTTTGATAAACCTAATAAAGTGGAAATTAATAATACTAATACTCCAATCGCACAAGGATTAATTGAGTCAACTAAGGCCGTACCTATAACAACTGAAATTGCCGGAAGTGCTAATGGGTCCGCCATTTAATTTCTTCCTATAGAACAACCTGACATTTTAGATAGTGTTTCAAAAGAAGGTTCTCCAACTACTCTTTGACTGTCAGCAAATTCCCAAGTATCATATTTCTCTATTCCTTTTGAAATACATAATTCTGCCTGTTGATTGTCTCCCCTAGGATCGCATTCAACATAATGGATGTATTGAAATGAAGATCCAAATCTTGCTTTAGTTCTAGCACAATGCGGGCACCAAAACGCTCCATACATTACTGTATTTTTTTCTGTAAGACATTTAGCCAATGTATCAATTTGATCTTGTGAATAAGATTCTCCTTTTTTATTAAATAAAAACATCGAAGCTATGAAGATGATTATTACAATTCCTATTATAATTAATACTAAAGCTGTATGACTCTTCTTTTTATGATGCTTCCGTGATGACGAATTTTTTGTTTTTTTTGATTTCTTTGCCATTTTAAAATCGAATAGTTATCCAAGATAACATTTCTACTATCGATAATGTGATACCTATCCAAGCTAATGAATCTCCTCTTAACTTATCCGAGTGCTTTATTTCAATTGTCGCTATAATGCCTAAAAATAAAGATACTAAAGACAAAATTCCAAAAACGAAGAATTTGGACTCTACCCCTATATAACCTACTCTTACAGATTTAAAAAAATTACCGAAGATATAGGCAATTAATGCTACTATAAAACAAGCAATTGCATGCCCATCATACTTCTTTTTATTTATTTTTGCTACCATTTTATTTTTTAACTTTTACAAACCAGGAAAGGACTAGTAAAGCCAACAGTGTTATATCTAGAGCTAAACAAAATATGCAATAAGTTTTTAGAACAAAATGCTGAATTAAGAACAGGTAAAATCCATAAAGAACTCCGAATAATGTTATTCCTTTTATCCATCTTTTTGTTGAATCTCTTTTAATAAATAGAAAACTTACACTTTTAAAGTTTGCCTTGGTAAGAAGTAGTAAAAATAAGAGAGTTAAAAGTCCAAGAAAGGCATTAGAGGTTATAAAATCTAGGAAAGCGTTAGAATCTGAGATAGTCATTAAAGACGCGGGAAGAGGAATTCCAAAATCTATAGTTAATAAATAGAAAAATCCATCCAGATTTGCATAAGGGCTTTTATTAACTATCCCGCAATCTAAAGATTTTCCAAAGTTACAAAATTTACTTGCTGAAGGAGAAAAGTGTTCATAAATTAAAAATGCCGCGATTAACATTCCAATTATTATAAACGCATTCATTAATTTAAAATGTAATTTTTTTTTCATTGGAAGATTTTATACTCTTTTATTAATTTAATTTTTTTCCATTTTTTTCCTAATCCAAAAATATCTCCTGCGTTTACCTTTTTTAAAATAATGAGGGCTAAAAGATAAATTACATGATCATCGAGAAATGGATGATTTTCAGGAGGAAGGAGAGATGTCCACATCAAAAACATCATTAATGCTCCTGAATAACAAGCGAGATTCATAAATATTCCAAACAATAGAGATAAACCAATAAATAATAAACCAATCATAAACAACCAATCAACTACCAGATTCCCAGCTATTGAATTATAAACTTCTTTAAACGGGCCATGAACTGCATTTGATAAAAATCCAATAGTCGGTGATTTACCTAAAATCCAAGCATTTTCTGGTTTTGTTGCAAATCCTAAACCTAGGAGTTTATCAAAAAATGCCCAGAGAAAAATTAATGCTAGTGAAATTCTTAAGATTATGAATATGATATGCGCTTTTTTTTCATTTACCATCTTTTTTATAATGTATGTTGGAACTATTACGTTATAAATCTTACTATTACAAAGAATATTTTGGAAAGGTATATAAAGTATTTTTATCATATATTAAAAGGTGAAAAGAAGTGGCGCATCCGTTAATTGGCATACATGCATTTTTAGGAGAGCTAGGATTAGCTTCGTTTTTATGGGTATTTATAGAGATTTTAGATCCAAATCATAGTAGAATAAAAAGAGCAAAAATTGCCTCTCTTGTTGGAGCGATTTTTTTATTTTTATCTTGGTTTGTTGGAGGATATTATTATGTTGAATATTATGGGGATAATGTAAAACCCATTATTAAAGAAGGGCCTCAGCCTTGGGCACATGGAATATTTACGGAAGCAAAGGAGCATATATTTTTATTTTTACCATTTCTAGCATTTACAACATTTATACTAATCAGAAATTATTCACATAAAATTGAAAAGAATAAGAAAATTAAGAAATCTATTTTGTGGCTATGTGCTGTTATCCTTATTTTGGGGGCCTTAATGGCTTTAATGGGCTATTTAATTTCATCAGGAGCTAGATCAGCTTTGGAGGCAGGAATTTGAAGAATTTTAAATCAGTGGCCATATCTGCAATTATAACAGAACTTGTGATTGTTATTTTAACTATTTCTGCAGAGTTATCCGCAGGATTAAAAGAAACTTTAAAGTCAATGACTGGACATCACTGGACAAGCAAAGGAATTATATCCTTAGTTTTATTTTTTGCAATGTATTTTATGTATGGAAATGTGAAATCAAAAGATGAAGATGTTTGGAAATATACCAAAGCAATATTTTGGTTTACAATATTATTTAGTTTGATTATACTTGGATTCTTTATTTTTGAATTTATGAAGTAAGCTTTAAATAATGCCCTTTCAGGGCAGAGTGCTCACGCACAGATTGTAATTTAGTCAAAAGCAAGTGTTGTCTAAATTCTATTTTTTTGGATTTACTCTAAATAAAATTACTAAAGTTTCCATAGGAAATTATTTTTGTTATAATTTACTATATATTTAAATACTTTATTTGATAGGTTTTATGATGAAAAAGAGAGAGGTTGTTGGAATTGTTTTTGTATTGGTAATTTTTATTTTTGCATTTAAAGTAATTGCCGCGGGAACATCGGAGGGTGGAGATGTTAACAGAACAAACGAAAATAATTCTACGGATGACGACGATGAAACTGAAGATGGCTCTACCGATGTTAATTCCACAAGTGACGATGATTTAAATGATACAGAAGATGATAATGACTATGAAAACGAGACCGATGATGATAGAAACGAAACTGATGATGACAATGGATTTGAATCTAATGTCGATAGAAAGAGTGGAAAATATAGTGGGAAAAATTGCGATAATTTTGAAAAGAGAAAAGATAGAATAAAATGCAGGATAGTTCAGGGAGGAAATTATACTGCTGGAAATGAGAGTTTGCCTGAAGCATGCATATTACAGAATGATACATTGAGAGGAAATTGTATGGCATTTTATAGGAAAATACAATCCTGTTATTTGGATAAACATGGAAAATTAAGAGATTCGTGTTTCAGGAAAGCATCTGGATTAATGAAGAAGTTTAGCGAAGAAGAAAGCGAAGGCAGGAGAGAGAAAACTAGAAATTATATGATTACTTTGTTATATGACTTGGAAGAAAGAGTTGAAAAAACAAATGAAAACGGCAAAATTGACGATGAAAGTGCAACTGCTATAATTGACAAAATTGTCGAAATAAAAAAAACAATTCTTGAAGGAAAAAATAAAGAAGAGATTAAATTAATGCTTAAAGATTTGAAAGGTATTTGGAAAAATAGTAAGACTAATATTGATTCTGTAACTGAGAGTGAAAACAATGGATAAAAGGAAGATGATTATAATTGGAGTTGTTGCAGTTGTGTTAGTTGTTCTTGTATTAGTTTTTACTATGAGTGGAAAGAAAGAACCTCCAAAGGATGGCGGAGGCATAACTGTTGTTGATGGACCTGCACCTGAAACTAATGTTGCTGAATCAAATGCCGATAATGTAGATCCAAATGCGGAGAATTTGGATTCTTCAGATGATGTTTTCAATCAACTTGACGACGCAGTAGAATTTGCAGATTAATTTTAAAGTTTAACAACTTAATGGATAAACAGGATTTATTAGATATTTATTCTTGAATAAACTTTGTTAAATACATTGAATCATAATACTTACCATCAAATTATCTATTGAATGTTTTTTGTCTGTCGACGAGAAATAATTATCGATAATTTTCATCAATTATCTTTATCGTAGATAACAAAATCTGTAGCCCATAACTAATTAGGAGGGATTATTTAAGGCGTAGTGTAGTTAAATATTAATTATTCGAGCCTTCAAGACACTAATTTAAGGAAAAATTTCTATTCCCCTTTAACGGTTAATCTTGTGAAAGGATGCTCTCCACCCAGACAATATGTGCATAAATTTTCTTTTTTGATTCCAGATTTTTCAAAAGCCTGCATCATTCCATTCATTGATAAATAATAAACAGGCATACCGACTTTTTCTGAAATTTGTTCCATTGTTCTCCCCCTTGCAATATAACTATCCTTGCCTAAAGGTGTTGAAGGCATATCCACTCCAAATTCACATCCTCTTTCTTTACCATCTTCCCCAATGATGCAAAGAGGAGAAGTATAACTTGCAACATATGCTTTTTTTACTTTTGCCTTGTCATAGAGTAAATGTTTTATCCTATTTAGTACATTGCCTCTTACAAGACTATCTTCAATTACTACCAATGTTTGATCTTTTAATGTCTCTTCCATGCCTGGGCGAAGAAACAAATTTTCATTTATTGATTTTTCTCTATCTTCTTTTGTTGAATCTTGAAATGACCTTTCATTACGCATTTTATAAAAGGCGTCTATAAATGGAAGACCTGTGACTTTGGAATATCTTCTTGCTGCACCTTCTGGACAAGATGGAGCGTATGTTACAAATGATGCATCTGTAGGAAAAAATTCTTTTGCTAATTGCTCTCCAAGCATTCTTCTATGGACTGTGGTTGAAACGTCATCAATTATTGATTTTTTATTTAAGATATATTGAAATTCAAACATACAATGGGCTTTTACTTTTGACTCTAAGCCTTTTTGTTTTCTAACATCGCCCTCTGGAGTTATATAATAAATACTTCCAGGTTCTAAATCTTCTATTTCCTCACCACCATTTTCTCCAAAAACCATATCTTCAGATGATGCAACAAATTTACCATCTTTCCTCCCTAAAATTATAGGATGCATTCCAAGCGGATCTCTCATTAATACTACTTCGCTTCTATTTTTTTGAGCTACAGCTAAAGTATATGCTCCAGGAACATTATTAATAAAATTAAATTCACCATGTTCTATAAAATAATGCAATGCTTGTTCAGAATCACATTCTGTTTTTAATAAACCTACTCTGGAAATCGGGATATGTTTTTTATATATCTGGCCATTATGGACTACAACAGAATCACAATCCCTCTTTATATGATGATTTCCTCTATTTTCAAAAATCCCACCAATTGTATGAGGATGGGCGTCTTCTAAAATTTTATCCTTTCTTCCTGAAGTTGCATATCTTACATGCCCTAAAAAGGTATGATATTGGTGGCTCTTTGGAAAGACTTTATGCAAATTATCTGACCCAAATTTTGTAACCGGTCCAGCCCATTTTACAACATCAATTCTATTATGCCCAATAGCTGCAATACCTGCGGCTTCTCGGCCCCTATGCTGTAAAGATCTTAGAAAACCGTAAGCATCGTGCAATGTGTGGGTAAGACACCAACCACAATTGTGCCTTATATTCTCCGACATTTTAATTTCACCTCTACCATACTAATGGGGGCTGAAATAGAGTTTATATAGATTGTTTGTGGGGAACGTATATGTTTAGCGAATAAAAATAACTTTGTACATCTATAATTTTAACTTTTCATCTTATATCTTTTTTTTCCTTTATAATTTGTTATCTCTTCAATTGTAAAAGTATTGTTTATTCCTATGTAAATATCTTTATCTTTAAGAGCATCTATCATACTTTTAGCAGTTTGCAAAGTATCCGCTATTCCTCCTTTTATTAAAATACCATATACTTCTTCTGGAGTAAAATAGCGACTAGCTAATGGCTTTAATGATTTCTTAAACAATCTTCTTCCTTCATAACCTTCATCTTCTCTGGATCTAAATTTATTATCCTTCACTAAAAAGGTAAAATCTCCTTGCTCAACTTTTCTTAGAATTTCTTCGCTATTGTAATTTTTTAGTCCCTCTTTTTTTCTTTTGAAAATTTTATTCTTATGATATCTTGCAAGTTCGTAAGTGCCTGAAGCAATATTAGCTGCTGCGAAAACTCCTAAAGGAATTAATGCTTCGTTACCATGGACATTATATGCATCTGCAACTATGCCCATACCAATAATAGAAGCAATTCCAGATACTACTCCTAGTGGGCCGTGATAAGAATTTTTCTCAAATCCTTTTATAATATTAGAAGGAATCATTAAAGGAGATATTGCAATATATGCTGCTGTTTTTAATCCGTTAAATATGGATATTGCTGTGTTTTTTGAGACTTCTAATGAACTAACTTCTAGAGAGTTTACTTTGTCTTCTAGGGAGCTTTGTTTAAGCAATTTTCTTGTTTGTCGTTTTGATAGACTAAAAGAATCAATATCACTAAGTTGGATATTAACTTTTTTTCCAAGCATAGATGATAATTTATTACCAAAATTTTTTGTTTTTTCCATATTTTCCATATTATAAACTAACAAGTTGATATAATCTCTGAATAATCCAGAAATGAAACAAATACTTTTTGCTTTTTCATTTTCAATTTCATAAATAATATGGTTTCTAGTTAAATAACCTATTTTGTTACTAGCTTTATTTGCTAAGAAGAGCAATTCTGTAGAACTTTCTTCGTGGTTAACATTGGGCTGATAAACATCTTGTGAAGATTTTAATTGTGTTTCTAATTTTCTAATTTTATTTTTTAATTCTATTTCTCCTGAAGATGAATTTTCTTGGGTTTTTTCTTCATATCCAAAAATATCATTTGCCTCTCTAACAAGATCATCAACGCTTTGAGGTCTTTTATCTATATTCCTCGATCTTCCTCTTTGAATTAAATTATTTAGTTTAATTGTTTTTTCTACTCCTATTTCGTCTTTGATTTTGGAAAATTCTTCTAGAGAATCTGGGTGGCCTGCTGGTCTAATTCCCGTTAAGAGTTGGTATAAGGCCGAACTTAATTGATAAACATCAACAAGATGTTCTTTTCCGTTTTGTATTTTTCCTTCCTCTTGTTCTGGAGACATATATAATGGAGTACCAATTGTTTTACCGCTCTCTGTTACACAGGAGAGCATTAATGAATCTGATGTTTTATGGGCCTCTTTAACTCTTTTTAAGTTTAGATCGACTAAAATTACTCTTCCTGATTCATCTATTCTGTAATTACTTGGTTTAATATCCATTAAAGAAATTCCTTTTTCATGAAGCATTTTTATAGGCTGAGCCATTTGGAAGAAGAGTGAAGATGCATCTTTAACTGATAATCCTGTTTGGATTCTTTCTTCTAAAGAATTTGGTATGTATTTTACATATATTCCAGGATTATCTGAATGTGTTTGGTCAAATGCAAACTCGGGGGTGTACTGGCTTCCATCTTTTGCTAACTGATTAATTGTTCTAGCTTCTTCTCTTAAAAGTTTTACGGCTTTTATTCTGCTTTCAGCATCTGATATGCTTGTGATTTGCATTGTTCTTTCATTTAATCCTTTAAATGCTAATTCTAATCCTGAATTATCTTTTACTCTATCAACTACGCACATTCCTCCAACCCCTATATGTTCAATAAATTGCATTCCTGGAAGATATTTTTGGTTTGATATTTCTGAAGTTTGAGGATTTTGAATATTTTGATTTATATAATTTTCTAAGATTTTTTTTGGAATTGTAGACGGTACTTGATTTGCTTCTGATTTGACAATGGGGTCTGTTGATTGTTGTTCTTTAATTTGTTGAGATGTTGAAACTTCATCTTCTTTAGTATTTTGATAGTCTGGTTGAATAACTTGTTGTTTTTCTTGAACTGGGCCGAACTCTCTGAGAATCTTATCTTCTTCTGAAATTTCTTGGACAACTGATTCTTCTACTTTGATTTTTTGTTTTTTATTTTTAGGCTTTTCTTTTAAGCCCCCATCTCCAATAATAACTTCTACATCTGTCATGAAAATGAAGATAAAGACGAGTATTTAAAGGTTTCTTTTAGTTACTTTATAGTTACATATATTCTTGCTTTATAAATCTATTTTCTTAAATTCCATTCTTTTTTCTGATTCGATAAAAGTTATCTTGAACTGATTAAAGAATCCTGCTCTTCCTATTATCACTGAAAGATTTTCTTTATCTGGGACTAATATTGGAATTTCAAAAATATAATTCTCATGTCCTTTTCCGAAAGATATTTTTAATTTACCCTCTTTTGCTTTTATAGAAGAGCCAGTAATTCCAGAAACTTCATTCTCTTTAACATATTTAATGTCTAAAAATTCAGCTATTTCTATTGGAATTATTGTAATATCTGAACCAGAATCAAGAATTGAGAAAACATCAAATTTTTCTTTTCCTTCTAAAGTAAGTGGAATTAGCGGTCTATAAATTATTGTTCCAGATTTGAGTTTTTCAGGTTTATATTTAAAGGAGAAAGTCATTTTACCCTATAGAAAAAGATATTAAATTCTTTTCTGGAACTTTTCCTATTAGTGGTCTTTCCATAGGAAATTTAAGTTTTACTTTTTTGTATACTTCTTTAAAACAAGGGCCATGTTCAACAATGACATTATCAATTACGGCTATCCATTCTCCAGCATAAGCTGAGAAATCTTCAACATTGAGGGATTCAAAATTTGATACTGTATTCTGCATGAGTGTACATAGATGATTATGTATTTAAAATTATCTTTTATCCTGTTCCAAAACCTAACAAAGAACTAAGTTTAAAAATACTAAAGTTAGTATAAAATATATGGAAAGAACCAGTTTTTATGAGGAAATTAGAAACAATAAAATAAAATCATTTCTTTTAATTGTAATTATATTTGTATTCTTTTTGATATTGGGATTTGTTATATCTTTTGCCATAGACCCTGGATATTTCTTTATAATAATGATATTTTCAACTATTTTCTCACTGATTTATATTTGGGTTAGTTATTATTTTTCCGATAGAATTGCACTTGCATCTGTAAGGGCGAAACCAGCATCTAAAACCGAACATAGAATGTTTTATCATGCGGCTGAATCTATGTCAATTGCTTCGGGTTTACCTATGCCTAAATTGTATGTCATGCAATCTAATGAGATAAATGCATTTGCATCTGGACGAAATCCAGATAATGCGATTATTTGTGCTACAACTGGAATATTAGAAAAACTGAATAAAGAAGAACTGGAAGGAGTTATTGCCCATGAGATGTCTCATATCGCAAATTATGATATTAGATTCATGACTTTAGTTGCTGTAATGGTTGGAATGATATCTATTATTTCTCAAATGTACTTAAGAAGTTTATTTTATGGATCTCTTAATAATGATAGCGATAATAAGAGAGGAAATATGATCTTAATAGTTATTTCTTTAGTACTTGCGATTGTAGCTCCATTGGCCGCCAATTTAGTATCTTTAGCTGTGTCTAGAAGAAGAGAATTTACTGCTGACGCAACTGCTGTTAAATTTACCCGTTATCCTAGAGGGTTAAAAAATGCACTTGAGAAAATAAAGAAAGAACATATTAGTGAAGAAGAAAAGAGAAAATTCCCTAAAGCAGTCGCTCCTTTGTTTATTTCAGACCCTTTCAAGAAGAAATTTGTCGGACTATTTAGCACTCATCCAGACATTGATGAAAGGATAAAAAAACTGGAAGCGATGTAATTAAGGTTTTCTATATATGATAATTGTGTCTTTATCGGTTCCCTTATCTTCCCATGCTTTGATAAAAAGGCTTTTTTCAATTTCTAAATAAGGCTGCGCCATTTTTATCCCAGGATTGTGAACATATACATTTTTATTATCGTACCCAGTTATTGGAAGGAAATGTCCATTGAACCCTTCTTTGCCTTCAATAACTTTCCAATTTATGAGCACGATTGGTACAGAATCTTTGGAAAGGAATTTTAAAAGCTCCTCTAGAGGGAGATTTCTCTCTTCAATACTAACTCCAAGAACTTCCATCTCTTCTGCTAACTCTTTTAATATGATTTTTCCCTTATCATGAGAATATTTTTTGTAATATTCAATGCTACTTTCTTCATGACTAAAATTTGATATTGAAATAAGTTTTGTAGGAAAACCCAATTTTTTTTGCAGCTCTTGCAATTCCCATAGACCATACCAACCCCGTATCTAATTGTCTTTCTAAATTTGATAGTTCTTTAACAGTATGCTCCTGACCTAGAAATTCTAAAACCATTTTTAGAGCAATAGGCCCACAATCGATGTCTTTTTCTGATTTGTAAAATGGAATTTTCATCTTCATCTGTTTCTAAATCAATATGTATTTTTATATATTGTTAGCTTAATTTTTTGTTACTTTATATTAGATACAAAGTTCGTTTAATTAATAAGGTTTAAATAGTTAATTTTTGCTTATTTTAATATGTCTAGAATTGTATCTGATAAAACTCGTTACTTGAATGGTGAGAAGGAAATATCCAATTCTGGAGAATGTTCAAAAATCCAAACTCCATTGTGGAATTTAATAGGAGGATTTTTGACATGAAAAGACGAACTTTGGGGGCAGGATCTGAAGGAGCGTCAACTACCTATCATAGCTTTTTACTAGAAGCTGTGTCTACTGCTTCGAATACTTTTAAATGCCTTGAAAATATAGAAGGAATAGTACAAGATCCATTATTATTGTCTTATTGTTTTGCTAGAGAAATTGATGAGATTGAAGATAATCGTGCCTTTAGAAAGAATGAAAAAATTGATTTGATGAATAAACTTAGGTCAATGTTATATGGTGACAGACAATCTGCGATAGATCTAGAGAGGAGGTTTTGTGAAGTAAGACCAACAGAAAAAAAATTTGAATTCTTATTACATAATACAGTAAGATTGTATGAAGCACATGAATCTATGCCTGAAGAAGTAAAGAAATTAAATAGAACATATTTAGGAGAGATGACTATTGGTTTAAGGAGTGAAGGAATTAGAAATTATTATAATTTTGAAGGATATCATCAGTATTGTGAAAATACAACCGGGTTAATTGGAAATTTAATTGCTAAGACATTTAGATATGGAGGAATATTAAACGATAAAGATATTAAAAAAGTAATGCCTTATCCTGAATCTACTGAAATTGGAAAAAATCCTGCATATGATTGGGGAATTTCCATTCAAGTATTCAATGATATAAGAGATGTTATTGATGATCATAAAGTAGGAATGCATAAATGGCCAAAGATATTATTTGATAAGAAAAATATAAACTATCAAGATTTAATTGATGTTAAAGAAACTAAAAAAATATTTGATGATTTAGAAATGGAAATTGATTCTTTAATAGAAGAAGACTATTTATTAAAAACTGAAAAAAATAATGAATTAAATAGATTGCAAATGAAAATTGAAGGTGTTGAAGGAGTACATGATGAAATGTGCCAGGATGCTAGAGCATTTTACCTTAAAGGTTTAGACTTTATAGATGCAATTCCAATAGATAAATCAAGAGCTAAAGAAGTATTTGGAGGAATAACTGCAGTTGTAGGAGCTACAGGAAGAGTTGTAAGTGCTAGTGAGTTCTTATATGATGAAAGCAAAAGAAACATTACAAAATATGAATTTTGCGAAATATTTAGAATATGCAACAAATTAGCTTTAGAAAAAAGAGATTTTAGAGAATTTCTTACTCATGTTTTAGAAAAACCAGCAGAAAATTATAAAATTTAAAGGAAAAGATAAATAAACTCTTAACAACCTTAGATTATATGAAAAAATCATTTAATGAGAGATGTTATGATCTTTTAAGGAAAGTGCCAAAAGGAAAAGTTACAACATATAAGGAATTGGCTCATGCGTTGAATACTGGAGCTTATCGAGCGGTAGGAAATGCAATGAGGAGAAACCCATACTCGTTTCTCCGCCCAGTAAAATCTAAAAAAAACCAAGATTTTCCTGTGAATAAGAATCCTTATGCTCCTGAAGTTCCGTGCCATCGTGTGGTGAATGCAGATGGACGGCTTGGAGGATTTGCTAGCGGATTGCCTAAGAAGATAGCAATGCTGAAGAAAGAAGGTGTAGAGATTGTTAATGATAAAATTGATTTGAATAAATTTGGGCATAGATTTTAGAGCATCAATGGGAAAAGAGATATTAGATTAAATCATGTTTTTGCATACATTTTAAAATTAGGGATTCTAATTTGTTTTATGAAAAATGATAAAAATATTATAAATGCTTTAGTTGTTTGTAAGTATCCTAAAAATTCTAAGGAATCTTCTTTATGCAAGATAATGAACACTGTTGGCTTTAATTTTAAATATCATTATAAAAATAATTTAAAACCTAAAGACTTGAAAGGAATTGATTTGGTAATTTCTGTCGGGGGAGATGGAACTGCGCTTTCTGCATCTCATTATTTAATGGAGCAACCTTTACTAGCTGTAAATTCAGCCCCAGGAAGAAGTGAAGGAGCATTAACAACTATTAATATTAACGA
Source organism: Candidatus Woesearchaeota archaeon (assembly GCA_964358765.1). Taxonomy (GTDB): domain Archaea; phylum Nanobdellota; class Nanobdellia; order Pacearchaeales; family GW2011-AR1; genus UBA73. The sequence continues at coordinate 16,286 of CAYHPN010000011.1, read as the reverse complement.
TATTGATAATAAATTAGAAGATATAAAAAATAATAAATTTGAGAGTGAACTTTTGGAAAGAATTGAAGTTTATATTAATAACAAAATTCAAAATCCAATAGCATTAAATGAAGTGTTTATCGCAAATGAAAAAGCTTTTCTTATATCAAAATACACTTTACGAATAGTTAAAAATGGATCGGTAAGAGAAGAAGTACAAAGATCATCTGGACTTATTTTTTCAACCGGAACTGGATCAACAGCCTGGTTTAATTCTGCAGGCGGTAAGCCTTTTGGCGCAGAAGAAAAATTTATCAAAATGCTTGTAAGGGGACCTTATTTTGGAAAACTGGGAAAATTTTCTATAATAAATGAAACTATAGATGAAAAAGAGGAAATTGAACTTATTGCTGAAACAAAAATGGTTTTAGCCATAGATTCTATTAGAGAATTTAAACTTAAAAAGGGAGATAAAGTAAGAATAAAAATATCAAAGTGGGCGCTAAAGAGAATTAAGTAAAATTATATTAATCTTAATTCCTTAATCTTTAAAAATTCTATTAAAATATTCTTATCTAATTACATTTTTACCTTCCACATTCTCCGTTCTTCATCTAAACTTTCTCTTATCTCATCCCATTCATTATCTGTCATTTTCCATGTACCTGCTAATTTCATTATATCTATCTTTCTTTCAACTTTTTCTTTAATTCTCTTCTTTTTTAACTCTAGAATCTTATCTCTTATTGCATTGTTTATGAATTCTTCTATACTTTTAGACTTTAAATCTAAAATTAATTTCTTAACTTCTATTTCTAATTCTTTATTTAATTTTACCTTCATGAATAAAGTAAGCTAAAGATGTTCAAATAATTTTCTAAATTAACTTTATTTTCTATGACAACATGATTAGTATCTCCCACCAAGATAAACATCTTTAATCTTTTTGTGCTTGAGAATGTTTCTTGAACCGGAAAGGGCAACAACGCCATCTTCTAAAAGATATATTCTATCAGATATTTCGATAGCTTTTTTCGCATTTTGTTCCACAATTAATATCGAAAGGTCTTTTTTTAATTTTTTTATTGTGTCAAAGACTTCTTTTTGCAAAATAGGAGATAAACCTAAAGAGGGTTCATCTAAAAGAAGAATTTTTGGTTTAGTAATTAACGCCCTTCCTAAGGCCAACATTTGCTGCTGACCTCCACTTAATGCATACGCATGGTCATTCTCTCTTTCTTTTAATATTGGAAATTTTGAATAAATATAACTAATTCTTTCTTGAGTTTCTTTTTTATCTTTTATCATATTTAGAGAAATTGATAGATTCTCTTTAACCGTTAAATTTCCAAAAATAACTCTGCCTTGATTTAAATAACAAATGCCTTTTTTTATTAGCTCATGGGTCTTTAAACCTAAGATATTTTCGTCGTCAAAAAAAATATGTCCTCCAGTAATATTTGTTAAATTAAAGATAGATTTTATTATTGTAGACTTTCCTGCCCCGTTTGGGCCTATCACTGCTACAATTTCTTTGTTTTTAACTTGAAGATCTACTCCTTTAAGAATTTCAAGACCACTGTAACCTGCATGGAGATTTTTTATTTGAAGCATAAAGTGTGAGAAAATAGGAAGATATAAAGATTATTCTCTTTCCCAAGTATAGTTAAATTTAACAGTTTTACACAGGATACGCAAGTTTGCCTTTGCATATATCTATAAATTAATATATAATGACAATTTTATGGAAAAAGGAAATTTAATGCTCCCAGCAGGATTAATGGTTGTAGAAAGGTATGGATCTTCTAATGAAGGACATTGGTGTTATGACTACAGACCAAAAGATCAACAGACCCCAGTTAGAAGAAGTGAAGTCCATAGATTAGACAACCATTATATAATCGTTGATGACTGGTTTTATGGAAAGATATCAATCCTAGGAATTGAACATGATGCACAAAAGGCAGATGAAAGGGCTTTTGAAGTAATCAAAGTGTTTGCGTTTGACAGGAGTTTTAAAGGACTTAATCAATGGGAAGATCAGACTATGAATCCAAAACCTCATGAATCAAGACCTGTTTCTCGATTAGTTAATCTAATAGAACCTTCTTCTATTGGCCTTTTAATTGGAAACCAAAATACCGCCCAATCACAATCCATTCAGCCTGTCTATGATAGAGTCATGAAACAAAGAATAAATCTAACTCTTTTTGATGAGGATAGAAGTGTTACACATGTTTACACTAATCGCCCCTCTCTTCATGAAGGAGATGAATTTATCCTGGAACGAGATGTAGCTATTTCTGAAAACGAAGTGGTCCGAGCTGGCCTTTATTCTATTGGTGAAGAAACTAAACCCCGATTAAACTTTTTAGGATCAGAAGATATGATGGAAGAAAATTTTGTGGCGCGCAGAATAATGGGGATAGATTTAGAACCGTAGTATCAAGTTAATGCCCTAACGGGCAATTACATGCTAAAGCATTTTTGTAATTTAGTCAAGAGTGAATCTCGCCTAAATTCTATTTTGGCTAAATTTACTTTAGACAAAATAACTAACATTTTCATAAAGTGTTTATACTTTATATACAATAAATTATTCCCCTAAATAAGCTTCCAGAACTTTCTTATTATTCTTAATCTTCTTGGGAGGGCCGTGTGCAATAACACTCCCAAAATTCAAAACATAAATATAATCTGCAAGAGACATAATAAAATTTATATCATGTTCTATTAAAATAATGGTTTCTCCCTTCTTACTTAGATTTTTTAATATTACGGAAATTAGCTCCCTTAACTTTGGATTTACTCCTGCAACCGGTTCATCCAACATTAATACTGAGTGATTTTTTGAGACTGCGACTGCTAAATCGAGAAGTTTTCTTTGTCCATAACTTAAATCTGAGACGTAATCGTTTAATTTCTCATTTAGATTGAAGGGTTTTAAAATTGACTCTATTTCTTTATCTATATTCTTATCTTTCTTTAGTGCACTTTTAATCATAGATTCGTAATCTTTAGTCAATGATATTTTTATATGGTCTTTAACTGAAAGATTTTTAAATAATTTTACATCTTGAAAAGTTCTCGATATACCTAAATTAGCTATTTTAAAGTCCTGCATTTTTGTGATATCTTTTTCTTGAAACATTATATTCCCGTTATCTGGTGCTACTATACCTGAAATTATATTAAATAATGTTGTCTTTCCAGACCCATTTGGCCCGATTATTGCGGTAATTTTAGCTTTTTTTATTTCTAAAGAAACTGAATTTAACGCTTTTATTCCTCCAAAGTTTTTAGAAATATCTTTTATTATCATTTTAAATATCCCTCCGTATTCAAAACTAAAGGTTTTAGCAAACTGTATGACGAACTCATTCTAAATCTATCCTCCCGTATAAGCCTCTTGGTTTGAATATTAAAATAATTAATAAAATGACAGAATATACTATTTGTCTTGCTGGGCCTACAATTGAACTAGGAAAAGGAAGAAAACGGGAAGTTTCTGAAATAGCTATGATCAAAAATGTTGAAATTACACTGCCCTTAATTGAAGCAATTCCTCCAATTATTACAATCGTTAGAATAAAAATCAATTCAGTAAGATAAAATGTATTAGGCTCAATATAACCTATATAATGCGCGTATAAACTTCCTGAAATACCTGCAAAAAAACCTGATATAAGCATGGCCTTATATTTTAATTTTGATGTATTCTTGCCTAGAACTTTAAGGCCTAGTTCGTTGTCTCTCATTGCGGAGAGTAACTTTCCAAATCCTGAATTCACAATTTTATTAATTATATAAATGGAAATTATACAAATTATTAAGACTAATAATAGAAAATAAAAGTTTTCTTTTATGATAAAACCAAAGAGGGTTGGTTTTGGTATTGAAGTAATTCCCAAAGGACCATTTGTTATTTCCTTTAAATTTAATAAAAGTGAATAAATTACAAATGCAAAACCTAGAGAAGCTAAAGCAAAATAATCTCCCTTTAGTTTTTTTGTTGCAAATACCAGTAACAATCCAAAGATTGCAGAAATAATACCGGCTAGGATAAATGAAACAACGAAAGGAACTCCATTCGTACTTAATAATGCGGAAGTATATGCTCCAATTCCAAATAAAGCAATCTGTCCTAAATTTAATAATCCTGAATAACCAAGAACTAGATTTAAACTAACGGAAAGAATTGAATAAATACCTATTAAAATTAAAATATGGATAAGATATGGAAATATCAATTTACCCTCCTCTTTGATGAAAACAACCCATTAGGTTTTAATAAAAGAAATAAGAATAATAAAACAAAGGATATAGCATCTTTATATCCAGATGGAAGATACAAAATTCCTAGATTTTCCGCAAGACCCAATATATAAGAACCTAAAATAGAACCTGGAACAGAAAAAATTCCTCCTATGATTGATGAAGTAAAACCTTTAATGGTCAACATTGTTCCCATATATGGAGTTACATTCTGCTCTAAAGAAATTAATACGCCTGCAATTCCTCCAAGAAATGATCCTATAAAGAAAGACAAATCTGAAACCTTCTTTGAATTTATTCCTACAATTGAAGCCAATTCTTTGTTTTCGGATACTGCACGCATATTTTTTCCTAATTTTGTTTTATTCATAAATAAGAATAAGGATACGAAAAGAATTATAGAAATTATAAGTATTATTATTTGGTTTTGAGTTATTATTACGTCCCCTATTTCGTAACCTATTTTTATATCTGTAAAACCGATATCTTTTACATTTGCGCCGTAAATCATTTGCAACAAATTCTGGAACAATAATAATAGTGATATCGATGCAATTAATAAAATAACATTGCTTGCTTTTCTGTTTTGTAATGGAAGATATACTATTCTAAATATTAAAAACCCTATAAAACTTGAATAAACTAATGAAGAGATTAATGCAAAATAGAAATTAAAATTTAATAGAGTAAAAAGAGTAAATAAGATGTAACCTGAAACTAGTACGCTTACACCATGTGCAAAATGCATAAATCTATTAGTATTGTAAATTAAAGAAAAACCGCAAGAAACTAATGCATAAATTGATCCAGCAATCAACCCATTAACTATCACCTGCAATAATAAGGACATTGCAATATTTTCCTAATTATGGAATCATCACGAAAGTTGCGTTTTTAAGTTGATAAACATCATATGTTCCTGTTACTTCTCCATCTGAATCGAACTCAATATCTCCTGAAGCTCCTGTGAATGATTCTTTGTATAGATAATCTTTTATTTCAGGACCTGTCTTTGCACCATCATCAATTGCTTTAGCAAGCGCATCAAATGCATCATACCCTTGTGGTGAAAATGGTTCAGGGCTTAAACCATACTCAGCCATATAATCATTAGCAAATCTTGTTGTTCCTGCTGAAACTGAAGTCACAATTAAACCTTGTGCAGTTTTAACTGCTGCAACTTCTGGACCTTTAAGTCCTTCAGAACCATAAATCTTTACTCTTATACCTAATTGTTTTATCTGTTTTAGTGCTGCGACAGCAGAATCTGGGGAATTACTCACTATAAATATTGCTTGTGGTTTTGCTTTTTTTATCTTTGATAGCTGAGTTCTTAAATCAACTGAACCTCTTTCAAAAGATTCTGAAGCAACAACTTTACCGCCTAGGTCTTCAAATTCTGAAGTTAAAATATCATTGAATCCAACTCCATATTCTTCATTTCCATATAGAATTGACAAATTGGTAATATTATTCTCAAATAAAAGGTTTGCTGCAAATTTTCCTTGATTTGTATCAGAAGGAATTGTTCTAAATATATAATCTCCAGCATCTATTATTTTAGATGAAGTAGAAGAAGCGGATATTAAAACAACATTATTTTCTTCAGCTATCGGAGCTGCTGCAAGAGTTGCCCCTGAACAAACTTCTCCAACAATAGCCACTACGCCATCGATATTTATTAATTTGTTTACAGCGTTAACTGATTCTTTTCCATCACATTTAGTATCTTCATATATAATCTCGACATTTTCTAACTGCGAATCTTTAAGAGCTAATTCTACTCCTCTTTTAATAGCATGACCATAACTAGCGGCATCCCCTGTTAGAGGACCCATATAACCAATTTTTATTTTTTCATTTTTAACTTCTGTGGTCTTGGATGAAAATATTGTGTTGCCAGTAATACCTTGATAAACATATCCGCTTAAAAGTACTAGAATTATTATTACTCCAATTGTGATAGTTGTGCTTTTATCATTAGAATCTTGAGTTTCAACATTATCCTCTTTTTTATCTTTTTTGGATGTTGATTTTTCATCCACATCACCATTATCTTTCTTTTCAGCCATTAACAGCTTAATTTGGAAGCCTATTTAAAGTTTGTTTAACAATATCATATATGATTAAGGATACATAATAGTTATTGGACCAGAGTAATAATTAGTTTATACGCCGTTAGTAATCTTCGTATCAACTTAGCTTTATGAATCTTCGTTGGTAAATTGGTTATAAATTCCAAATTTACTTCGGAATTTATAGAAGCTGATTGTATACTGACTTTAGAACTTTAAGCTCTTACAAATGTTTATAATATTTAAAAAGTTATTAATTTAATGCAAAAAACAAGCGCTGGAATATTGATCTATAAATTTTATAATCAAAAATTAAAAATCTTTATTGTCCATCCAGGAGGGCCGTTTTGGAAGGATAAAGATGAAGGAGCATGGAGCATACCCAAAGGAGAAGCCAAAGAAGGAGAGAGTGATTTACTTGAAGTTGCGAAAAGGGAATTAAAAGAAGAGACAGGAATTGAATTAAATGGAAATTTTCATGATATTGGTACAATAAAGCAAAAATCAGGAAAAATTGTTAAAGCTTATGCAACTCTAGGAGATTGGAGCGGACTATTAATGTGCCAGTCATTTGCTGAAATAGAATGGCCTTATAAATCTGGTAAAAAAATAAGAGTACCTGAAGTTGATAAGGCCGGGTTTTTTGACATTGATATTGTAAAGAAAAAAATTAATCCTGCTCAGATAGAATTTATTGATAGATTGACTAGTGTTTTAAAGGTTAATTAAATTATTCTATTTAATTCTTCTAGTCTTTTTTTAGAATCAATAGAAAAACTGAACATTTTGAAAAATATTTTTGTAAGCCATTCAATCCATTCCTTATCTTTAATGGTGTAGAAAAGGAAAATTTTATTTTTTAGTTCATTTTTTCTCCCTGTTGGTTCTTTTATTTCCTTAATTCTTAGAACTTTTTTATCAATAATTATACATCTTAATGGCTGCTCTTTATGTCTTATCTCTATTAATTCTTTTCCCAGTTTAAAGTTTAACGATAGGATCCTATCAATGTTTTCTTTACCTGCTATATCTATTCTACAAATTATCTTTATAGATACTCCTCTTTTCATCAAATTTTCTATTATATCTATTATTAGGATTTTATTATACTCTAGATTAATGAAAGATAAATTTCCTGAAAATATTATAACTTGTTTTTCCGCTTCACTAAAAAGAATTGAAAGATCTTTAGTATTTGTTTGTTCTTCAGACTTTTCATTTTCTATGGTTATTTTTTTGTTTTTATCTTTAACATGCTGAAAAATATCAAAAGCTGAAAAATCTTCTTTTTTTCTACCAGCATAAATTTGCTTTTCTAATTCCTCCTGAAATATAGTACTTGATGCTTTTTCAATAGAACTCCAGAAAACAATCTTTAATGCACCTCTTGTTCCTTCTCTAAAAACTCTTGTAGATAGAGTGCCTTGCTGAGTTTGGATTTCCTGAATATACCTATCAGCTGTTCTCCAATTTTTATTGATATGCCGGGCAATTTCCTGAATACTTCTTGGTTTAGCGTAAACAAAATCCTCAATTTTTTTAATAACTTCAAAGCTTAACATATCATTTGAACGTTATAAAGGATATTTAATCATTTCTATTAATACAACACTATGGACAAAAATATGTCAAATAAAGGGATATAGTTTACAAGTCTATGAATAATTATGAGAGTGGTATTAACAGGAGCATCAAGTTGTGGTAAGACTACTCTTGTTAATAAACTGAAGAAGAGAGGTTATCAAATTCTAGATGAAACCGCTCGACCTATTATTGAAGAAAGAAAGAAATTATATGGAGAGGTAGGAGATCTTAAAAGTTTAGAACTAGATATTTTAGATAAACAACTCCAAAAAGAAAGCGAGCTGAATGGAACTCTAGTATTTTTAGATAGAGGTCTAGGAGATGTTGTTGCTTATAGTAAAATATTTTTTGATACAATGCCGGATAGAATAAAAAATTTGGAAATAGGTAACCGATATGATATTATTTTTCTGCTTGAACAACTTCCTTTGGAAAAAGACGGTATAAGGATAGAGAAAAGTGATGAGGAAAATGCAAGAATACATGAAGGAATAAGAGAAGCTTATCTTTCATTTGGATATGATATTATAGAAGTGCCAGTTCTTAAAACTAAAGATGAGAGAGTAGATTTTGTTCTTAATTATGCACTGAAAAATCAAAAGATGAAAGGGGGCGAAAGAAAATAATGGGAGGAAGTTATAGAGAGGATTATAGCAGTTGTTCAAGACAAATTTACAGAGAAAGTATTCCTGAATGGAAAGAACTTTTGACAAGTGCTTTAAAAAATAAAAGCAGAAGTAAACTTACAGAGGCGTACAAACAATTTTTTTCTCCAAGCAGTTTTCAAAATTCTGGTTTTATTGCCCAGACAGCTAAACTTTTAGGAATAAATGATGCAAGTCAAATTCCAAAGGAATTTTCTGAAATAGAATATGAGGTTAAATTTGATATTTCTGCAGAAGCAGGCAAAGGAAAAGAACCGTCAATAGAAGAATATCTTTCTACTTTTGACTTTCCTGTTGCAACACAAGCACGATTCCTCAAAGATCCAGTAAACGCTATAGCAGAAGGGACAAACCGATTTTTTGGATCTAGCTCTGATGAAAGACTTGTTATAATAACCAAAGGTGGAGGAACATACTTGAAAGAAAAGGGAGAAGTTGCGGCAGTAGACGTAGGAGTACCTTATCAGGACTTAGTTGTTAAAAGAACTGAAAAAAGATACCCTGCAGATATTGACCAAGTTGCTAATAAATTATCAGAAATCTGCTCTGAAAATGATGTGAAATACAGAGGAAGAATTAGAAAAGAAAAAGGAGATATATTTATTCTTGATTCAAATGATGGGAGGATATATTCTTACACGATAACTAGGTCACATTTGACAAAAAGTGGAGAGAACAAAGAAATTGGCATACAAAGGCAATTAGAAATTGAATATGCCGGATATTTGCCAGGTTTTGTTTCTTTTGAGAAAGACTCTGAAAAACAGATTGTTAGCGGAATGGTTGATTTAGCAAAATATACTTATGGACTTTACTCTTCAGCGCCAGTAGCTAGGGGCTGGAAAATTAATTTATTGCCAACTCATGAAAGGAAATACGATTTTGTATCAGGAATTGAAGTGAAGGGAATAAAAAAGCTCCCTAAATTAAAACAACTTGAAGTTATTGTACAATGAATCTTTTTGTATAGTCCCTTCGGTAAAACTACATGCAACTAAAAAATGAATCTTTTATTTATTAGTGGACCGCAAGGAGGAGGTAAGACAACCCTCCTTGAGGCAATTTCTGATGAGAGAATCTTAATTCCTCAGTTAGAAACAAAGACTACTAGTTTTGATGTTAAACCTCTTAATAGAATAGCCTTAAAGATATGCCAGAGGTGTCTAGAGAATTTTGAATCATACCAAGTTGCTATAAAAAATCCAGATAAAATTATTTTGGGCAACAGATGCATATATGATCAATTGGCGTTTAATTGGGTTTATTATAAAAGAGGATGGATAACTGAAGAAAGAAAAAACTATTTTGATGAAGTCCCTTTTAATTTATATATTGAAGAATTAAGAGAACCTCGAGCAATTGTATTAAATCCAGGTTATAATATTGTAAAAGAGCATTTAGAGAAAAGATGGTTGAAAAAAGAAAAGAAATGGAGAGAGGAAGATGAGAAATATATTAAATTAGTATGTGAATCCTATGATAGATTTAGAGATAATGATAAAATTTATTATATTGATCATGAAATAGATCTAAAGAAAAAAGAGGAAATTGATAATATTAGAAAGTGGATTATAAGAAATTAAAGACTTTCTTGTCCAAAATTTCTTAAAATTGATTTAATTTCATCAATTATTTTTTGTTGATTATTTTTATCAGACATCCTTACAAATTTCATTAATATGTCTACGAGTTCTCCTTTTTCCAAAAGCTTTATTTTGTATCCGTCCGTTATAAAATAAAATCTAAACGAATCATATTTTAATTCTTTAATTAAAATGCCTCCAACTTGTCCAACAATTTTGCCTTTAAATGGAAACTCTTTTAGAGAATACATTAGACTAAAAATTTCAATCGATTCTTTTTTGAATTTCTTATTTATTTCATCTTCTAATCTCTTCGTTACTATTACTTTTGCCATCTCTTTTTTGCATTAGACAAGGCTTCATCTACAGTCACAGTATTCTCTTCGTTCATTAATAAATCATGTAACTGTCTTTCTTTTGCACTCTCAATTAATCGCTTTATTATTTGAGTGTAAGTTTCTCCCTTATTACCAAATTCTTGCATACTATCCTTAATTTCTCTTGTTATTGCAATAGTCGTAGTTTCCATTTTTTTTATAGGCTTAATATTTATTATAAATATTATAACCTCCATAGTTTAAATACTTTACTATTATGGGGAAGTTTGAAAAAATAGAGCAAGATTAGAATATCTGTTCTAGATAATTTCTATGAAAATTTATTGAATTATTATAACTTTCTGTTCAATTTCAAACTCTGGCTTAGTCAGATTACTAGATAAAAATTCCTCAACTCTTCTCTTATAGTATTTATCATCGTCTAAAATAATCAAAATTTTAACAAGTTCTGCAAGACTTGAAAAATTTCTAGTTTTTAATTTAACTTTAAATATGATTTCTTTTTTATTGTAATTTCTTATAATATCTTCATCAAAATAATCATATTGGAAATCTCTGAATAGCTTTTTAGAAAAATCTACCAATTTGCTCATAAAATAGGAATTGGTGTTGTAACAAAGAACAATTTTACCGTTTTTTTCTTTATGTTTAATCATTTTGCTAAAAGATTCCTGTTGAGTTCCCTTATATCCGAAATGCCCCCAAACATGAGAAACTATAATAAGGTCAAATCTATTTTCTATAATTGCATTTTCCCATGAAGATTTAATAAATTTAATTTCTGGTTCAGTGTTAAATTCATCAATATCGATAAGAGTTATATTATTTTTATTGGATTGCAAATTCTTTGAAATAAGCCCCGAATTACTGCCTATATCTAAAATTTTAGTTGATGAATTAATCTTAATGTTTTTATTTATTATATCAATAATCTTAACTTCTTCATTTGTAATTTTCTTAAAAAGTCTAAATATATCAATCATAAAAGTTTTAAGATTTGAGAGTATAAAAATTATTTGATCTTTATTATAGAAAAAACTTATTAACTTCATTAATTATTATATCCTTATGAAGAATAATACGACAGATGCAGAATGGAATAAGAAACTTACCAAAGAACAATATCATATCCTGCGAGAAAAAGGAACTGAAATACCTTTTTCAGAGAAATATGTAAATCATAAAATTGAGGGGTTGTATACCTGTGCAGGGTGTGGGGAAGAATTATTCTCTTCTTCTACTAAGTTTGATTCTTCCTGTGGATGGCCTAGTTTTTTTGAGGCGAATGGAGATAAGGTTAAATTAAGTGAAGATAATTCATTAGGAATGGAAAGAATTGAGGTAACCTGCAAAAAGTGTCAAAGTCATTTAGGTCATGTATTTGATGATGCACCGCAGACACCAACTGGGCAGAGATATTGCATTAATTCTTTAGCTCTGAATTTTATAGAGAATTCTAAAATTAAAAAGAAAAAATGAGATCATTGTAAGAAATCTTTTGTTTTTAAAAGTATAATTTCTCTTATTTTCTCAAAATGTTTATCTTCGCTCCAGATTGTTTTATTTTTCTTTAAACTGAGTGCTAGGATATTAATATCTTTCTTATCTATCTTTCCTATTAAATTTGTCGCTTCATTAATTTTATCAGAATAAAAATTCGATTTATAAATTTCTAAAGGTAGAATATCTAGTGCTTCTATTAAATCTTTGGTATTGACTCCTGATTTCTGACTTATATAATTAAAATATTTTTTAATTTCGTATATTGTAAATTCAGTTGTTATAAAATTATAAGATGACTCAAAAAAAATATTTCTAGAAACTCCCCCAAGAAGAGCTGAGATTATAGATGTTGCATCAGTTGTGATTGTTATCATTCTCTGCTTTTTTCAAATTCAACCATTATTTCTTCCTCTCTAATTCCCTTTTTTCTTAACCCTTCAGCTACTCTATTAGTTATTTCTATAAATCTTCCTTTTCTTATTTCAAGAATCTTGTCTCTAATAGCCCTATTTACAAACTCTTCCATACTCTTAAATTTTAAAGCTAAGACTAGAGCTTTAACTTCTGGTTCTAATTCCTTGCTTATGCTAACTTCCATTATTAATTATAGGTTATAAGATTTAAATATGTATCGAAACGGAAGAAGAAATAAAATATTACTCATCTAAAAAATGAGGAGAACAAACTTTAACATAGGGAGCCAAATTCCTTACAAATTTCTTTAAATCTCTTATATGGGGTCTTGCTTCTTCCCTTATTCTTTGATAAAGATCTGATCTATTGATATTGCCATTTCTATACTCGTTATATATCCTGTCTCTTTTTTCACAATATTGTTTTACAAATAAACCTTGTTTAAAAGAAACAACATTATAATTTTCCATTCTTGGATATTTTGGCATTAGAAACATTAAATTACAAACTATATAAATATTATCTGGTTTTTGTCTACGAGCTATTGAAACCTAAGTAATTACTTAATTTTAAAAGACTTAGCAGTTTTCCATAAAACATCAAAATAACTTTTATATGCTTTGGCTGCTGCCGCATTTTCAATTATTATCCCTTCAGGTTCATAAGTCCATATTATTATTGCAATTTTATCATCATAGATATTAGTTACTGCTGGACTCTCTGCGATATTTGGTAAATATTTGTGAAGTGCTGAATTTACATCTATTTCCTTTCTGTCTTTTCTGCATATAAGTTTCGTACTAAAACCTTTTTCTTTTTTCATTCGCTTAAATTGTAATGCAAATTCAGGCATTCTTTGTGAAAACTGTCCTTCACTACCAAAAACATAATTGTTTTTACCTGTACGAGCAATATCTAGAAAAATAGTTTTTACACCTTTAATTCCTTTAAATAACCTTACTTGACCTTCTATTTTATGTGCTTTATGCCTTTGGTCCAAATCTGGAAGTATTGATTTAATATCTTCCTCCTGCTCTTTAATATATTCTAGAATTCTTTTGGGGCCTGTTGCCTGAAACCATTTTACTTTGCCTATAGAAACATAACTTGCCAAACCTTTTTCAAGCAATAATTTTAGAGCATTATATGCGCTGCTTCTATCTATTTTAGCAAGTTTTGATATTCTGCCTGCTTTGAGAGAACCATGATCATTCAATGTTAAATAAACTTTTATCTCATTTTGACTAAATCCAATTTTTTGAAGAGTTTTTTCTATGTCTGCCATTTTCTCTTTTAGCAAGGCGCCTTGTTATTTAAGCTTTACTTTGTTGTAGATTTTTGGACTACAACTTCCATTCTTGTAGGATCCAATCCGAATTTTAAAGCAATCCTGTAGATATTATCAACCTTACATAGTTGCTCAGAGTAACGATATCTCTCACTCCAATCATCAAGCTCTAAAGAGCGTACGGAATCATTCTGGCGTCTTTGAGGAAGCAAAATTTCTGTTATATCAAAAGTTTTTTCTTCATCCTTATTTTTTAAAACTATATAAGGAACTTCTCTACTTCCTTCCAAGGGTTTAAATCCCTGGTCTGCAATTTCTCCTGTAAATTTTTTAACAGAGACTGGATCAAAATTAAATCCAGTGGGAGAATTTTCATTCAAGGTAATTTTCTTATTATATACATACATTTCTGGAGGGGATAAAAATTTCCACATTTTTTTAATTGTATCAAAATTTTCCAGTAAAGTCCCAAAATAACCATTTCCTATTGAATGGGATCCAAGGAATTTTTTTCCATATGATGGTATTCTCTCCTCAATTATTGAATCTAAACACTTAAACAAAGGCTCGTCTGGAAAATCTCTTCCATTAAATTTTTCCACAAGTCTTTCAAAATATTCCTCAGTTTCCAATTTACATGATAATTCTAGATTACTTAATGAACCATACATGCTGGAGATGCTTTTCCTATATCTTTCAAGTTTATCTTTCTTCATTTTTTCCTCCTGATTGTTTCTGCTTTTTGCAGCTGCTTCATTGCGTCGTGCTCAAAATTAGTAAGATCTACAACTATTCCGCCGTAAGCTTCAGCAATAAGTTTTGCACCTTCCATAGCTCCCGTATATAATCTCTTATTAGCTTCCTCAAGATTATCAGCAATTTCTTCTAATTCTAAGATTCCTTCAATTCTTTCATCACTAAATCTGTAAAGCAAATAATGATTATCTTTTATCTCACTATAATATTTCCAATTATGATTGAATGGATTTTTGTAACTATTTTCAATTTCAAATTTCCTTGAAACTCTAAAACCATTTCCATTCTCTTTTTTAAGCCAAGTAATTTCAACTATTCTTCCTATTTCAGTTTTCTCTGGCAGTTTACTCTTTAAGAATTCCTCTATATTATTCATTTAGCAGTCACCTCCGTCAGAATCATAATCTCGGTCGTTATATTCGTGATAATTCCCATAGTGAGGATAGTAAGATAATCCTGAATATTTTGGTTCATTATCAATTCCGAGTAAATCCAATAAAAGTTTTTCTTCAAGATACCCCAGTTCTTCTTTTGAGAAATTAAAACTATTTTTAATTTGAGTTAGATATTCCTTTACCACTACTTCTCCAATTCTTGCAAGCCAGCGATTTTCTCCTTTCTTAGATAATTTCGAGATATTAAGAATTCTGCTTTGGAGTCTGTCCATTTTTTCCCAATCCATATTATTTTTTTTCATCTTACTAATTGCTGATAAATGACTAATTAAAATATTGTTGTAGAATATTCTTCAACAGAAATATAAATACGCTTCTTTCTGAGAAATTTTTACAATGGAGGACCAAAAAGAATGGCAGGAAACAAAACGAGAGATGGAATAAAACTGACAAACATCCTTAGAGCCGCAGAAGACATCGGAGCGAATATAAGATACGGAACAAATCATCCAAACATCTTAAATTATCCTAAGATGAGGCCTTGCCCAATAGCATCATCTACGCATGCAGAAAGAATGGTAGCTCCCTGGATTGCCCAAGCATCAGGAAGAACCAAAGAAGAAAGCTATCAGGCAATAAGGCAAGGATACTGGAAAAAATAAAAGAATGAAAACACAAGATAAAACTGAGATAAAGACAAGGATTTTGGAAATTAGAAATAGATATATGAGGCTAAGAAATATCTGCGGACCTCAAAACATAAGCAAAAACACAATTGCAGATTATATCAGGGAAATCCAATCTCTAGAAAGTCAACTGAAGTAGGAATCAAAAATAAATTGATCTTTTACAGAGGAGAAAAAAATTTTTTAGAAAGGTATTTAAACATGTTATTCCTATGTATTTAATGAAAGAAAAGGGTTTTAGTAAGAAGTGTGAGAATGCATCTTATCTAGATTTTAATATTTCAGTTATTATTTCTATTTGTTAATAAGCCTAAACTAAAGTTTGGCTTACTAAAGGACTAAAAAAAATGGTGTTAAAAAAAATAAAAAAAGCGCTTGAAGGTGGATTTTTCCTAGGATTTAATGTAATCTATAATTTAACAAAAATAACAAATATTCCCGAATCATTAATAAAAGATGCTCGGGATTTTATGAAAAGAAATTCATGTGCTGTAGTTGCTTGTAATATAGAAAATAAAGAACATATCCATGAATGCTGTCCTAGTTGTTTAGAAGCACATATATTAAAAAGAGCAAATGAGCTTGGACTAAATAAGGAAAGACAAGAAATAAAGAAATTATTTGAATGTGAAATTGGACATGAAGGATACTATATGGATAAAGGAAAATTGTTGGAAATTTAAATATAATAACTTGACATCGCCACTAGGCGAGTCAGGAAAGTTAGTAATTTTCAACATGTCAA
>CAYHPN010000010.1:0-38960 GCA_964358765.1 Candidatus Woesearchaeota archaeon | reverse complement strand
GTGATCTATTCATCTCATCTAAAATTAGTCCTGGATGAGATAAGAATTTTTGGAGACTATACATCTCAGATGTTTTTTTTCCTTCTTGTATCGCTGTAAAATCTACATCTTCAATCATGCTCTTTCCAAAATCAGTATCGATATCTAGTCTATGCCATTTATCAGCAAACAAAGCATTCATCACTAACTTGGCAATTGTAGTCTTTCCCCTATCCGTGCCTCCAGTCATTAATACTGAACTATTTGTCAATGCACCTATAGTGAGTACATCCTTTATATCATAAGCAATTTTAAAAGTATGTTTAGCATTTCTACTAGGAAGAACTATACTAGACTCTAATGTTACTAAAGGCCTTGTAAGATAGTATTCTTTTGCATTTTCATGTACATGATTTGTAATTTCATGAACTTTTTGTATTGTTTTAGCTTCCATAGTTAAAAATAAAACAAAACATCTCTTTTTAAACCTTTTTATTTGTTACTATTTAAGTATAACAAAATCAGCAATTTTCCAAATTACTAAACTATCTATTCTCTAACTTTATCACTATACCACTTTCCAAACTCTCTTTGACACGAAGGAGCATTAGCATAATACTTTTCCCAAAAATCAGCGTATTCTTTTGGCGTCATTTCTCCCAAAGTCTTTTCACTGTGTTCAGGAATAAAAATTAATCCTAAATCTGACCATAAATGATCTTGCTTCTTGCCCCTTACATTATCGGCTATCCTTCCCTTTACTGAAGAATTAAAAAATATTGGTTCGTCTAGTTCTCCATCAATATATGCTAGACTATGTTTAAATTCGCTTGTTCTTTCTTTGCCTTCAACTAATTTCAATATACCATCTAGACCTATTGTATCTAATGCAAAATTAACAAATGCTCTAGGAAATCCATTTAGTGAATCAATATAAAATCCTGCGTCTAGCACTACTAAAGGCTCTTTTATTATTTCAAACGCAGTATAAGCTTTATTCTCTGCAATGACCTGAACATCATCCGATCTTGGCTCTGGTAAATCAACTGCCTTTTGAATAACTATTATTCCATATACATCTAAATGTCTCTGTAATGAATGTACCTTGCCTTTGTTTGTCGTAACATAATTTATTTCCATTGAACTCTCAATAAATTCATCATTTTTATAGATTTGTATTATTTTTGTATTTTCATGTTTTCATTCATAAAGTATCTGCTAATAGAATCGTAAAATTGTAACGAAAATCTTTAAGTTACAACTAAAAAATTGTTTGATTACAGACATTCCCGTTGATTACGTTACTTTTATCGACAATTCGGTTGATTAGTCTACAAAAAACAGAATTGTCGTATTAGAGAACCCGGAACTAATTTTATACCAATTATCCGAATTATCTATAGTTCGGGAATGTCTGTTAGAGATTCCCAGTTTTTAGGTAACTGAATTGGAGGGAATCTCTATATCTCAATAGTGATGGATCTTAATTTGCTGAGAAATTATTAACAAATACAACATCTCAATAGCACATAAAAGCATTATGTACTCCCCACTCAATGAAATTATAGGTTATTATTAATAGTTCATTAGAAAAGTTTGTCTGTCAGAGACGACAAAATTTTCAATTAATTTCAAAACCTATGGTTTTGGCAATTTGTTTTTGACACGTTAGCTGTTACTTAATTAAGAACAGTTTATAAGCCAATTTACCCATTCTAAATTATGAGTTTTTGGGTAGCAGTAAATAAAACAATAAAAGAATCCGACATAATTTTAGTCGTACTAGACGCTAGAATGCCAGTCCTATCTACGAACAGAGAGGTAATGGATAAAATTAAAGGTTATCGAAAAAGCGCTTTTATCATATTCAATAAAATTGATCTAATACCTCAAAAAGACCTTGAAGTATTAAGGAAAGACAACCCAACCGCTTTCTTTGTTTCAACATTACATAAAAATAGTATTAAAAATCTAAAAAAAAATTTAGAAGATTTCGCAGATAAATATAATATTGAAACTCTAAGAATTGGCGTTGTTGGTTATCCCAATGTTGGGAAATCATCCTTAATTAACGCATTTTCAAAAAATTCTAAAGCCATAGTATCAAGTGTAGCAGGCACAACAAAAGGCGTACAGTGGATTAAAGCAGATAAGTTAAAATTCCTTGATTCTCCCGGAGTCATTCCCTATGAAGATAAAGGTTCTAAATTAGGTATGCTTGGAGCAAAGAACCCAGAAAAACTTAAAGATCCTTATAAAGTAGCCTCAGATCTTCTAAGGATGTATCTAAAAAAAGATAAAGCAACATTAGAAAAATTCTATAATTTAAAATTTTCAGACGACATAGAAGAAATCTTTGAAGCAATAGGAAGGAAAAGAGGCTATCTCTCAAAAGGAGGGATAGTAGATGAAAATAAAACAGCAATTAACATAATTCGCGATTGGCAGAAAGGTAAGATTAAGATTTAAAATTCTTTCTCTTTATGATAAATAATATTTGCAGTATAATATATTCTTTCTGGTAATCCCTCTCTTAATGGAGGCAAATAATTAAAATAAGGCCCATTTACTGCCAATACTTCATTTTCCAAAGCAAATATACTCATATTTGTTTCAAGCATAGATAATGCAATGGAATTTTCATTATCTAAATGTTCAACTCCACTTTTAAATAACTTAACTAAAGACATAAAAAATAACAGAATTAATAGTTTATATTAATTATTGTCCTCATGTTAACAATAAAAAATTAACCAATTTTAAACATAAAAAACGCCCAATCTAAAGGTTTAAAAGGGATATATTACTTCAAAATGTTAGGTATAAGGTTCAATGAGTTGAGATAAGTCAATTATTTCTTTTCAAAGATCATGATTAAATAGTAAATGGGAACAAGAAGATTCACAAATAGACAGCCGACAAGGAAGTTCATACCTTGCTCATGTGGCTCAGATGCAAAATTGATTAAACACAGAAACTTCCCATTTGGAAGAAAATCTAACTCTGTAACAACCGAAGAATATAAATGTTTAAAATGTAATAAGAGATATCCATTAAATAGAAACCAGGAGGTAAAAAAATGAGCAGATTTGAAGGCGGCCGAGGCGGAGGTTTTGGCGGTAGAGGAGGCGGAGGCGGAGGATTCAGAAGAGATTTTGGTCCACGTGAAATGCACAAAGCTACTTGCGCAGATTGCAAGCAGGATTGTGAAGTACCATTCAAGCCAACCGAAGGTAAGCCAGTATATTGTAAAGAATGCTATTCTAAGCATAAAAAATATTAAATTATTTTAATATTTTTAGCAATTAACCAATTATTTTTTTATTTTTTCACTCTTTTTTATTCTTATCTTTTATGAAAATCCAAAAAAGATTGATAATTTGTTTTATCATCTTGTAAAAAATTATACTCTTCTATTGGCAAAGATCTTTGTACAATTTTTTTATAATATTTAGCAATTTGACATAGAACTCCTTTTTCCTCAAGATTAACCTCAAATAAATTGGTAGGTAAGCCAAATCCAGGAATAATAAAGCCATGGCTGCGTAATACCATTTGAAAAAAATCCTCTAATTTTTTTATACCCCTATCAGATCGTACAGAAGGCAGACAATTAAGCCACGATCTTCTATCAGGATCTTCACAATCATTTCTCATAGCTACCTCTAGTTTATCAAAATTAACAGGTACAAGAACTTCACTAAAGTTTTCTGAGCCCATTCCAGTAGAATATGAATAATAAGTTAGTAAATTAAATAAACTTACATCGCCTTCTCCACTGTACTCTTTAAAAACTAAGCCTTTAATTTTAGTTCTTTCAGGATGATTTGAATTTATAAAATCCCAATTATTAATTAATCCTCTTGCAATCTTTGCACTTTTATCATAACCTTCCCAGGGAATATTATGAATATACTCATGATATGGATTTTTTTTCGTCATAAATAGTAGTAATATGATATATAATTAAATATTCTTGATTAATATTTTAACTTAACGCAATATTTATATATTATAATTATTATAGTTAAATATGGAACTAGATTTGAAGAATAAGAAGATTTTAACAGAATTAGATATGAATGCTCGTTTACCTCATTCAATAATTGCAAAAAGGGTAAGGCTTTCAAAACAAGTTGTAAAATATAGAATAGAAAAATTAGAAATTGAAAGAATTATTGAAGGATATAACGCAATAATAGATCTAAATAAACTAGGAGAAACAATATTTGTTATATATTTAAAATTAATACAATTATCAACTTCAAAAGAAAAAGATTGGATTAAAAAAATCAAATCCGATAAAGATGTTTTAGCAGTAGGAAAAAACGCAAGTCTTTATGATTTAACTTTAGTAATAAAATGCAAAAACAATCAGGAATTAGATAAAATTTTCAAAAGAATCACATCTGGTATGAATAATAAAATAAAGGAAAAATTAATAACTAGCGAGATAGAAAGCACCTATTTTAACTTGCATTTGATTATGAAGGATAAAAATGAAGAAGTTTCAACATCAGAAACAAAAGATTTTATTAAATTAGACGAAATAGACTTAAGTATAATAAAAGAATTATCAAATAATTGCAGAATAAGTCTTCTAGGTTTGTCTGATAAAGTCAATCTTACTCCAAATGGTGTCAAAGATAGAATAAGAAAATTAGAAGAAAAGAAGATAATAATGGTATATAAAACTAAAATAAATTATGAAAAACTTGGATATCTTCATTTTAGAGTATTTTTACATCTAATGAATTTTAATGAAGATTTATACGATAAAGTAAAGTCTTTTTTAAAAAATAAAGGAAATGTTGAAAGTATCTCTCGTTATATTGGTTATGCCGATATAGATTTTAGGTGCTATACTAAAGGAATAGTTGATCTTTATCAATTAATTTCAGATATAAAAGACAGTTTTCTAGATGAAATAATCCAAGTAGACTCAATTCCTATTTTTAACTGGGATAAGATTAATTTTTATCCAAGGTAATTTATAATTTATCAGAAACCTTTATATACCAATAGTGTATAATTATACAATAAAGGTGTATAGTAAAATGTTAACAATAAATGAAAAAAAAGTATTGAAAGTATTGATTTACTCATTTGGAGAAGACTTTTCTATAAATGAAATATCTCGAAAATGCAGTATTGCACCAAACGGCGCATTAAAAATTCTTAGAAAATTCCAAAAAGTTGGAATTTTAAGTATAAAAAAAATATCAAATATAGCATCTTATAAAATAAATTTCCAGAACAATAAAACCCATAGCATTATTGAATTAGTTTTAATAGACGAATTTAAAGGAAGAGTAAACAGCAGATATCTAGATTTATTGCCTCTTAAAAAAATTGTAGATTCTTGCATTTTATTTGGATCATATTTAAATAAAGAAAATCCAAATGATTTAGATTTGATATTTATAATTAAAAGAAAAGATTTTAATAAATTTAAAGAATTAACTAAAGAGTTATTTCTCTCAATGCCCATAAAAGTTCATGAAATTATTCAAACTAAAGAAGACTTTGTTTCAAACATTAAAAATAAAGATCCAGTTGTTCTAGAATCATTAAAAAAAGGCTTAATTTTATGGGGACAGAAATTAATTATCGAGACGATAGAAGATGCAAATTCAGAATAAAATAAATTCATGCCTAAAAGAAGGGGAGAAGGGAGAAAGACACAAAGGGATAAGGAAGATAATTTCCAGTAATGAAATTATTCAAGGACATATAAACAAAGCAATTCATAACTTTAATGCGATTTTTGTATTTAAGAGAGAGGGATTCTCAGATTGGAGTGCTTCAGCATCTTTTTATTGTTTATACCATGCCTTGCTTGCTCTTATTACAAAAAAAGGGTTCCAATCAAGAAATCAAAGTTGTACTTTTGCTTTAATTGAACAAATGATAAACACTAAAGAAATTCCTCTAACTATTGAAGAACTTAATGAAATTTATGATAAAGACGTTACTGAAAATTTAGAAAATAGCACAAAAATATTGGACATAAGAGAAAATATGCAATATTCAATTAAAACTTCCCTAAATGAGCTTGAATTTAAGAAATTAACAGAAAAAACAAAATCACTTCTTGATAAAATAAGAAAGATTGTAGAAGAATAATAATTTTATAACATAATGGATTACACTTTTTATGATAAATATTGTTACATTTCTTATTACTTAGATTCTTGAGAAAAATACTTTTTTAGTCCAAAAACAACATGAGGAACATATTTCTTTGAGTTACGTTTCATGTCTTTTTTTAGCTCATCTAGTTTCATCCATTTTAGTTCGGATATTTCCAGTTTATCAGGAGTTAGTTTTTTATCACTCATGCCAGAAAAAAGAGCGTGGAATGA
Organism: Candidatus Woesearchaeota archaeon; assembly: GCA_964358765.1. Lineage (GTDB taxonomy): Archaea > Nanobdellota > Nanobdellia > Pacearchaeales > GW2011-AR1 > UBA73. The sequence continues at coordinate 32,616 of CAYHPN010000010.1, read as the reverse complement.
CTTATCCAATTCATCAAAATAGGGATAAACAAAAACAAGCTTAACTGGGATTGAGATTCCTAGTTCTTCTTTCATCTCCTTTTTTATACATTCTTCATAAGTCTCGTTTGCAACTGTTCCGCTCACAGAATATGTATAGAGATTCGGATACCATCTTTTATTTGGCGACCTTTTACAGATTAATACGTTCCCTTCAGTATTAAAAAGAAGTAGGTGCGCAGAGCGATGAATAAATTTGCCTGTTTGAAAATCTTTCATTGGCCTTAATCCGATTTCTTTATTGTTTTTATCTACCTCTATGTTTAACTCGTCCATTATAGTTTAGAGTTAATATTATTTAAAAAAGTATCCATTAATTTCTCACTATCTGCCCACATTTTTCAGACACTAAAATAAATTATGTCCACAAAACTGGGCTTAAATTTATAATATCTGAGAACAAAAGTTCCCACATAGTGTTTTTCTTATTTTAGTAGTAATCATCTCGGGGGTCGAAAATTCTTCTCCAATGCTCCATTGAAGGAATCTCTTGATATTGAAAATCTTTGATAAATTTGTTCCCGAATTTTTGTATAGTCTCTTCTACAGTTTTAGGAGGTCTCCAATCATCTCCCATATACTCTCTTAAGCTTTTAAAGAAATAAAATGCTATTTCAGCTCCCTTTCTTACTTTATCCAAATCAGAAAGACTATTAATCTTACTGGTTTGTTGTGATGAAATTTTGTGAACAATCTCAATTATTTCATCTATTTTATCAAAATCTATTTCTTTTCCATCAACATATATTTTGTAGGCAATTAGCTTGTCTCCAATTGAATCTTTTGTGATAGGATGATTAACAAAATTTATCTTTAGGTCCAAATTTTTGTAAATTGCGCAAATTTTTATGTTTTGGAAAGGTATTTTTAAATCAGGCCATATTTCTTTTGGATTTAAATTATGGAAATCTCTTACCAACATCATTGTATTTTCACCAAATTTATTAGTGGTGTCGTAAGGACCATGAAGATAAAAACCCCCAGTCATAAAAATATCATAGTAGAGTGTGTAGCATAAATTATTTAGCATAACTGTTAGAAAGGCTATTTTCTTCTTTTCTTCGTTGGAAGATGGTCTATTCCAATTATTTGTATTCAGTAATTTAGAGATTTCATTTTCCCCAAAGATAATGTTCTTTCCATCTAAACAAAATATATCGTTTCTGACTTTATGTCTTAAGATTTCAAATAAAAATAAGCTGTATTTTATCCTGTCTTCTGCACTTATATTATCAATTCCAAGTTTCTTCGCAACTTTTAGGCCGATTATTGCATTATGTTCTAAAAATATTCGAATAATATCTGCTTGAGGCATTAAATCTGCTATTTCCATAGCATTCAGTTTTTCTTTGAGTTTATTTATACGATAATACATATCTAAAGCCTCATCTACATCAAAATAGGCATCTATTTGACCACCATTTAGAAGCCAGAAAGTTTTTGGATTTAATCCACTAAAACTTTCTTCTATTGCTTTAATGAATTTACTAATCTGTTCTTCATTATCTTCCATAAAAAAATAAACTATTCAAGATATATAAGCTTTCCATTACACTAAATAACTTCAATATTAAATCAGTATGTGGGAACAATTCTTCACACATATTTATAATTTATCCTAATTAATAAAATTATCCCAAAATATTCAAAAACTCTTTTGGTGATATTATCTTTATTCCTTTAAATTCTTTAAGACCTAACAAATGTTCATCTCCACTTATTATATAATCTGCATTTCCTTCTAATGCGCATTCTAAGATTATATTATCATCAGGATCATCTTTAATAATATCAATTTTTTGCTTTGGTTCAACTATATTACATAAAGATAATAAATTCTTAATAAAATTCTCTTTTTCAATCAAACTTATATAATTAAACTTTGGTCTAAATAGCACATCTCTAATTTCAGCAAGCATCTCTTCACTTTCAATAAGAATAAACTCTCCATTTAAAAATTTTTCAAATATCTTTCTAGGATTGCCAAATTTTATCAATACTGATGATATAAGGATATTAGTGTCTAGAACTACTCTTTTTTTCATTTCTCATTGCCCTAACCTCTTTTTCAATATCTTCTTCGCTAATCTTTAGTTTCTCAGATTTGTTTCCAATTATCTCAAGAAAAGTTCTCAAATTTTTTTTAGCTTTATCTTTAGATATCTTTTCAATTATTATTTTCCCCTCGTCACTAACTATTAAAACTTCATCTTGTTCTGCAAAACCAACATCTTCTCTTAGTCTTTTAGGTATGACTAACTGCCCTTTACTTGAGATTGTTACTATATCAATCATAGAAAAGTAAGGTAGAGCTTACTTATAAACCTTAGTATTTTTTGTAACTGCTAACAGGTTTAATAATAAAAGTTATCTTTCATTTACAACTAGAATATTGCTTATAGACAATTTATTTGATTGCGTATTTTTTCTGTAAATTGTCTTATCAGAGAATTAACTCTATTATTCAATTCAATTTGGTTAATTATCTGTAATTGTCTCAATACGCTGAAGAATTTAATTGACTTGTTCATATTAATAAACTACATTTTTTGCATAGGCACAAAGTCTTAATACATATGATCCATTATAATAATATTTGGTTATTAACATTAGTCAAGTCAGAAAAATTTGTCTGTTGCTAGACGACAAATTTTTCAATCAAATTTCAAAACCATTGGTTTTGGCTCTGATCTGTTAGCAGTTACTATTTTTTGGTTATTCTATTTTATCTTCCCTAGTCTAAAACACTTCTCACAAATATTTCCCTTTGTTGTTTTTTTTATTCTTGTTTTATCACTAAACTTACCGCAATTTTCGCATCTCTCCAAACAATTTATACAATAATCTTTATCATTTGCATAATTCTTATTTGAATGTATCTTGCATACTTCTTTCTTGCAATTATAACACTTAATATAACAATTCTTGCATAATTTTTTATTGCATTGCATACATCTCTTCTTATTGCATTTTAAACATAAAACTGCATTGCATATCGAACACTCCTCTATACAATTTGGACATGAAACATGTGAATTTGTGCAAATATATAGTTCCCTTATATCTCTTTTACAATTATCACAATTTACACCTTTTAAAATTAAATCTTTAAAAGGATCATATTCAATATCAACTTTTTTTACTGTTTCCTTTCCCTTTAATAATAATCCAAAATTAAAAACAGGATAATAAATTATTGTCGTATTAATTAATTTGTTATTAATCTTTAAGGAATGTTTATTCTTTTCGTCCGTAATGAAGAATTGTTCTTCTTTATCAAGTTTCTCCAAAGTATCAGATTTTTCTAATTTTTCAATCAAAATAATGTTATTTTTTATTCTTTGCCTTAATTGTTCTTTTTCCTCTTCTTTTGTCTTGTTAATCTGAACCTCTATATTTTTATTTTGCTCTTTTAATTTCAAAATAGAATCACTAAATTCTTTCTTCTGTTTATCATAATGTCCTTTAATTCTTTCTATTTCTCTATCGAGCTTCAAAGTTAAATTTTTAGCCGTATCCTCAACCCTTAGTTTAATTAATTTCTTTAATTCTTCCTTTGCTAGTTCATAATCTTCCTTTAAATTAGGCGTGTTTATTTCACTTTTTTTTCCTTCAGTATACTTATACTTATCAAGACTAAATTCTTTAATATTTTTATCTATAATGCATATATGATTTGTTATTTGCTCTTTTTCATTTAGATATTGTAAAATCGTAGTTATACTAAATCTGGTAAATGATTTATACTCAACTCTTCTTGAGAGATCAGCCAGTTTAGAATTTCTTAAACTTAAGTAATGTTCCATTTCTTTTTTATAATCTCTTTCAAAATCTAATTTAATTAAAGTTGTTTGCCCTTTTAACTCAATAAAATTCATAATTTCTTTTAAAAAAGTACTTCCCTTTGTAATAAATTCAGCATTTTCCATAGGACTATTAAAGCTTAGCCTATATGGGCCTTTCTTCCCTACCGCTTTTTCAAATTCTTCGCTTATTTTTGATGCAACAAGCATTTCATTCTCAATTTTAACTTCTGCATTTATATTTCTAAAAAACCCTTCTACAAATTTAATTAATTCTTTTCCATCACTATCCTGATTTTGCATGCTCTTTTTCCTCCACCCTCTTTATTTTATCATATTTTTCAGTTTGCTTTGCATCTAGAACTTTTTGATTATTTTCCTTAATCTTAAGATACTCATCTATTCCTTTCTGTACAAATTTATTTATCTCTTCTACTCCTTTTGCAAATAATGCTAAATTATCTTTAGAATCAATAAATGCATCCATAAGCATCTCCTCTATTTTTGTTATCCCGCTGTTTCCTTGCGAATCCAGTCCAAGATTAAATAATATAATTGGCAATTCTCCAATTACCATCCCTATACAGCACATCTTATTTATTATTAAATCAACTACGTGCTCCTCCATTGTTCCGCTTGTAGCTAGACTATAAATATTAATATCATTTTTCTGCCCAATTCTGTCAAGTCTTCCTATTCTTTGTTCTACAGCCATTGGATTCCAAGGTAAGTCATAATTAATTAAATTATGGCAAAACTGAAAATTTAGTCCCTCTGCTCCAGTTTCTGTGCTTATCAATATGTTTGCTCCATTTCTAAAAGCATTGACTCTAGCAGTCTTTTCATCTCTATCAAGACCTCCAAGATATTCTATAATCTTCAAATTTAAAGGTTGTAATTTCTCAACTATATATCTTAGAGTAGAAGGATGTCTAGTATAAATCAATATTTGAGCATTTGAATCATCATTAAAAATTTTAGTTATGATATTATTAAGTGCCTCAATTTTAGAATCTTTCTTTAAAACTTTAAATTTTTTAAGTATATCTAATGCTATTCCCTTAGTTTTATCATGGTATTTTTCATTGTTTGCAATTTTTGTTAAAGATTCTATTGCAGATCTTGAAGAGCTTGTTACTTTAGGCAATAATGCATAAATTATTAGCCTCCCATTTAATTCGCTCCCATTTACAGCAAAATATTTTGTCTTAAGTAAATCCGTTATCTGTATATAAATCTCTTTTTCTTCCTCTGTCTGTTCAACTGATACAATCTTAGGAATTCTCTTTTTATAATCTACAATGGTATCACTTCTTTTCCTCCTAACCATAATCTGATCAAGTTTTCTCTTCAGTTCTTGAGGATTAAGTGGATGCCTCTTATTTCCCCTATGGAAAAATTCTTTCTTAAATTCATTTAAAGTTCCTAAATGCCCTCTTTTAAGTAAATGAAATAAGTTATACAATTCCATTAAATCATTTTGAAATGGAGTAGCAGTCAGAATCAAAAACCTTTTTTTCTTTAGTTTATCCACAAATTCCCATCTTCTTGTACTCTTATCTTTTAATTTATGTGCTTCATCAACAATAAGTAAATCCCATTGTATTTCATGTGCCTTGCTATGTTTAAAACCCCCATAATTTTTATTATATATTTTAACTCTATCAATGGATGCAATTACAATATCATGTTTATCCCAGTCGCTTTCATCTTCTATGATTTTTATTTTCATATCAAATTTCTCACTTAGTTCTGCAACCCATTGATCAACTAACGAAGGAGGCGCAAGCACGAGTGCCTTTTTCACCAGTCCTCTCCTTATTCCTTCTTTTAGAACAATTCCAGCAGTAATTGTCTTTCCCAGCCCAACTTCATCAGCAAGCAGCCCAGTTCCATTTAAATCTCTCAATATCTTTAGTGCACCTTCAGGCTGATGAGGTAAATGAAATTGCAGTCTTGATTTAATTTCATTATAAGTTAAAAGTTCATTTATCTGACTCTCTTTTCCCAGTTCAACAGACTCAAATCTCAAATCCAAATTATTAAATGAGTCATATTGCTTTTTCTCAATTTTATCAAACAGTTCATTATCATCTGAAAATGTTTCTTCGATTATTATATCCGTCATTCTCTCCCCTCCTTTTGAACAAGTTCAAATTTTAAATTTACTTTAAAATTTAAATAAAATGTTTCTTCGATTATTATTTCTGTCATTTTTCACCTCTTAGATAAGTCTCTAATAGATCTAGATTATAAGCTTTATTATGGAGAAATTTTTTAATTAATTAAAGATCCCAGGGATAAACAACATTTCTATTAGAATCTTTAGATATGACAATGCCTCCCATAACTATTTGATTAAATACAGGAACTCTATCTCTAGTTATTCCTTCATCCGCTAAAAAATCAGTTATATCTCCCTTCATTAAAAAGAAACTATATTCCCACCCATCCTCGCTAAATTTACTTGGTCCTCTAAAAGGCATTTGAGGTGTAACAAGCTTTAATGCTTTCTTTAGAAATGAGAAAGTTGGCTTTGCAATACCTTCATGTCCTTCGTGTTGGCCTTTTCCTCCATAAGCCATTGTCCAGGAAGGTTTTTCATTATAATACACAGTCGTCATTCCAGGAGCTCTAAAATATCCAGTATAACTGTCTCTAAGTCTCCATTCATCTTTCTTATATTCTAGTTCCTTGAAACCTTTTCTTTCAGGCGCAACTTCCATTCCTTCTCCTGCCCAAGTCTTAATATTAGCTTCAACTATAAAATTAGATAAATCGTCTAACCATTTATATTTTTCCATAAAAAATCAATTAGAAGGTTGCTTTTAAATTTATCTCAAGTAAATAATAATTCCATAAGTTTAAATATAAGATAATCTTACTAATATGATAAACTTATAAAAAAATGGAATCAATAGAAATAACAAGCGTTAGTTCAAGAGGGCAGGTAGTTATACCTAGAAGAATTCGCGAGAAACTTAATTTGCAGGAAGGAGAAAAATTTGTAGTTATAGGAGAAAAAAACACAATAGTATTTACTAAACTAGATGTTCCATCTTTTAATGGTTTTGAAAAATTACTTAAGAAAACCCAAGATCATGCTAAAAAATACAATTTAACTGAAAAGGACATTGAAGAATCTATAAAAGAATCTCGTAAAAAATGATGCGAATAATTGTAGATACAAATGTATTCTTATCTGGAATATTCTGGGATGGAAATTTTTCTTCACAAATTATTAATTTATGGAGAAGTAGAAAAGCAGATTTAATTAGTTCATATCCAATTATTGAAGAGTTAATAAGAAATCTAAGAGGATTTAAGATTAAAATGGAAGAAGATAAAGTACAAGAATGGGAAAATATTATTATTCAAAATTCAATTTTAGTTGATCCGATTGAAGAAATTAATATTGTTAAAGATGATATAAATGATAATAAATTTATTGAAGCAGCTATTTCAGGAAATGCAGATTATATCATAACCCAAGACAATCACCTGCTTAAAATCAAAGAATTTAGAGGAATTAAAATTCTTACTCCAAAAGACTTTTTAGATATTATATAAATAATCTAGTTCCGCATAATCAAATCCAGATGAGTCAAATCAACGCAATCTTCAACAATTTTTAAGATATGTCTCAAAATCCTGTTTAACTGTTTATCACTCGACTTAAAATCTAAAGTTTTCTCTCTGAATTCATCTCTATAGTTATAAATTTCCTCAATTTTCTCTGGACTTAACCTATAATACAAATCAAAAGATTTTCCTAGAATTTCCCTGCACATTTCTGTTAAAACTTTAAATTCTTTAGTCTTTTTTATCTTATTTTTAATATTTGTCTTCCACAGTCTTTCAATTTCATCTCCAATTTTTTCCAGACAATAAGAATAACTAAATAATGCCCTGCTGTTTACAACATCAGGATATGAACTCTTGTTTATCGCTCTTTGTAAGAACAAACAAAACTTATTTACTTCTCTGTCTCTCATCATTAAAGATTCTACTTTCTCATCTTCTTTTCCAAAAATATCATTCATAGCAGAATCGTAAAATAATAGAACCATTTGAAACACTCTTTTGAATATCTCATCAAGATGCTGATAATTTCCAGAATTAATATCTTTTATAACATAAACGTTTTCATCTTGAGAAATTAATGCAAATCCAATAGTATTGTTTATTGCATTTGTAATTTCAGAGCTTATTTCCTTCTCGCTTTCTATTGTTATTTCATCAAATCCTTTAGAATATAAAGCAAGAATGTATAATCTTACGATCTTTCCATTTATCTCTTTAAATTTAATTTTTATTTTCTTATATTCTGTTTCTCCCTCGCTGGATACAATTAAATTCTTCTCATTTTCCTTTACATCAACTTCACTTCCAGCATCTAGTTTATTCTTCCTTACCCATTCTATGGGTAAAGTCAATGTATAAGCTTGGTTTGCCTGTTTTATTATTCTTCTTTTCATATTTTGTCTAAAATCTTTAATTTATATTGATTATATTTAATATTTTTTATTTATCTTATTGTTTAATTCTCATGATATATATTTAATTACTATAAATTTTTAATTTACTTCAAAATTTATAGCTATTTCCCATATTTATATCAATTATATAAACAATATAAGAAATATATAAATCTTTCTTTTTACCCTTCATACTATGAAAGAACAAAGATTCGCTAAAGAACTCCAAATAGCAAAAAGAATAGCCCTAGAGACTTGGCCTTTGATTGCTCCATTTTATGACACTAGAATAGAAGTAAAAAGAAAAAAAGATGGCTCTCCAGTTACTAAAGCAGACAAACTAGCCTCTAAATTAATAATAGAAGGAATTTCTAAAGAATTTCCTAATGATAGTATAGTGAGCGAAGAAGACCTTCCAATTTTAAATGGAGGAAGAACTTGGTATATTGATCCAATAGATGGAACAAAAGGATTTATAAAACGTAACGGACAATTCGCAATTCATATTGGTTTCTGCGTTGAATCCACTCCAACTTTAGGAGTGGTTTATTGGCCGGTTACACAGGACCTATATTATGGTTCTATAGATTCAGGTTCATTTAGAGATAATCCTCGCGGAAAACTAGAATTAAAGTTTGTTGATTCAAATAGAACAAATTTGATTGCCTCAACCAACGGCGACAATCCTTACAACGATCTAAAACCAGTATTTGAAAAATTGCGAATAAAAGAATTTCATAATTGTGGAAGTGACGGTCTTAGATTAATGAAATTAGCAGAAAATCGAGCAGATATAAGAATAAGTGAATACTTGGGCACAAATACTTGGGACTTATGCGCTCCTCAGGCCATCCTAGAATCAATGGGGGGATATGTTCATTATATAGATGGAAAACCAATTATATACAAAGGTCAATCTGTATTAGGAAAAAGATACATCTCTACGTTTAGTCAGGAATTAATGGATAAAGCAGTAGAATTATCTAAACACTTAAACTAAAATAAAATAGTACAATTTAAAACTATTTAGTACCTAAATAAAAAATGGATAAAGAATTACTAAGAATAGCAAAAGAAGCAGGAAAAATATTAATGAAGCACCATAGAAAAAAGATTGAAATAAAATCAAAAAGTAAAGATTTTTTCAATCCCGTTTCCATTGCAGATTTAGAGTCAAACGAATATATTTCGTCCTCTCTGCAGAAACTTTATCCTCACATCTCTATTCTCTCAGAGGAAAATATTCCAAATGAAATTAATTTTTCTTCTCCTCTCTGGATAATAGATCCTCTAGATGGTACTAATGAATTTATTACAGGCAGAGAGCAATTTAGTGTAATAATCTGTTTATTAAAAAATTCAACCCCCTATTTAGGCATTGTATACGAACCTTATACAGATATACTCTATTTTGCAAAAAAATGTAAAGGGGCTTTTAAAGAAAGGAATAATCGAGTTGAAAAATTACAAGTAAGTAAAATATCTAAAATAAAGGAAGCAAAATGTATTGTAAGGTCATCTTATGTTAATAAAAATAAGTTTGATGCATTCATAGATAAATTATCAGTCAAAGAAAAAGTAGAACAAAGCAGTATTGGTTTAAGACTCTGTGCAATCGCAGATAAAAGAGGAGATTTTTATATAAATTCAGTAATTTTAGCTAGTAAATGGGATACTTCAGCAGGTCAAATTATCCTAGAAGAAGCTGGAGGAAAAATTACAGATATAAAAGGAAATCCTCTTAATTACAATCAAAAAAATCTAGCTTGGGAAAGTTCATTTATTGCATCTAACAAGGCCTTACATAATTCTATTTTAGAAATTATTCCACCCAATGCAGTAAGTTTAATGAAACCCGTAACCAAGACATAGATGCCCATATTTATAAGCCTTAATTTAATAATAAACCTATGAGAGTAAGATATTCATTTTCATCAAGAATGACTGGAAGGGCTAGACTAGTACATACTAACCAGCATAGAGTCGCAGTTCCAAAGATCATAGTAGAAGTAATAAAAAAGTCAGATATAGTCCTAGAAATACTGGATGCAAGATTCATTGATGCTACAAGGAACTCTGAAGTGGAAAATATCATTAAGTCCGGAGGCAAAAAGATTATTTTTGTTATAAATAAGTCAGATCTAGTTGATGAAGAGAAATTAAAAAATGAAATTAAAGAAAAAAAGATCTTCCCATATGCAATAATCTCCTGCCTTAAAAGAGCAGGAAGCAGAGACCTAAGAGAAAGAATAAAAATTGAAGTAAATAAAATGAAAATCTTCGACATGCATAAAATTGCTTACGTTGGAATTGTAGGTTATCCAAATACAGGAAAGAGTTCTCTAATAAACTTCCTTACTGGTTCTTCGGCAGCTGCAACTTCTTCAGTCGCTGGATACACTAAAGGGATAAAGAAAATAAAACTTACAAAAGATATCTTGCTTTTAGATTCTCCAGGAGTAATTCCTCCTCAGGAAGATTCGCAAGTTCAAACAGATTTAGAAATGCAGATGAAGCACACAAAAATAAACGTAAAAACTTTTGATAAAGTAAAAGATCCTGACCTAATAGTTCAGAATTTACTAAATGAATACCGCGGTTTATTAGAAAAATTCTATAATATTGACGCAGAGGGAGATGCAGAAATCCTTCTAGAAACGCTAGGAAAAAGAAATAATTTCCTCAAAAAAGGTAATGTAGTCGATATTGATCGAACTGCCCGACTGGTCATTAAAGATTGGCAACAGGGCAGAATTAGACAATCTCCGATCAAATCCCAAGATATATAAACGCTTATTATCTACCTAGTTTATGGCAGCAACACCCCCTGGCGCAAAGAAAAGAAAACTAGAATATAATGTAGATCAAAATGTCTACGATGAATTCATGAAAATGTGTTCTAGAAAAGGTTTCGCACCTCAAATAATTCTTGAACAAGCAATGAAGAAGTTTAATCAAACTGGATCTGTTTAATGATACATAATTTTAGTCAAAAGAGATTTATTATCATATTTTGTAAACCTTACATTAATTAACTTTATTCCTCTGTAAATATTAATTGCAATTATTTTTATATGTTATAATGAAAATTTTAAGAGGATAAATAGATTATCTTTTAAAAAACCAATCTTTTTTAGGAGCTTTAATTCCAGCAGCCGCTAATACCTTATTTCTCCAATGAAAACAATTTCTAAAAATTGAAGAATAAACTTTCCATCTAAATCTTTCTTCTCCTAATATCTTTAAGACTTTCTTTATCTTTTTTCTATTTTTAGATAAAACCAAATAATAATCTACGCCTTCCTTCTCTTTTCTAAATTCTCCAGGAATAGGGATAATAAGAGATACCGGCCAGAGGAAATCATTCCTTGCATAATAACCCCTCTTAATTATTCTTCCATTATAGTGAATCTCTAAAAACGAATGATAAAAAGGTGTTCTTACTCCAAACACTTTTCTTCTATAATAACCTGCTTTTAATAAAGAACCTTTCATTTTAAATTACTACTCAACCCTTAAGGTACAACTTTGCCTTTAATAAAATCCATTAATTCCTCTTTGCTTACATTCAAAAATACTCCTTCTCCAATTTTTACAATATAATTCAATGGAATTAAAACATTTTTTCCTTCATGTTTTATCTGTATTGCTTTTATTTCATTTTTATATCCTATTAATTCTACATTGGTGACTTTGCCTAAATTTTCACCTAATCTTGAAAAAACATTCATCCCCCTAATCTCAAATGCAACTCTTATTTTTAGAAATACTGCGTGTTTTGCAATTCTTTCAATATAATCTTTTCCAATTGAGAGTCCTCTTCTCAAAAATCCTTTATCAACTTCAATACCCATAAAATCTAATGTAGAAGGATGAATAAACACTTTTTCAGCCACACCTATAAATTTACCATCTGCATCGATTACATCTTTTCCTAACAAATCATCTGATGTTACTGCTTCATTCAGATCTTTGCCAGAAATACTTCTTTGGGACATTATAATTCTCTTTTAAAATAATTGAGCTTCCAAATGCCTTGATATTAGAAGTTTCTACACTAATGTCTTTTCTAAATCTTTTCTTTACAACTAAACCTGATATTTCATTTGAGTTGTTTTTTCTTACAAAGTCTTTAACCTTACCAACAAATTCTCCTTCATTTGTAATAACTTTAAACCCTTTTAGTAAAACAAAAGGATCAATTTTCAAAATAATCGCTTTCTCAGACAATTTGTCAAAATAACTTGATCCAAGATATAACTGCTCCTTAAATAACCCTCTTGATACAAAAACCCCTTCAAGAACCAATTTACTGTTTAATCTTGCCCTTTTTACTTTTCCCACTACAAATCCTTTAGCGGAAATTACTTTTCGATTAATTAAATTGCTTAGATCTATAGTTTCTTCAACAGGACCCTCTTTTGTAATAATCAGAAGATAATCTTTCATACTTTTACCAGTTAAAAGGGGTATAAAAAGATTGTCTAAATGTCGTAATCGGTTTAAAATTTAGTAAATCTTTTCATAATCAAATTAAATATTCAATTAAGTATTTATAGAGTAAAATACTAAAAAATAGATGTCAAGTCCTCAAAAAGGAAAAAAGCAAAATCAATTTACAACTCTAGAAAAAATACCTGTAAAAATGGTAAAAGCAATAAAAAACTTAAATCCTAAAATAAGAACTTGGCACATTGAATTTACTTTTGTGGGATGTATTCTTATTTTAATTGGTATCTTTTCAGACAAAGGTTTTGTTGAGTGGATTGGAGTTTTAGCTGTATTCTTAACATTTGCCCACACTTCAGTTTCTGATAGACTTGCAGAACAACAAGCAAAACTTGTAAAAAAAGTAGGAAAAGCCGAGGTACACTGTTATTGGAAACTAAACTATTATTTTTATGGAAAAGAAATAGCTTGGTTTATCTATTTTTTAATGTTAGGAGCTTGGTCTGCTCTAGGAGGTGCAATATTGTTTCTTATTTACAGACCATGGAGAAAACTTTGGAGAAAATATAACCCTCTATGATAATTAACAATGGAATTTTGTAATCGATGCTAAGTAGTACCTTAGTTATATAAACTCTTTAATCCAATAATTAAAAAGAAAAAGAGAGGTAGTTTGCCTCTTCTATAATTATTAAAAGGAGGTGTAAAGTGAAAAATAAAAGTTTAATTTTGCCAGTACTATGCATGATAATTTTAGTGCTAGGAGGCATGATTCAGTTTCGACCTATGAATTGGATGAATCATCCAGGTTTACTTAATCCTTATCATCCGCCGCAAGATGGACAAAATCATCGTGGCGTAAGTGATTATGGAAACAGATGGATGGGATTCTCAGAGCTTTGTGAAGACGATATGCAATATCGCCCCGCAAATCAAGGAAAGAACATTTTAAAGTTCTATATATGCGATGAAGATTCAGATGAATAAATATAATCTTTAAATTTTTTATTTTTTTTATTTTCTCATATTTTTACAATAAGTCATTTGCATATTTATTTAATATTATAGACAATTTACTTAATTTGGTTATGGACAATTACCTTGATTGGAGCACATAATTTTGGTAATTGTCCTTTAGAGAATTCTGACTATTTGTAATCTAATTATCAGAATTATCTATACTTTACAGGTAAATTGTCTTATCAGAGAATTAATAACTATTAGTAACTCAATTATGTTAATTCTCTGTATAAAGTAAAATCAATGAGTTAACACAAAAAACACAATTATTATTGCATATTTTAAAATACTCCCTAAAATCATAAAGAAAAATAATCTATAAATATTATATCTTGTAATTCCTAGTGCAAATGTCAATAATGGTGCAGGCAAAGGAAGTAAATTAAATAAGAAAACTCCAAGCCATCCTCTTTTATTAATAAATCTCCTAGTCTCATAGAGTTTCTTTTTTGACATAAAATATAGAAAATATGTACTTAATTTCTTCCCAAACGCATAATTTATAAATTGCGCCAGTAAAAATCCTGCATTAATCATAAGTAAAGAAATAAAAATTGAGCTTCCCTTTGCAATTGCATAATAATAAAAAAATTCCCCTGAAATAGGTACAAAAAACAAGCTAGACCAAAATCCAGAATAAAACATTCCTGCAGGAGTTGTCGATTTTACTTGAGTCATTATCTTTTCTTTTACAGTTATGAAAATATCTCCTCCTTCGTTAAAATCCTTGAATGTAAAAAACAAGGATATGACGAGCCCTATTGAAATAAATAATATAATTGAGCTAGTAAAAAAAACCCTTAGTTTCTGTTTATTTGAATTTTCAATTACAAAACAAAAATCACCTTTTTCCATAGTTATTAAAGTTAAATATCTATAATAAATGTTTGCAAAATTGAAATGGTGTCAAGAACTTTCCAACTAAACATGTCGTAATATGCTCAGGTTCTTGAGCACACTCAAGAATTGTTTTTTTCCTAATCTTCATCTTTTATAGACAATTTACTTGATTTGGTTACTTTACTGGTAAATTGTCTTATCAGAGAATTAATAACTATTAGTAACTCAATTATGTTAATTCTCTGTAACTATTGAAAAAGAGAAAACAATTCTTGATGTTTAAAATTTTTGACTATAAAAATATTTATAAATGAAAAAATCATTGCACTAGCATAAAAAGAGGAAAAATGAAAAAAATAATATTAAGTTTGTTAATTTCTATAATTTTGATAAGTACTTCTTACGCTTCCCAAACAATAAAAGTTAAAACCATACCTGAAAGCGTAGTTGAATTAACATTAATAGAAAATTCCCCTTCATATTTTCAAGTAATAAAAAAAGTTAACAAAACGGTTGATAAAAACGGAGAGGCTGTAATAGCCATAGAAGACAAACTCCCTTCTCTAATAGATATTAACGCAAGAATAAAACAGGATTCTGTTGTGGTAATTACAAAAAAGATATCTTCACAAAAAACAGGAGAATTAATTTCATTATTTATTTATCCAGAAGGTTATAACTATAAAGAAGACAGTTCTCAAAAGAAAAATGACACAAGTTCAAATAATGCAAATCTGACCAATATCTCAGCTAATTCTGTATCAAATGTTGATATTCCAATAAAAAATATGGATCAAGAAAACTCAGTAATTCCAACAAATAAAGAAAATCCTTCACCAATAACCGGAGATGTTATTGCTGGAGATAGTCTTAAAATAAAAAACTCATTTAAATATATTTTATATATCATAGTTGTAGGAATAATCCTTGGTTTAGTGGTATTTTTCATATATAAAAAAAATCAAGATAGAGCTCCTCCATTCCAGCATCATGGTAAAGTTGTTCTAAAAGATCATTCCACTCCAGCTATAGATGTCTCCGAGTACAAAGACAAACCAGTTCACCACTATGATCATGATAAATATAGAAGCAATAATCAAGAATTTCTTAAACTAAAAAGCCAAAGAAGAATGGAAGACCTTAAGAGAAGAATGCAGCAGGATCTTGAAGAATTTAAAAGATTAAATAAAGGCGGGATCTAAATAACGCTTATTTTAATTCCTTCTGTTGAATCCTCAACTAAATATCCTTTTTCTTTAATCTTGTCCCTTATTTTGTCTGCTTCTTTCCATTTCTTTTCCTTGCGCAATTTTTCTCTCTCTTCTATAAGTCTCTTAACCTCTGGACTTATTTCTACTTTTCCTTCTTTCATATTCCTTATATCTAATCCAAGCACAGAGTCAAACTTTTCCAAAAGATCTAGTTTCTTCACTGAATCGAACTCTTCATCATCAAGTACTGCCCACACAACTTGCATAGCAACCGGCATATTCAAATCATCATTAATTGCATCCAAAAATATCTCCCCATATTTTGCCATTTTATCCTTTCCTTTTTTCTCGCTTACTCTAAACCCAATTACTTTTCTTCTCATTCTTTCTAGTGCATTCTTGGCCGAAACTAAGTTATCTATAGAAAAAACAAGCTGACTGCGATAATGTGCCAGTAAACACATATATCTGAAATCAAAAGGAGAATAACCTTTTTCTTCAACACTTCTAAGTGTTAATATATTTCCTAAAGACTTCGACATCTTTTCATCTTTCATATTTAAAAAACCAGCATGAAGCCAATATTTTACAAAGAGTTTCCCAGTTGCAGCCTCACTCTGAGCAATTTCATTGGTATGATGTGGAAAAATAAGATCAATCGCACCAGTGTGAATATCAAAACTTGTACCTAAAAGTTTCATACTCATCGCAGAACACTCAATATGCCACCCAGGCCTTCCTTTTCCTATTTGCGTCTCCCAAAATACATCTCCATCCTCTTTTGTATAAAACTTCCACAATGCAAAATCTTTAGCATTTGATTTATCATATTCATCTGAACTTATTCTCGATTTAGTTTTTTTTCCTTTTTCTAAGTTAGCCAATTTACCGTATCCCTTAAATTTATCAATTGAGAAATAAATACCATCACTGGTCTTGTAAGCATAACCTTTATCCATCAATTCTTTGATAAGAACAACCATATCTTCAATAGAATCAGTAGCTCTTATAACAACGTCAGGTTTTATAATATTTAGATCCTTTAAATTCTGCAAAAAAATAGCTTCATATTTTTCAGTAAATTCTTTCAAAGGTATTTTTTCATCTCTGCTTCCTTTAATTGTTTTATCATCTACATCCGTTATATTCATTACATGTTTAACTTTATATTCTAAATAAATCAAAGATCTTTTCAACAAATCATTAAAAATATATGTTCTTAAGTTTCCTATATGTGCATAATTATAGACTGTAGGACCGCAACTATACATCCCTACTTGCCCTTTCATTAGAGGCTTAAAAGCCTCTTTCTTTCTGCTTAAAGTATTATAAAGTTTTAATTCATTCATATAATTAACTAGAAAAACAATATTTTAAGTGTTTCTAATGCAAATATTAAGATTTAAAAGAAGCTTTTGTCTAAATAAAAAATGAATAAAGAGAAAAAACCCATTTTTATAAAAATGTGGGAGAAATATAATTCAAGATAATTCCAAATTTATAAAAAATTCCTTTACTTCTTCAAAACTCTTCAATTTACTAAAGTCATTCCGTACTTTAGCCGCCCCATCAAATCCCCTTATAAACTTTCCACCCAGATATTTTACTCTTCCCATATCTATAATATCATATTTTTCAACTAGCTTTAAATATTCATTAAAAGCTACAATGTTCTTTTTAATATCGAACTCCTTTTCCTTTCCAGTTTTTAAGTATTCCAAAACTCTCTGGAAAATATAAGGATCTCCTATCGCTCCTCTTGCAATCATCACCCCATCGCATCCTGTTACTTCCATCATTCTCACAGCATCTTTTCCAGAGAAAATATCACCATTTCCAATCACTGGAATACCAATACCCTCTTTTACTTTCTTAATCCATTTCCAGTCTGCCGGAATATCTCTTCCATGCGTAGCAAGTCTTGCATGAACAGTTATTGCATCCGCTCCAGCTTTCTCAATAATTTTAGCAACTTCAATCGCATTATTTTTTTTAAATCCTAATCTTATTTTTACTGTTACAATGTATCCTTCATTTTTTAAAATCGTAACCATTCTCCCAATTTTTTCAGGAGTCTTCATTAAAAAACTTCCTGCCTCATTTCCAGTAATTTTAATAGACGGGCATCCACAATTTATATCGATTAAATCATAATTTTTTAGCTCTTTTAATTTTGCAAATTTTTTAAATTCTTCTTCATTATTTCCAGTCACCTGCAATCCAATCGGTTTCTCTCCTTTATCAATTTTCATTAATTGTTTAGTCTTTGCGTTTTCATGCAATATTGCATCAATATAAAGCATTTCTGTATACGCCATCGCCGCTCCGGCGTTTCGACAAATCTCTCTATAAGCTAAGTCAGTTACATCCACCATCGGAGATAAAAATAAATTATTTTTTAGTTTGAGTTTTCCTATTTTAATTTCCTTAATAAGTTTCATAATACTTCTCGTAATGTAATCTTTATAAACCTAGATTTTATAAAAAACAAATGCTTAAAGTAACAATTCCAAAAGAAAATATTTTAATTTGCAACAAGTTAGAAGAATTTTTAAGCGTATTTCCTTTATCCAAAGATTCAGATAGAATACAAGTCATTACTAAAGATGATAATATTTATGTCGCTTATTTAACTGATTCTAACTCAAGACTAAAACAAACATTTTTCGACCTTCAGATTAAAGATAATGTATGCGACATTTTAGGATTTGGAATTACAAAAGAATATAAATTAAAAGGTCATGGAAGATCGCTTTACAATGTTGTAGAAAAATTCTCATCATTTTTAAATTGCAAATCCATAATTACAGTTTCCTCAGGAGAAGGCAATCTTTTCTGGCCAAAAATGGGTTTTGTTAATTACAGCAGTAATTCAACTAAATCGCAGAAAGTATTGTAGAGTATCTATTTCCCAACCCCGTACAATCAAACACATATTTCTCTAAAGTGACAATATAACAACGAAAACATTTATATAGATCTTCACCCTTCAAAGAAAATGGAAAAAGACATTGATAAAATACCAAAGAATCCAGATACAGACATCATCATAAGAATTGATGATTTTGGAGGTAAAAGAGGCCTTACCATTAGAGAATTTGTAAAAGGCGAAAGATACACTGGTTTTACTAAAGCAGGAACAAGAATACCAGCAGATAAATTTATTACGTTTAGAGAGGCAATCAATTCAATAGATGTTAATGATCTTCTAGATGCATCTTTAGATGCAGCGCAATCAACCTCAAAAAAAGCGAGCGAAAAATCTCCTGAGCAAAAAGATGTAAAAGAGGCTCATTCTAAGAAATCAAAGAAAATAGAATCTATTGATGAACAAGAAATGTAATTATTCTAGTTAACAAGTAAATTTTAAAAAGAAGGGCCTTTCAATGAAAAAGAATTAAAAATTATATTTTTATCTCATTATCTTCATCATCTATTTCTACGTTATCCTCTTGATTCAAAATATTTTCTATTCCTGTTCCAGTAATCCCATCATCAGTTGGAAAAGAGGATAAATCAGGCATACCATCATCATAATTGCCTTCTCCTTTAGTTATTGCTTGTTTACTTGTTTCCCTTAGTTGAATTCTTCTCTCCATTAATTGTCTTATTTTTTTGCGATTAATCTTATAATTAGCTCCAGCAACAATTTCTTCCTTTTTTTCCTTATTAAGTCCACTTGCAAGATAAAAAAAATCCCTCTCTAGTTTTATTGTACCTTTCTTATTCCCGTCTTTTCCTATTTTTGCATCCAATTTAAAAAAAACATAGTTCCCTTGTACTTTTTCAACTCTGCCGACATAATGGCCATTTTGTTCGCCTACCATATAAAAGTCAAAAATCTAACCTTTTTAAATTCGATTGTTTAATAAATTTTCAATCATATTCATATTATTAAATTCAAATTTCCATTCAAAACTACTGGTTTCATCGCTTCAATTTCATCAGTATAGCTCATTTTTGGTATGTCTCTTAAAAGAAATATTTTTTTATCTAGAATATGTGCAAATGCCATTTCAATAAGGCTGTTTCCCCCTACATATCCTTCCGTTCCATTTTTAACTTCATTTATTATTAATACCGCATCGCTGTACTTAATTTTTTTAAAATAATCCTTAAAAACATCAAGATCTTGTTTCTCCCATTTATCTTCAACTTTAACTTCTCCATTTACATACTTTTGAGTATTAATTGGAACTTCAACTTTATGCCCTTTTCCCTCAAGATTTTCTTTTAACTCAATCATCTCTTTTGCAAACTGCATGCTTCCACATATTGCTATTTTCATAAATATATTTAAAAAACCAAGTTTATATTTCTTAGCTTTTTAAAATCTAAAGGTATTGATAATTTTTGTGAGCATCCTCTATTTTTGCAAGTTCTGCAGAATAAGACTTGTATTGTGTTAAAGCTACTTCTAAAGGTAAATCATTTAGTTTTATCACACCACATACTCCCTCTAATTGTTGACTTAAAATTAATCCTAATTCAAAAGCATTTTTCCTTACTGCACATCTTACTTGTTCCTGGTCGGGACTTTCTTGAGCAACTCCAATAAAAACATATTCAGAAACAGAGACAACTGGAGAATAATTATAATGGACAGGAAAACCAATAAACCTTGGAACATTTTCCCTTATATCCACATTTATAAATACATCGATAAGACGACTAATTTTCACATCATCTTGAACTGTTTTAATTAATTTATCTAAATCTTTAATGTTATTGTCCATAAATTTATCATTAAGTCAACCTTTTTAAACATAACTTTTGTTTCACTATCATGACAAAACCTATAATCCGTCAGCCAATAGTCACCGTTGCAGGCCATGTAGACACAGGAAAGACATCTCTTCTTGACTGTTTTAGAGGTAGTTCTATTCAAGAAGGAGAAGCGGGAGGCATCACCCAAAAAATATCTTTTACTAAATACCCTCTAACTCAAATAAAAAAAGCCTGCCCGTTAATTGATAAACAAAAAATTTCAATTGAAATTCCAGGTTTTCTTTTTATTGATACTCCAGGTCACGCAGCATTTACAAATCTACGAAAAAGAGGAGGAACTCTCGCAGACCTAACAATTTTAGTAGTCAATATTAAAGAAGGAATAAAACCTCAAACAGCAGAAGTCTTGCAAATATTAAGAGTAAATAAGACTCCATTTTTAATAGCATTAAATAAAATAGATAATATCTCAGGTTGGAAACCATTTAACGGCAGTACATTAAAAGAATCAATTGAGTCTCAGGCAATAAATGTCAATGATGAATTCCAGGAGGCACTTTTAACCTTTCAAGGCTCTTTATCAGAATTTGGTTTTGAATCAGAATTATATTATGAAATCACAGACTTCACAAAAAAAATTGCCCTAGTTCCTTGCTCAGCTAAAACAAAAGAAGGCATACCTGAATTGCTTTTAGTTCTCTGTGGTCTTTCACAGGGTTTTCTTAAAGAGAAATTAACTCTTTCGCAAGAAGGTCGCGGGGTAATATTAGAAATGAAAAAAGAAAAAGCAGTAGATTGTATTGAATCTATCTTATATGATGGCATTTTAAATGAAGGAGATGAAATTGCAATTGCAACTTTTGACAGTTTAATCATATCAAAAATCCGCTCAATTGAAGAAATTGAACCTTTGTCTTTCAAATATAAAAATGTAAAACAAGCAACAGCTGCAACAGGAGTAAAGTTACACTTAACAAATAAAGAAGATGTCTTACCTGGAATGCCATTTCAAAAAATAAACAATAATTTAGACAAAATTAAAGAAAATTTTAAAAAAGAACTCTCTCAAGCAATTAAAACCGACCCTCAAGGAATTATTATTAAAGCAGATTCCTTAGGAAGTCTGGAAGCGTTAATCTTTCTATTAAAACAAGAAAATATTCAAATTGTCAAAGCAGGTATTGGCAATATTAACAAAGTTGATGTTATTTCAGCTAAGGCAAATTTAGAAATTAATCCCCTTGATTCAATTATTTTAGGTTTCAACGTAAAATTGGATGAGGATACACAATCAGATAGTATCAAAATTCTAACAAATGAAGTTATTTACAAACTTATTGAAGACTTGTCTGCTTGGAGAGTGCAAAAACAATCTAGTATAGAAAAAGAAAGATTAATGGAACTTGCAACAATTACAAAATTAGAAATTCTTCCTCAGTATGTATTTAGAAATTCCAATCCTGCTGTATTCGGAGTCAGGGTATTAGCAGGAAAATTAAAAAATGGTCTTCCTCTAATTGATCAGAATAATGAAGAAATTGCTCGTGTGAAAGGCATTCAATCAGACAAAAAATCAGTTGAGCAAGCCTTAGAAGGCCAAGAAGTAGCCATCTCTCTTCCAGGCACAACTTTTGACAGAAAATTAAAAGATATAAAATTCCTCTACTCCCAATTAGGTGAATCTCAATTCAAGAAATTCAAACAAAACAAAGATCTTCTTTCACAAGGGGAAATAAGAACTCTCGAAGACATCGCTGCCCTAAAAAGAAAAACTAAAATTGACTGGGGCGTTTAAAACCTAAGCTTTTCCAATATTTAATTTAACCCCATATTCTTCCAACCTCTTTCTAAATTATCTTATCAATTTTTGATTTATCTTTATAACCTCTCGCCAAAACCTTTAAAAACTGTATGAACGTGTATATACAATGAGACTAGTTAAGAAAGCAGTAGATATTGGAAATGGCGCCGCAGTATACGTGCCAAAAGAGTATTCAGGAAGAGAAATTATCCTTTTACTTCCAGAAGGCATTCAAGAAATAAAGCAAAGAGTGCTCAGTACATTAATTGAGTTTATGCCTAATATCTTGGGCGTTTATCTTTTTGGAAGCTATGCAAGAAATGAAAATACACAGGATTCAGATGTTGACATTTTAGTTATAACCAAAGAAAAGGACAAGAGTATTGCTAAAGCATTAATAGATATAGATGCAAGAGTAACAACCTTAGAAACAATTAAAAAAACTCTTAAAAATCATCCCCTATTCATATATCCAATCTTAAGAGAATCTAGGCCATTGCTCAACTCATTTTTACTAGAGGAATTAAAAAATTTAAAAATAGACATTAAAAAATTCAATTGGGATTTTGAAGATATTAAAAGAATAATAAGAATTATAGAAAGTTTTGTTGCCCTAGATGAAAAAGATATTGTTCCAGCTCACATTTACTCATTAATAATGAGAGTAAGAATATTGCATCTTATTGAATGTATAATTGAAAATAAAGAGTATGCTAACTCTTCAGTATATGCAATTTTAGAAAACCGCGGTTTAAAAAAAGAATTAATTGTTAAATTTTTCAAGATTTATAGAAATATAAGAGATGATAAAGAAGAAGAAATAAATATTAATAAAGAAGAAATAAATAGTTTAATTGATATTTTGAAAAATTATCTAAAAAAGGTGGAAGATGAAACGAAAAAAAAGACTTCAAAAAGGAATTGAATCCCTTGAAAACCAATTAAAAATCCATGAAGAAAAATTAGATAAAGCTGTTGAAGAATCTGATGAAGATTTGATAGATTATTATAAAAAGGATATCTCAAGACTTTTCAACCAACAAAAGAAAAAGAAAGATCAATTAGAAAAAACTTAACTCATCTTCCGCCGTTTTTCTTCTGCAATCTCTCGAGTGCCTCTTCTCCAAGTCTTTCTTTACTGAGGTGAAAACTCTCTTTGAACTCTTTCCAGTACTTATTCTTATCATAATATAACAAAGTTATGAAAACTACAGTCATAGATATCAATGATCCTAAACCTGCTAAAGCCATGTCCTTTATTGGGTCAAATGCATCTCCCTGTGTTCCTAAATATGCAATTCCCAAATCTCCACCAAATATAATTGCAGTCAACCATTCTATAATCTCGTATATTGCACTAAGAGATAAAACAAATTCTATAGGCAAGTAATATGACCAGAATCCTTTTGTTGAGCCAATCCTATTAAAAGTCTCTCTAATTGCATACACCATTAAAAATCCAAAACTAAAATGAACAATTCTATCGTAATGATTCCTACTCAGTCCCCAAAGGTTTTGAAGCCAAAATCCAAAAGGAACTTCTGCATAAGTATAATGCGACCCAATTATATTTAATGTCATAAATACAAACATCAAACTATAAGATAATCTTGAATACCTAAACCATCTATGGGTTAAATATAATAATACCAAAAAAGTTAAGTTAATTATATTTTCCAAAACCCAATCATCAAAATATTTTACATTAAATGCCAACAATATCCATATCCATATAAACAATATAAATAATAGCAAATGATAGCTATCTTTATATTTCATTTTGGTAAAAGCATATCCAAAAAACATAGCAACTAAAAAGGAAATAACAAAGATTATCCAAGGCCCAAGAATCAAATTCAAAACTATTGGTGAATCCCAAACATAAGTTTTTCCAAAACTAATTGTCAGAGAAATAAAAGTCCAAAATCCTGCATTTGCAACCAAAAAGAAATTAGCAAATCCTTTTTGTTTATAAGCATGAATCATTAAAACAAATGTTAAAATACACATCACTAATTTAGAAAAAACACCTAAATTACCAAATCTCTGCCCTAAAAAGAAAAAACAAAACAATACAAAAACAATCATAAATAATATTAAAAAAGGGTTGATCTTCTTATTAAGAGAATCACCTTTCACACCCTTTTTCATTAATATCTTAATAAATTTTAATATTTAAAGGTTTTCTTAAAGTGATTTTTTACGTTTTACTTAATAGAAGTCATTAAACTTTTTTA
Organism: Candidatus Woesearchaeota archaeon; assembly: GCA_964358765.1. Lineage (GTDB taxonomy): Archaea > Nanobdellota > Nanobdellia > Pacearchaeales > GW2011-AR1 > UBA73. Next base: position 8,010 of record CAYHPN010000010.1, on the reverse strand, counting down.
GCTTGATACCAAACAGATTGATTCTTTGCAGGTCTAAATACAACAAAATAAACCTGTTTATTAACGCCACATTCTTGCACAAATTCATTTATATGTAATGCATCTCCTTCACTCATCTCACCAAACCCAACATGATGGGTATGCCAATTGACAAGATATTTGGCTTTTTCAAGATCTTCTTTAGAAACGACATGCATAGAAGTTGATGAAGAAATTACTCTAGCATCTCTTGAATTTCCGCCATATAATTCTACCCAAACTTTCTGTGGAACAGTTACACCCGTTGGTAATCTCACTTCTAAACTAACATTATTAGGATCAGGCTCTGAATAACTCATTTCAAATAAATTGTCATTATGGCCAAGAACTCCCCCTATCTCAACCCATTTAGATAAATCATGGAATTTTAATCTGTCTTCGAATTGCTCTATAGGTAAATCTCTTCTCGCTCTTTCCTCAATATATCTATTTGCTTCTTTAACAAAAAAAGGAAGTCTTGTTAATTCTTCTGGATAAAATTCTAAACTCTGACTTTTGCAATATTGCCTAACTTTGTCTAGCTCTCGCTTTCTTAGTCTATTATCTATTACCTCATCTAATGGTCTAGGTTTAAATGAATCAATTATTCTTGCTAATATATTTGTCATAATTATATTATTGATTTATACTATTTAAATCTTTCTTCATTTACTACTATTAAGTAACATTAATAATGTTTTTTTGATATAAAGAACATAAAGTATTAGAGAGAATCAAACTCCAAACTATAAAACCAAAAACTATTTAAACTGCATACACGTACGTGTATGTATGGCAACTAAAACGATATCTATAACTGAAGAAGCATATAGAAGACTAGCAAATCTCAGAGAAAGAGAAAGAGAAAGTTTTTCAGAAGTAATAATTAAGGTGACTGGAAAGAACAATTTAATGAATTATTTTGGAATTTTATCAAAAGAATCTGCTGTTAAATTAGAAAACAATATAGAAAAAATTAGAAAGTTAAGAGAAAGCACAAATAAACAGAGAATAGATAAATTAAAAATAATGTTTGAATAATGGTATGTCTTGAAACAACTTTTATGATAGATTTTTTAAGGGGAAGAGAAGAAGCTAGAATATTTCTTAGAAATATTTTAGAAAAGATGGAAATGCCTTCTATAACTTCACCAACAATTATGGAATTAATCAGCGGTGCTGAGAATAATGAATCAAAAAAAGAGAAAAAAGAAATACTAAGCTTGCTTCCTTCATTAATTATCTTATCTTTAGATAAAGATTCCTCAATTTTAGCAGGAGAAATTGAAGCTAATCTTATTTTGCAAGGAGAAACTATTCAACCAGTAGACATTATGATCGGAGCAATTTGCATAAAGAATAATGAAACATTAGTTACAAAAAACATAAAACATTTTCAGAGAATTAAAGATCTAAAGATTGAAACTTACTGATCCAAACTCCTCAAAACCTTTAAAAACCTTCATTTACAGAATATAATTATGCCATTCAAAATAATCTTAGGAGATAAGGGAAAAAGCTGGAAATTTGAGACAGAGTCAGACCATTTAAATGGAAAGTCATTAGGCGATAAAATCCAAGGCCAAGACTTAAAGCCTGAACTTGAAGGATATGAATTAGAAATTTCAGGCGGTTCAGACATTGCAGGCTTTCCACTTTACAAGAATTTAGAAGGAATAGGTCTAAAGAAATTTCTCTTCACAAAAGGATGGGGAATGAGAGATAATAGAAAAGGCGTAAGATTAAAAAAGACAGTTAGAGGAAGAACAATTTCTAATAAAGTAGTACAAATTAATTTTCGTGTTCTAAAACACGGCAAAAAGCATCTCAATACTATTTTCCCAGATCAAAATGCTCCTAAAGCAAAAGCTGAAGAAAAAGCTGTAGAAGTAGCTGCTTAATTACTTCTTTAAATCTATTACTTTGAATCCAAATTTTTCATAAACTTTATCCGAACTAATTATCTCGCTTTCTTTAGAAAATTCAATCTCGCTTTCTTTAGAAAAAGCCATTAATAATGAATCAAATATAGTTGCTCCTTGTTCAATATAGTCGCAAGCTCTAAAATACATATTCCATTTGATAAAAGTAGTGCCAGCAATTCTTGATATTTGTTGTAGTGTTTCTTTAAGAGGAATTTCTTCTCTAGTACAAACAATCATTAATTCAATTATTGTGAATGGAGAAATATAGAGATCTCCTTTGTTCTTCTCATAAATCTTAACAGCTTTATCTTTTAGCCAATCAGATTCTTTTAATAAAGCAAGAAAAAAATCAGAATCTGCGTACTTTTTTGAGGGCATATTTTTCTAATTCCTCCCTTGCTTCTTTTTTCAATCTTTCTATAGATTTTCCTTTTAATTTTTCTCTGCCAAGTTTTCCTAATGCTTTAATTGGATCGTCCTCTATCGATTCTATTATAATTTTATTTTCAAACGCCTTTAAAACTAAAGCCTTAAACTGTAAAAATTTCCTAATTTCTTCAGGAATATATAACCTGCCTTGATTGTCTAAATATGATATTTTTTCCATTATTTAATTTAATTACCATTATTTATAAATCTTTCCAAAGATCTTTGTTTTTGACAGATTTAACAAGAGAGACTATCTCTTCCTTAAATTTATTAGCTAAAAACTCATCTTTAATTACTGTAAAAGATATTTCTGCATTCTCCTTGAATATGTCTATCGCATACTTTACGTCCAGATCTTCTAGTTTTTTCGTCTCTTTATACAACTTTTCAAGTTTCTTTGAAATAACCTCTGGAATCTCAAATTTTATTAAATTGTCTCCAAAGGCAGCCATGTGAATGTCTTTTCCAAGTTTAATCTTTGAATTTATCTTTGTAAACTGCTCTCTTTTCTGGTAATATTTTCCAGCAGCCTTATCTAATAAAGTATTCTCAAGCCAAAGATTATAGGTCTTTATTCCTTTAGAAATCATAAAGTCATGTAATGAGTCTTCTTCTTGCAATCTTGGAACTAACCACCATGCGTGTTTTCCTTTCCAGCAGTTTCTTTTATCTTCAGTTTCATTTTTAGCCCAGTTCATGAGTAAATCATTCCATAATCTATCTAATTCAAGTAAATTATGAACAGTATAAACCACTACCTCATTACCAAAATCTACTTTCTTCATAGGTTTATTTACTTTAAAAACATCCGAATATAGTCTATCAAAGAAGTTTCTTGTCTCAAACACCCATTCTTTATTTACAAAATAAAGTTTATTCTCCTTGGTCAAAACTTTACTGGATAATAAAGAGTTGGCTGCTTTTATGACAGCCTGAAAACTCACACTAATCTTATATCTCTTCTTAATTTCTCTGTGTAAATAAGTCAAATTCTTAGATTCTCCATCAATTAAGATAGAGAAGACTAAATCTTTAGTAGTTCTATTCTCTGCATTTGCTTGCGGCAAAACAATTTCTAAAGTCATAGAATTACGAATCAGCCTTATTTTTTAAACCTTTTGGTTATATAACCTTTAAGTTACTTTTCTATCACACCAAAGCTATATTTAGTATTTCTAGTGTTACTCATCTATGACAACAGAAGAACACAAAGATGAAAGTGGACGCCAAGAGTTTATTCGGGAAACGGCTTCTTTGATAAATGCAGAAACGTATATTGACCCAAGTTCTTCCCAATATGAATATCTTAAAAAATTCATGGGGCACTGTCCAATTATTTCAACATCCATACCTTGTTGCTATAGTCGACCATCAGAAGAATCCTCTAATAAAATAGAAAAAGAAAACATGCCTCAAGAAAGACCTAGAATAGAAATATCTCAATATCCAGAATTATTTGGTTGGAAAGCAAGTTTAGCCTCAAGTCTTGCTGCAGTTATCCTAGGAACTTTTGTAGGATGCATGGGGTCCGGAGTAAGAGGTTGTTACAATGCGTATCAAGAAGAACAAAAATTGTATACAAGAATAAATAACATTTCTAGTCCAATTAGACAAGCTATAGATCTAAACCACAACGGGCGATTTGAAGAAAGTGAAGTAAGAAACTGGCTTAAATATTTTGGAGATAAAGCAAAAAATGCGACTTTCAAAAGAGACTGCGAAATTATAGGGGCAAATGGAGAAAATGTGGTTGAAGAATATCCATGCGAAAAATATCAAAGCCAAGAATTGTTTACTGGTCTCCCAAGAATTAGATTCCAGTATGGAAGAAAACCTTCAATTGATGACTGGGAATCATCACTCAATATATACAATATCTCAAAAAGGAGGCAGAAAAGAGAAAATGAGTGAAGTGCAAGAAAACTTAGAAATTGCAAGACTTGCGACTTTTCTAAGCAATGCTCAAAATGGAGAAGAATTAAACATCTTAATGCATCGAATGCCAGAAAGATTCGATTATGGAGATCTGTTCAAACAAAAAGAAGGATCTTATACAATTAAAATAAAGGACAATGCAACAGGAGAGGAACATAATCTAAACCTCCCACAATCAAGTTTTAATATTGATTGGGTAATGCATTATATCAAAGATGCAAATGAAAGATATAACGCAACTCAAGAAATCCATAAAGAACCAAGTGGAGTGCCTCAAAAAATAGATCGTGAAAGAAATTTAGAAGCAAAACTAGATGAAGTCCAACAAGTAGAGACCCCAGAAATAAAACTACCGGATGTTAAAAAAGACTCAACTAATGAACTAAGAAATAATGAGAATTGTAGGGGGATAAAAGATTATCCCGGTTATTTTGCTATTCATGCTCATTTAAAATCAGAAGCTTTATCTTGCTTGTGTGCAGTTGGTGCCCAAGGTTATTTTACTTACAATTTGTTCCAAGAAGGACCAACCTTGAAAAACCTTTTAGAAACCGGCATAAAGTCCGCTGCTTTAATTGGAGCTGCAACTCTTATCCCGCAAGTAGGTCTTTCTTTAGGTTACTTTATAGGTAAAAGAGTTGATTCAATAAAACAAAATAAAAGAGAGAAGAAGTTTCTCTTATCTTCCAATAACGCCGAATCCAAACGCTTATAAAACCCTTTTTCTCTTTCATTACAATGGTAAATGATAAAGAAGAATTGCAGACAATTAACATAGGAATATTTGGTCATATAGATCATGGAAAAACAACTCTCCTTCAAAAATTAAGCGGGAAATGGACTGACACACATTCTGAAGAAATAAAAAGAGGAATTACAATAAAATTAGGTTATGCTGATGTAATCATATCAAAAGATAAAGATAATTTTAATATTGAGGGTAAAGGCACACCTTTAAGACATGTTTCATTCGTAGATTCTCCAGGGCACGAAATGTTAATGGCCACCACTCTCTCAGGCGCAGCACTTATAGATGCAGCAATCCTTGTTGTCGCAGCTAATGAAGGTATAAAACCTCAAACTCAAGAGCACTTAATGGTTTTGCAGGCAAAAAAAGTAGAGAAAATTATAGTTATCCAGAATAAAATAGATTTAGTAGAAAAAGAGGCAGCAAAAAGGAACTATCTGGAAATAAAAAAACTCTTAGGAGAAAAATTCTCTTCCTCAATCATAATCCCAGTTTCAGCACAACAAAATGTAAATATTTCTAGTATTTTTAGAGCAATTGCAGAAATTCCAATACCAAAAAGAAATTCTAGCTCGGTTCCTGTTTTTATTGTTGCAAGAAGTTTTGATATAAACAAACCAGGCACTTCTCCAAAAGATCTCCATGGAACAGTTTTAGGCGGAACATTAACTCAAGGTATTTTAAAAGTAGGCGACAGCATTGAAATAATGCCTGGAAGAATAATAAAAATAGAAAATGAAAAAAAATTTATGCCTCTTAAAACAAAAATATCATCTTTATACAGAGGTTCAAATAAAGTAGCCGAGTTAACTCCAGGAGGAAGCATGTCTATAGAAACCGAACTTGACATGGTTTTAGGTAAATCAGATTCCTTATCAGGAAATTTAGTCTCCCATATAGGAAAATTGCCTGCCCAATCAAATAGTATAAAAATAAAATATCACTTATTTCCAAGAGTTTTTGGTCTTTCAAACGATGCAAAAGTAGATGAAATAAAAAAAGGAGAAATATTAATGTTATCTATAAATACATCAGTCACTGGTGGAACAGTGAATTCAATTTCTAAAGATGAACTGCAAATTTCTCTAAAAGTCCCAGCAGTCATATTTAAAAGCGAGAATGTAGGCATAGATAGAAATATCCTAAGCCACTGGCGTTTGATAGGTTATGGTGAAGTTATTTAGTTTACTAAAAATTTTCAAATTAGAACTAAATAACTGAATAGAAGTTGCATAGTTTTCAATTGCAATGTTATTATAATTATTAAGATGTAACTAACTAGTAGTTAAAAATACAAACATTTAAATACTTCTTTTACCTCTGTAAAATATGAAAAAAGAAGCAATATTAAATTCAATTATAGCCCTTACACTAATTTTAGTATTAACCTTAAATGTCTCTGCTTTATCGATAAATGGAATGAAAATTAACCAAATCAGTTTATCACCAGACAAATCATCTTTAAGTAAATCACAAAATTCAAGAAATATGGATAGAGATCAGTTAATAAGGCCAAAACCATCAACAATTACTGGCACATTTGTGGAAGAAGTTTACGATGATTTTAAAAATAATAAAACTTGGAGCGAATACTTTGTTGTAGACTCGCAAGGAAAAGCCCATAAATTAAACTCTAAAAACATTAATTTCCAATCAGGAGACACTATCTCTGTCGAAGGATCAGTCTCTTCTGGAGGAGAAGTTACTACCTCAAAAATCTCTCTTGTAAACAAAGTAAATTCTAGAAATACTCAAACATTAGGAGAACAAAAACTCTTAGTTTTATTAGTTAACTGGGCAGACGATAATTCAACTCCGATATCTGCTAGAGAAGCATACTCTCGAGTATTTAACCCTAACAACCCTAAATCGCTTGCATATTATGTTGATGAAGTCTCTTATGGAAGAGCTTCAGTAAAAGGAAATGTTTATGGTTGGGTTACTTCAGAATATACCAAATCATCCCTTTGTTCCTCAGAACAATTTGATGCAATTGCAGATGCAGTCGCAAAAGCTGATCCTTATGTGGATTTCTCGAAATATGAGCATTTAATGATTGTCTCTTCAGATTCAACAATGTGTGGTTCTTCAGCAACTGGCGTAGCTGAATTCATTACAGACGAAGGTCCAGTTGCACTTACTCGTAGCAAGCTTTCATCTTTTCAGCACCTCGGTAATACAGGAACTGATATTCATGAGTTTGGCCATCAACTTGGATTGAGACATGCTAATGGATGGGAATGCGGATCAGTTGCAGTTGGAGAAGAGTGTCAATCAATAAATTATAGAGATACATTAAGTATAATGGGTTTTACTGCTGGTAAATCTCATTTTAATTCATTTCATAAGGAACAACTAGGCTGGTTTAGTTCCGATGAAATTAAAACAATTACATCAGGAACCTACACAATAACTCCATTAGAAACGAAAAGTAATTCCAATAATAAAAATAATTTAGGATCTGAAGATTTAAAGATGCTTAAAATACCAACTGCTTCAGGATATGAATATTCTATTGAATTCAGAAGACCAATTCTATTAGATAAAAATTTGCCTCAAACAAATGGAAATATAGATTATATTTACTCTGGTGCTATAATCCATTCTAACTATATCCCCAATATACATTTAGGATATGATACTCAACTTATAGACAATAAACCTCACGCTGATGATTCAAGCGATTGGGATTTTGCAGATTCAGTTCTTGAACCAAATCAGAAGTTCCAAGATTTTGAAAACAATATTGAAATAAAAACATTATCCTTTACTGATGATAATCTAACTGTTTGCATTGATAAAATTAATTCTTGCTAGACATGAATCTTAAAAGATTTTATTCTAAATTTAAAACCCAATCCAATTATTAATTATTACATTTCACCATCAGCAAAATTTATTTTAAGGTATATAAACTTTAAACAAGTTTATGGAAAGAGAGTTATTTTGCTTGAA
>CAYHPN010000009.1:0-42471 GCA_964358765.1 Candidatus Woesearchaeota archaeon | reverse complement strand
TCCGTCAGCAGACGGATTTGCCCGCAGGCAAAAGCTTGCTGTGGGGAGTTTCACTTTTAATTTTATACTACAAACGTATATAAATGTTGATTTTTTTGTTTTTGCCGACTTGCATAATATTTAAAAGCCTTAGATATTAGTATAATCTATGTTTTTTGGAAAAAAATCTAATGAAGAGAAAGAAAAGTGCGATAGCTGTGGAAGCAAGGTGAACTTAAAATATAAATTCTGCCCTCATTGCGGTGTGAGTTTTATTAATCCGAAAAAGGAAAGAGAAGACTTTGGATTGCTGGGAAAGAATGATATTCCTAATGATAATGCTGAAAATAATTTATTTGGAGAGGGAGGGCTAGGAATAACTGATAAATTAATCAGCACAGTTTTTAATAGTTTAATGAAAAATTTAGACAAGCAGATGAAAAACAGTATGATGAATCAAAATAAAGATTTTAGCAATGCTGAGATTAGAAGTTTACCTAATGGAATAGGAATTAAGATTTATGGTCCATTTGATATGCAGCAGCAAAAGCCTAAGAAAAAAGAGAGAGTTGTTCAAAAGATTAATAATGAGCAACTGAAGAAGATGAGCGAACTTCCTCGCGAGAAGGCAAAGACTTTTGTAAAAAGATTAGGGGACAAAGTTATTTATGAATTGGCTACAAACGGAATAAATTCCGTAGAAGATATCTTTGTTTCTAAGATTGAAACTGGATATGAAATAAAAGCTATTGGGAGCAAGAAAGTGTATGTAAATACTATTCCTATTAACCTACCTTTGACAAAGTATTCAGTTTTAGATAATAAGATTTTGTTTGAGTTTGTCCATGGACAAGTATTTAATGACGGATTTTAAGGGAATTAAATAATACGCATCTACTTAATTTTAATTGAAATGAATAAAATTAATTAAAAGCTGAACCTTTTTCTGTCATATGTTTTTCAAATGAAACGTAACGGATTAATCTTGAAATTGAATTTATGAAAGAAGTCATATAGACTAATCTTCCGACGATAGAACGCCCTACAGGGGAGCGAGAAATTTCTAAATATTGATTGCATTCTTTTCTAATATCGTGCCTTTCATCTGCAGATTTATCCGCTTGCTCGATATCATGTTTATAGAGTGCAGTCATCGTTTCAAGATAGAATTTCTCGACACCTGAAAACAATTTTTCTATTTTTTTTCTATCTTCACTTCCATGTTTTAGAGAAGGGATTAAAGGAGCAATTCTTTTAATTTCGTCTGCTAATCTTTCTACATAGTTATTAAGCTCCCAGATATGTGCTATGGTCATTGGATGGACTCCATGAATCCGCGACTGGTGTGGATGCTCGCTAATATAATTTAGACATTTGAAAATTAAGAATGCCAGCCTATTTACTTCTTTATCTCTTTTACGTATTGCATCTCCCAGTTTTATATCATTTGTTTTAAAACATTCATAAGTATCCAAAATTAATGAACGAGTTATATTATCAGCTCTTCTTAACAAGTCTGGTACAATTAATTCATTAATATTAATAAAATTCTTTATTAAGAGCATTTCTGAAGTTTCCTCGATTACTTCAAATCCTGGAAGCATGTCAGAGATATTTTTTTTGTATTCATCAATGTTTTTACTTAAATCCTTCCCAAGCAATGTAAGAGTATCTTTGTTTGTTAGGTATGAAGCAACTATATTTCTTATGACTGAATTTTTTGTCATACCATCAATCTTTAAAACAGCATCTTTACTTTCTTTAATGTCTTTTTTACTTTCGCCTGCTTTTACGAATAATCCATCAACTTGTTCATCTAGATATATTGTGCTGCCTTTGTCTAATTTGTGTCTTTCTATCCATTCTTTTGGAAGAGAGATTGTGTATGAAAATAGACCTGACTTTACTAGTTTTCTTTTTTCCATATTTGTATTAGAGGGGAGGGATATTTATATTTTTCTAAAAATATTTCTAGTATATACTAGACATGTGGTAAGAGCTTAAAGTATATATCATATTGATCATTTTACTAATTGAGATGAAGAACATGAACACCACAAACACACTCTACGCAGTAAAAGGAAGGACTAGGGTTCTAACCGCGAAAGGATATCAGGGAAGAATGGACACTCTTGGATATGCAAGCGGAACTAAGGAAGAGATACGGGAATTTTACAAAAATAATCTTTATAGTGAAATTGATGTTGAAGAGATAAAAGTAACCCAAGTTCGAAGCAATTCTAGAATAGAAGATTATCTGAAAAAGGAAGAGGGGGTGGAGGCAGCATGAGAACAATGGAAAAAAGTATGCGGCTAGGAAGTGAACTCATTGAGTCTGTCTGGGAGAGAATGAGGCCCAAGGAGTTTGCAAAGTTAAGAGAGGGAAAAAAAGAAAACATTGTAGTAATAGATGGCAGTTATGACTCTTTAGAAGAAATACTCTCTTCTGCAAAAATACCTCATATAAAAATTGATGCATTTCCTGATAAGAAGGAATTGATACAGGGAGGAAAATATCAAAATACAAACGTTATTTTTGTTAATTGTGATAATGCTTATCATGACAACTTAGATGAAAAAAATCTTACTAGAGAAAATAAACATGCTTTGATAGAATATGTTGAAAGGGGAGGCAGACTAGTCACTACTGATTGGGCTGCATCAGTAGTCAAATATCTCTTTGGAAAAATCAGTATTAAAAGAAATGTAACTGGAGATGAAGTGGTGAAAGTAAATTTCGCAAATGAAATAGCTAGAGAATTATCTGGAATAATTTATGGTAATGCGACTCCCAATTGGTGGCTAGAAGGAAGTTCGGATATGGTTAGCTATAGAGCAGACTCTGGAATTATTAATTTAGTTGAAAGCGAGCAAATGAAGAAAAAATATGGCTCAAAAAATATCTCTTTAGGATTTAAGTATGGGGGGGGAGAGGTTTTCCATTTTGTAAGTCATCTCAAAGCTCAGAGGATAGAGAATTATGATGCACGTGACAGGCAGTCATTAGGAACTTTTCTTGATGATGTGTATGTTCCTATTAAAGGAGCTAAAAAATCAAAAATTACTTTTGGAGAAATTGAAACGACATACACGTTAATGAATACAGTTCTAGAGTTATGCAGGAATGCAAATATACTGGGAGGGAAAGGGAAATGACTCAAGAAAAAACATGTTTTGAAAGAATAGATATACTTCAGGATAATGCAGTAAGATGTTTGTCTGAATTAATGCCAAAAATAGAAAAGACATTTAGAGATATGGAAATAACCATACAATATAGAGTTAAGACAAAAGAGAGTATACTTAAGAAATGCAAACTTAAAAATTTACTTGCAGAGAAATTAACGGATATACTGGGGATAAGAGTAATAGGTAAAACCAAAGATTTTGATATAATATTAAATAAGATCTTTGAAAATTTTGAGGTAAAAGAACTTGAAGATTTTTGGTTTCATACAACTGAATTAGGATATAGGTCTTTTCATGTTTTAATAGATGTTAATGGCTTTACAGTTGAAATGCAGATACATACTGCAGTAAGTTCAGCATTTGCATTGTTGTGTCATAACTTCTATAAAAATAATAAAAACAATTGCTGCACGCAAGAAGTTTTAACTGAACTGAAAAAGAGTCTGGAAAAAGAGGCAGAGAGAGTTAATTGCAATCATCTTAGTATATTGCAATTTAAAACGGAGGCAGTGTAAAAATGGTTAAAAAAAATTATTATGAAACTCTTGAAGTGAGTCCAAGAGCGAGAGATGAAGTCATAAAAGCTGCATCCAGGACGCTTATGAAGATCTATGGGCCTGATATGAAGGGCGAAGATGATAAAATATTTCAAAGAATAGTTGAAGCTAAAGATGTCTTAACGGATAAAAACAGGCGTGAAGAATATGATAGAAATAGAATTAATTTAGATGGTAAAATAGTTGGGAATTATAGAATTTTAGAAATGATTGCTGAGGGGGGATTTGGAAAAACGTACTTGGCTGAACAAATAAACTTAGGAACTAAAGTTTGTATAAAACATAGTCATTTTATTTCTCCTCAGGAAGAAGAGGTTTTAGTTGAAGAAGCTCGCGCAATCTGGGATTTACGCCATTATGGGATTCCAGCAATGAGAGATGCATTTAGGCTTGAAGACGAGAGTTTAGCATTAGTTATGAGTTATATTCCTGGTTTTACACTAGAGCAAATAATTGAAAAAACTAAAAAGATAGATCCAGAAAATGTTGCATGGATTGCAGAAAGATCTCTGAATGTTTTGAAATATTTACATTATCATGGAGTAGTCCACGGAGATGTAAAACCTCAGAATATAATAGTTCAACCTCAGACACATAATGTAGTATTAGTGGATTATGGATTGTCTGCAATAAGACCAACAAGCATTCATCGGAGTAAAGGATATACTCCTTTCTTTGCAGCACCAGAACAAGAAAACGGAAAGACTCTTTTGCCTGAGTCAGATTTCTACGGGCTTGGAATGACGATGATCTATGCTTTAGGAGGAGATGTTGGAAAGAAAAAAGTTCCTTCCAATGTACCTGATGAAATTTGTAGTTTTATAAAAAGTTTAATTGTAAGAGATGTTTTAAGCAGACCAAATTGGGAAAAAAGCGATTTGGTTGAAGACCTACAGAGAATAAGAGAAAAAGCATTCGGAAGAAAGCATAGCAATATGCTGGAAATAGGAGGTTTAAAATGAAATATTTTAATTTTGAATCTTTGAAAGGAGGTGAATGGAAAGATGTCTGAATCAGGAGATTACAACCCAGGACCGTGGAGCGGGTATAGTTTTTCATCTGCAAGAGCAACATACGACAGGCATGTAAGCAGATCATATGATGACGCAAAGGTTGCAAAGATTAGTCCTACGAAATTAGTTCCAGATAGCTTGGAAACTCTAAGCGAATCTCCCATTGTAATTGCTTGTGATGTAACTGGATCTATGGAAGAATGGCCAGCAACAATATTTTCTAAACTTCCTTATTTAGATTTAGAAGGACAGGAATATATGGGGAAGACAATGGAGATAAGTTTTGCAGCTATAGGAGATGCACATAGTGATAGTTATCCATTACAAGTAAGAGAATTTACTAGTGGAAAGGGCCTTGAAAAAAAACTTAAGGAGTTAATTATAGAGAAGGGAGGCGGAGGACAAATAAGAGAATCATATGAACTTGCGGCTTTATATTATGCAAATAATGTAAAGATGCCTAATGCAATTAATCCTATGTTTATCTTTATAGGAGATGAAGGTTTTTATGATATGGTTAGCAAGGAACAAGCAAAGAATTGGTCTCGTGTATCTATAAACCAAAAAGTATCAACTAAAGATGTACTAGATGATTTAATGAAAAAATACTCTGTGTACTTAATTAGAAAACCTTATGGTGCATCTAGCGGAGATGGAATGTCCATGAATGATAAAACGATATATAAACAATGGGCATCAGTACTCGGAGAAGATAGAATTGCTATCTTGCCTGAAGCGGGAAGAGTAGTTGATGTTATTTTTGGACTAATGGCAAACGAAACTGATAGGATAAAATATTTTAGAAAAGAACTTGAAGGTAGACAGACTGAAGGACAAGTTAACACTGTTCTAAAATCTTTAAATACAGTTCATGCATTACCAGATGTTAAAAAATTACCTAGTCCGTCTCGAGGAAAATCTATAATGAATGAATCGAGAAAAGGAAAAGAGGCATCTAAATTAATCTAAATGAAAAACCTTGATTTATTAGTAACACTCTGGCCGACATTTAAGCATTTTGAAAGATTTGCAAATGATAGCAGATTAAGCGGAATCAGAATGAATGGTGCTATGATACACTTAAATGAACTTGCAAATGATCTTAAAACTGCAAAGAAAAGTGGCGGTCAGGTGCCTTTATTTTATGATGTAAAGGGAAGACAATTAAGAGTTAGTGAAGTTAGAGCGGATAAAGAAAATTTAGAACTTAGATTAAACAGACCAATCAGTGTTAAAACGCCAACACCCGTTTTATTTAAAGCAGGAGAAGATTCTGCAATTTTAGAAAAGGTGGTTGACGGCAATTATTTAATTTTTAAGGGAGGGCCTCATTATATGGTTTATGAAGGAGAATCCTTACATATAAGGGATAAATCATTAAAAATAAGTGGTCCGATTTTGCCTGAAATTGAAATTAAAAAAACTTTAATTGCGAAAAAAGAAGGAATAGATAAATTCTTTCTATCTTATGTAGAGGATCAAAGAGATATTGATAATTTTAGAGAGTATGTTGGAGATTCCCAAATAGTCGCAAAAATTGAAAATAAAAAAGGACTAGAATATGTATCCAGACAATTTAAGAAAAAAGATAATTTATCTTTAATGGCAGCATGCGGGGATTTATTTGTAGAAGTTGACAGACCCCACCATATACTTGATGCATTAAAGTTAATTATAAAAAAAGATCCAGAAGGCTATGCTGGAAGCAGGATATTATTATCTTTGGTAAATGATTCTGTTCCTAGTTTTGCGGATTTAGGGCATTTAGGATGGCTGTATGAAATAGGTTACAGAAAATTAATGTTATGCGATGAATTATGTTTGAAGGAAGAACTATTAGGAAGAGCGGTGAATGTATTTGAAAGTTTTAAGGAAAGTTATGTCCGCGAAGAAAAACCAAGAAAGTATGGACTGGAATGGTTGTACGGATTGAAAGACTCTTTATGCTGGAACTGACGAAAATGAGTGAAAAAATAAAAACTAAATATGAAGAACCAATAGATAAATTCTCCTTGAGAGATTATTTGAAAAGATTTGATTTAACTAACTCTTCTTTATTGAAGAGAAAAGCGGAGGAAATAATGGAAAATGTAAATAGAATTATGGAACCTTATGCAAGAGGAGTTGTAGGAAAGCCACTTAGAGATTATTATTTGCCTGCTGTAGATTTATTAGAGAAGGCGTATAAAAAAGAAGATTTTAGCAGAGATTTTCCAAATGCAATTGATTTTTTAATTGATTCTATAGATTGGGAATAAATATTTTTTTAAGATATGCAACCACGGGGAATTGAACCCCGATCCTCTGCTTGGGAAGCAGATATTCTACCACTTAACTATGGTTGCTTGATAAGTTATTAATTTGAAGGATTTATATTATTTGTGTAAAAAGCTTAAAAGGTAACTTTTATAAAAGCACTTTATTTAAGGTTTTAATAAGATCTCAAGAATCTCCAGGATATCTTGAACATCTTAAAGTCAAAAATGACTTAAAGATCTTGTAGCTCAGCCTGGTAGAGCACTGCTCTGATAAGGCAGGGGTCCACGGTTCAAATCCGTGCAAGATCATTAATAAAATAAAAAACCAGAGGGGTTTTTGATGAAACTAATATAATGCGAGCTGATAAAGAATTTTATTTTTTATTAAAATATATAAACAGATGAATTCTTGATAAAACATGCATTGGAATAAGAAAGGCGTGAGTTTAATTGTTGGAATGGTGATATTAATATCAATATCTTTGACATTGGCATCAATGATATATTTTTGGGTAAGCGGGACAATTACTAAACTTAGTCCGCCGGTTTATTGTAGTGAAGTGAGTTTTGAGACTGAAATTGTTAAAAGCAATGGAGATTATTTTTTAAATGCTATTAATTTGGGAGATATTGAAATAAAAGGATTTGTTATTAAATCAGTTGGCGGGAGCGAAATTCTTAAAGTTGGAGAGGTGGATTTAGAAGTTAAACAAGGGATGACTGAGAGTAGAAGATTAGATTTTGTTGGTTCTAGCGGAAAATACTTAATTATACCTAAAGTTAGAGTAAGTGAAGAAGATCAAGAAACTATCAGAGAATGCGATGATAATGTTGGTCTAGAAACAACTTCCAGAGAAGTAATTGCCGAATAGAACTTTTAAGTATTAAATTTTTTTTCTATGCTTTTGGGTGGCTTTGATAATTTTCTTTCTACTCCATCCTCTGCCTGACATTTTTTTGAATGTCAATGATTGTGTTTTCATTTTTCTGCTCATGAAAAAATCAAGAATTTACGGTATTTAAATCATTTGTTTATATGTTTGAGATATATTTGATTATCTACATTATTAACATAAACAACTTTTATAGTTAAGAGTACAGATATAAAAGATGGTTTGGATTTATTATTATAGTGGAAAGGTATTGGATCTATTTTACTAGGAATAACTAATGTAGTATTATATTAGATTATTTTAGCTTTTAATATTTTAACAGTTTCTAAAGGTTTATCATTTGGATTTGTTTCTACTTTTCCGATTGCGTTTACTACCTCTTTTCCTTCAATAACTATTCCAAATGCAGGATGCTTAGGGTCAAGGAAATTATTATCTACTAAATTAATGAAAAATTGACTTCCTCCCGAGTTAGGTCCTGAATTTGCCATTGAAATAGTATATTTATTGTTTTTATTACCGCCTGCGTGAGTAAATTCATCTTTAATTGAATATCCTGGCCCACCCATTCCTGAACCTTGCGGGTCTCCGCCTTGAATCATGAAGCCGTCAATTACTCTATGGAAAATTAATCCATCGTAGAATCCTTCACTAACTAATTTTTCAAAATTGCCTGCGGTGATTGGCATGTCGCTGTAGAGTTGAATTATAATATCTCCTTTTGTAGTCTGGAGAAGTACTTTTTTGTCAATTGATGAATTTGTTTTGTTCATTTTTGTTGTAGCATAGGCAAAAATTCCTATTATTATAACTATTATAATTATGGGTATAATAATCTTTTTGTTTAGAGAATTTTGCAAAACTCTAAAATTCTCTAATGAGAAGTTAGAAGATTTTTTTGTAGAAACTGAATCATTCAAACTTCTTTTCATGGATTTTATTGGTTAGAAGGGTTTAAAAAATTATATGTTAAAAAATTAACTCCAGATAATTTTCTTTAGTTTTTCTGTTAAATCTGCTGGATTGTCTGCCTGCCAGATATTTCTTCCTATAGCTAGACCAATTGCTCCTGAGGACATTATTTCTTTTGCTGTTTTTAGAAGTGTGGGCTCATCTTCTTTATTTCCGCCAGCTATGACTACTTTTGTTTTCCCTGCCGATTTTACTGCCCATTTAAGGTCTTTTGTGTCGCTACAATGAACCTTAACAATATCTGCACCTATTTCTAGACCTACGCGGCAGGCATAGGCTAAGAGTTCATCTGGGGATTTACTTTCAATACCTTTTCCTCTAGGATAAATCCACGCTATGACTGGGAGTTTTTTGGCGTGAGCTTCTCTGAGAATACCTTCAAATTCTTTTAACATAATTGTTTCATGAATACTTCCAATGTAAATTGTGTAACCAACTGCAACTGCTCCTAGAGAAATTGCTTCTTTTACAGTGCAAAGCTGTCTTGAAAGAGGCTCTTCTTTATGTAAGGAAGTTTTACCGTTGAGTTTGATTATTAATGGAATCTTTGATTTTTTTATTTCTTTATTATATTTTTCTGCAATTCCTTTTTGAAAAATCATAGCAGTATATTTTCCTTTTTTTGCAATATCAATAATATAATTTGGATCGACATTTTTATAATTAAAATCAACTGGACCGTGCTCAAAGCCCTGATCGTATGCTAGGTAGAGGGCTTTACCTTCTTTTGTTATATTTTTTAGACTGATCATTTTTTCTCTTTTTTAATAAAGTATAATGGAAATTGAAATATTTAAAGTTGACTAGATTATAGCAGAGTAAATTTCGGAATAATAAATTGTCTTTTAAGTTAATAACTATATTAATTATTAAAATGGATAAAATCTGGTTCTATGGTCTTGAAAAAAAATGAGTTGGAATGGAAGGCCCAATTATCAAATAAAGTATTATGATGCAGGTATGTGTATTTTAATTCTGGTCTATGTATCTTAAGATATTGTGCATGATGATCTCCTATGATAATGACTTCTGGATCAGAAGAATTGAGTGCTGTTAGAAATCCACTATTTCTTATTTCACCTTTCTTTGAACTTAATAAATTATAATTTTTTATAGTTTTATATCTAATTATTTCACTCATGAGGATTGCTAAATCTTTAAAACCATCAAAGTTAGTTTCATATTCAAAATCCTTATTTCTTATTTTTTTCTCAATTTCAGTTGCTTTTTTGGATAATGGGGGTGAATGTACAATTCTATTTAAATCTCCAGCAATAATTTGACTTCCTCTGCTTTCGTATTCTTTTGCTAAGACATAGAAAAAGGTATCTTTATCTCCAATGTTTTCTGTATTTTTTCTCCAATCAGATGGAAGTTCCAACATTAAACTTTCTGGAGGGCCATATTTTTTATTAACAAAATCTATAACTTTGTCTAAGTTCCTTTCTCTGTGCAATAGTCCAATTAAATCTGTCATAAAAAATAGGTTCTATTTTGGTTTATAAACCTTCTTGTAAAATTAAAATACTATTTACAACTGTCAAAATTACATTCTAGTTCTGGGTTTCTATGTACAACGCTGTCATCTGGGCATACTAAAGTATCTTCTGGGCAGGAAGGAAGGGAATCAACACAGACATATTGACATTTTTCTAGTCCATTAATATACTCCCATTTTCCAACACATTGAATTGTTATGTCATCTTTATGAAAATTGGTACAGCAATCATCCTGGCCTTTTTGATCAGCGAAAGATTTGCATACTTTATCGCCTATTAGATTTGATCTTCTATCTAATTTATTTGCGTTTATTAAATAATAAATAGTAGCTAAAAGAAGGATCATGATTATTAAAATTAAAGTGGTAAGGGGCTTCTTTTTATTTACTCTTTTTTTCATGATAGTATTAAATTTATTATATTTATAAATTTGATTGATAAATGCAGTAAGTAAACATTTGTTTATTTTTTTACGATAAGATAAATATTTGAATGAAAATAATTTTTCAGGGTTCAAAATTGTTTTCTTACTTTTTATTGTTAATATATACAAACTTTATGGAAAGGAGCACAGAGGTAAAAAGTTAATGGATTTCTTTTGCAAATTTAGTTTAGATTAGTTCATTTTACATGAAAAAACTCATGAACTATAAATGTTTTATCCTTTCATGACTGCGAGAGGTTTTAACTTGGCTACGAGGTTGCCGATGCCTAATTGGTGAGAGACACGGACTACTTCATTGACGTCTTTATAAGATTCTGGGGCTTCTTCTAAAAGGCCTTTGTTTGAACCTGCTTTAATTGAGATATCGTTATCCTTTAGATTCTTTTTTATATTTTCTAGATTGAAATTATTTTTTGCAAATGTTCTTGAGTGGAGACGTCCTGCTCCGTGTGCAGTGGAAGCGAAAGAAATATTCTCTGCTTTTTTTGTTCCGACAAGGACGTAAGAGAAAGTTCCCATGCTTCCTGGAATTAGAATTGGACAGCCGACATCCCTATAATCTTTAGTAATTTCTTTTCTTCCCGGGCCGAATGAACGGGTTGCGCCTTTTCTATGAACACAAAGAGTTTGTTTTTTTCCTTCTATTGAAAATTCTTCAAACTTAGCTATATTATGTGCTATGTCATAGACAACTTTTATTTCTGTTTTTGAAAAAAATTTATGAAAACTTTTCCTTATTTGATGAGTAATTACCTGTCTGTTTGCAAATGCAAAATTTGCTGCTGCTGACATTGCTCCAAGATAGTCTTTTCCTAAAGGTGAATCTATTGGAGCACATGCTAATTCTCTATCTGGCAAATGATGAAAGCCATATTCTTTTTCCATTTTTAATATGTAATCTGAACAAGTCTGATGGCCTAAACCACGGGAGCCGGTATGAATCAAAATAACTATTTGGTCTTTTTTTAGTCCGAAGACTTTTGCAACTGTGCTATCGAATATTTCTTGAACTTCCTGGATTTCAAGGAAATGATTTCCTGCTCCTATTGTTCCAAGTTGGTTTTTTCCTCTTCCTTTTGCCTTTTGAGAAACTTTTGATGAATCTGCTTGAGGGATACATCCATTATCTTCAGTATGTTCTATATCTTCTTTAGTTGCATAGCCTTTTTCTAGTGCCCATACTGAACCTTTATTTAACACTTCAATTATTTCTTTATCTGATAATTTGAATTCTCCTCCTTCTCCTACTCCTGAAGGAACATTTTTGTATAATTCTGCGAGTAATTGATCTCTTTTAAAAATAAAATCTTCTTTGGGAATGTTCGTTGTTAATAAACGGACGCCGCAATTAGATACTATAAAGCTATTTGCTATAAAATTGTGATTATCTCTTATGTTGAAATCATAAACTTTATGTTTTCCTTCCAATTTTTCAATTTTTGATATTTTATCAAATATGCAACCAAACGATTCTAATTCTTGAAGTTTTTCTTTACAAAAATCTTTGAAACTTATAAAATTAAGATTTATTCTTTGGCCTGCTTTTTCGTAATAATGTCTTTCTATAAATCTTTCATTAATTTCACTTAAAAATATCCTTTTTACCTCATTTATTCTAAATCCCTTATTTTTATATTCTTTAATTTTCTTTGAAATTACAACTCTCTTTTCATTTTCTTTTTTCTTCAATAAAATATACAAAGAAGAGAGATTAGCTAAATTTTGTCTTTTTTTATTGTATTCAAAACCAATTGTCCTCCAGAGTTTTAACATATCTTCTTCACTTGATATAATCAATCTAAATCTTCTTGTTTTTTCTTCGTATTTATTTTTATAATCGTCCATTTCCCTTACTCTGGTATTTTTAACTCCAAATTCTTCAAGCATTAAAGAAAGATCAATAAGAAAATCTCTAGCATTTTGTGACAATACTTCTATTTTATTTTGGTCTATTGTTGGACACATAAAACATGTTTTTGAACTTGTTTTAGGTGAAGACATTTCTGCTCCAAAAAATCCTGCTAAAAATAATCTTTTATAGGTCAATGGTGCTTTTTTAATCCAATTCGGTACTCTAATTTCTTGTCTTGTTTTATTTCCTAAGGGCATATTAAGATTCCTTAATGTTTTTAAAAATTCCTGAGAATGGATATGAAGTTCATGATTTGTTGTTTCAAATTCTCGAAACTCATATCTTGTTCGAATCTTATGCTTTCTTTTTCTAGAATAAATTGAGGAACTCACATTTAGAATAGAGAGATCTTTTTTAATGACTCTTAGATCTTCTTTTGTTCCGTATGCTGAACCAAATAATTTTTTACCAGATCTATAACAACAACCATCGCCAAACATATAACCTAAAATCTTAGTAGTTATAGCTAATTTTTTGTTTATTTCTTCTTTTTCTTCAATCCCTTCGAATAGATTTACTGCTAATTCATCGCTTTCTTTCAATTCTGATAAATTCTTCATTCCCGCCTTTGTTAAAAAAGGATGATCTAGAGTTGCTTTTATTTTTAGACCTGAATTTAGTGTTAATTCGCATATGTCTTTGGACTCTTTATGCATATATAGGTCAATTTCTTTATATTCAACTTCTCTATTTGAAATATTTAAAGTTTGCAAATTCATGTCGAAGGTTAGTTTTTTTATCTTTAAGGTATTCTGTTCAATTTCCATTTCTTCTTTTATACTATCAAAACTCTCAATTTTTATGGACGATCCAAATTCAGTTAATATTTTGCTATCTCCTGTTAAGCAATTTATGTCGTAACCAATTCCGCCTGGGGAAATGATTCCTGTTTCTAAATCGAATGCTGCTACTCCACCAACGGGAAAGCCGTACCCGACATGCACATCAGGCATAGCTATAGATTTTTCTACTATGCCTGGAAGTTGCGCAACATTTTTTACTTGATCCAGGGTTTTATCATTTTTTATTTTGTCAAATAATAAATCAGAAGCAAAAATTACACCTGGGACTAGCATTTTGCCTTCTTTTTCTATCTCGAAGATATTTTCTGAAATTTTTTTTATTGTCATAAACGTAAGAGAAAATAAAGGAATTTAATTGTTTGTATTAACAGAATTCTTTAATTATTTGTATACAAAGTATAGAACTTTATGAGATGATAGTTATTTTGTTTGAAGTGAATTCAACCAAAATAGATTTTATGAGAAATTTACTTTCGAATAAAATACTATCTGTGCGTAAGCACATAACTGCCCGTTAGGGCATTATCTTGTCAAAATACTAATCTCTTTGAAATTCTTTGAATAAATAATATTGCTTTTCTTATTATCTAACTGAACTATTTTTTCTTTGATATTGCCTTCTCTTCCAATACCTGTGTAGATTATTCCTTGGTTTGTGATGTTTTCTTTGTTTAAACAATTTCTCCCATCTACGATTATTTTTACATTTCCCCAATTTTGAATTTTAGTAAATTCATTATGGCCTGTTGCTATAATTATTGCAGTGCATTCTTGCAAGATTTTGTTTAACGTTGCATTTGATTCTTCTTGGCAATATGGATCGAAAGTTAGAACATCTATTTTTAATTTATTTAACTGAAGAATTATTTCAAATGACGGACTTTCTCTTAAATCTGCAATATTGGACTTGTATGAAAGGCCTAAGACTCCTACTTTAATCTTTTTTGGTGAGAGGGTTTGACTTTTTAATTTATTAAGTAATTTATCTACTGTGTATTTTGGCATGCTGTTATTTACATTTCTAGCTATTTTAAGGAACTCATGGTTAAATCCTGCTTTAGCTGCATAGTCTATTAAATAATAAGGATCTACAGCAATACAATGCCCTCCGACTCCGCAACCTGGGAAATGAGGCATGAATGCAAAAGGTTTATTTGACGCTCCTTTAATTACTTCGACTACATCAATTCCTAATTTGTCAAATGATTTTGCTAGTTCGTTAACATATGCAATATTAATATCTCTAAAAGTATTTTCTACAATTTTAGTTGACTCTGCCGCTTTAATTGAGGACATTTCATTTACTTCTGCTTTGATAAAAGAGCGATAGAAATCTGCTACTACTTTAGTTCCTTCTTTGGTCGAAGCTGCAACATTTCTTGGAATATTGTATACGTTCCATTTATAATCTCCTGGATTTATTCTTTCAGGGCAGTGAGCTAACTCAAAATCAATTCCTAGTTTTAATCCGCCTTCTTCTAAAATTGGCTGGATGCATTCTTCACATACTCCAGGATTTACAGTAGATTCAAGAACAATATATTGTCCATTTTGCAAGTATTTCTTAATTGACTGAGTAGCTTTTCTTACTGGAGTTAAATCTGGATTTTTGTTATGATCTATTGGAGTAGGAACACAAATTAGTATATATTTTGCTTTTTTTAATACGTTTGAGTTTGTTGTAGCATTTAATTTTACTGTTTTAATGTCAATTGAAGCTTGACTGTCTTGAATTGGGGAAAGTTTTTGTTTTATTTTATTTATTTTTGATTTATCTAAATCAAGTCCGTAAACATTATATTTTTTATTTCTCGCAATTGCACAAGCTAATGGAAAACCAACGTAACCCATTCCAATTACTACGACATTTTCTTTTTTATTCTTAAAGAAATTTAATTTATTAACATATTTTAACATGAATTGTTTCTAAAATGAGGATATTTAAAGCTTTCTATTTGTGTAACTTTATAGTGATAAATTAAATTATTATGAGAAAAATTAGACATCTAGCACTACTTGAATAATCCATTCTTTGTCTGTTTTTTTAAATTCCATTTCGGAAAATGTAGCTGCTTTAATATGATCTAGATCATGGTAATTTTTTGTATCGTCTCCATATATTGTGGCTTTAATGTTGTTTCCTAGAAGTGTAATCTCTGCTTTTAGAGGGATAAAGTATTCAGCATCATAGAGGTAAATTAATTCATCAATGAAATTGTAAAGAAGATTTTCTTTATCTGTTCCATGAGCTTGGATTGTTTTTGCTTTTTTTGAGGAAATTTTTTGATTTTTTGAGAGATATTCGGAAATGGCTAGGACTAGGTTTTGTAAAGTTTCTTCTTGAGTTTTTCCGTAAGATTTTATTTTAATTTCTGATGTATGATCCAGGAACTCATATTTCATAAATAAGAAAAAAGACTAAACTTTATAAATTACTTGGTTTAAATTACTGGATGAGATGGTATGATGTTGTGGCATTTATTTTAATAATCGCGCTATTAGGAATAACTCTGTATTTTTTATGGTATAATCTACCCGGAGAAACTGAGGAATTTAACTCTTATGAGTTTAATGAATATGATAGTCTTGCAAATAAAAGCCTGCAATTTTATAAAAATATGAGATATTCAAGCAGAGTTATTAATTATTATATTGAGAGTGCATGCAGTGAAAAGAAAAAAAATGATTTTGAAAATGCTGCAAGAATGCTTGAGCAAGTAACTATTTTGGATTTCTCTGAAACATTAAATTCTGAAGGTGTGCAACTGAAAATATTGTGCTCAGGAAATGCGCCTGAACCAGAGAAGAAAGATCATTTTATTGCAGGTGAGGGAGGCCCTACTGAGATAATCAATGCAAGCAAGTATGCTGTAATGTTTTCGGGGCAGATTTCGTTGTATAGGGAGGAAACTTGTGAACAGCCAAAGATAGCAGTTCATGAACTTTTGCATGCTTTAGGGTTCGATCACAATAATAACGAAAACAGTATTATGTTTCCGGTAACTAACTGCAATCAGCAAATTGATCAAGATATTATTGATGAAATAAATAGGTTGTATATTGAACCTGCTTTTGCTGATTTACTGATTGACAATATCAATGCAAATAAAAGCGGGAGATATTTGAATTTTAATGTTGTAATTTCTAACTTTGGACTTAAAGATGTTGATAATTCAACATTATATATTGAGTCAAATGGTGTTTTAATAAAATCTTTTAATATAGGAGAGCTAGATATAGGCACGAAGAGAAGCTTAACAGTAACAGATTTAAGAGTTCCAAGGGATGCTACAGAAATTGTATTTGATGTTAGAACTAAAGATCCTGAAATAAGTCTAACAAATAACAAAGTTAAAATAGGCGTAGTTAAAAAGTAATAAGGCTCGATAGTTATAATTAGGAATCTTTAAATAACTCTTTAATTTATATATCTATATATAAATATTTAAACTAAAATGTAAAAATGCCTGAAAAAGATTTGGTAATAAAAGAGAAGATTGAGAATTCGGGATTATTTGATTTTCCAGCTTTTTATTCTTATGCTCATTCTTGGTTTATAAATGAACAATATGGAGTTGTAGAGGAAAAATACTCTGAAAGAGTCAGTGGAAATAAAAGAGATTTGGTAATAGAATGGAAAGCAACGAAGAAGTTTTCTGATTATTTTAAAGTTGAAATAGCTGTAAAATTCGAAATAGGAGAAATGACTGAAGTAGAAGCTGAAATAGATGGAAAAACTAAGAAGATGAATAAAGGTAAAGTTGTTGTTGAGATTAAGGCAGTACTTGTTAAAGATCATGAAAGTAAGTGGGAGTCATCTTGGTCAAGCAGATTCTTTAGAGATATCTATAACAAGTATATTATTCCTACAAGGGTCTTTGCTATGAACAATAAAGCTGAAGACGATGTTAAGAAGTTTAAAGAGGAAATAAAAGCCTTTTTAGAGCTATCTGGAAGAAGATAAGGCATTTAGTTGGTTGTTTTGTTTTTATGGAGTCTTGCAAAAGTAGTGATCGCCTAATTTTGCTGAACACAAATGTTTAAATAATTTCTGCTTTTTATGGAAATATGAAAAAATTGAAGTTTTTGTTTTTTTTGCTTTTGCTTATTAGTTTTACCACCTTGAGCAGAGGGGAACTTGTTATTGAAAAGATAGCTAAGGAAAATGTGATTATCTCTGAACTTAAGAATCCTGCTGTTTTTGATTTTATTGTAGATAATAAGGGTTTGAAAGAAGATGTAAGAATTTATTCTCTGATAAGTGTGACTATTGAACCATTAGATAAATTTTTATTAAATGAAGGAAAAAATAATTTTGAAGTTAAAGCATATCCTGGAGTTAAACTAAGAGCAAAACCTGGTTTTTTAAATTTTGAATATCAAATTAAAGGTTCAATTTCAGGGATAACAAAAGATTCCCTCCTTATTAAAATTGTTCCACTTAATGATGTTTTAACTATAGAACCAAGCCCATTACATCCGATGAATAGTGAGGCAGAAATTGTTATTAGAAATATGGAAAATATTAATTTAGAAAATTTAACTTTGACTTTTGATTCTCCTTTTTATTCTGGAGAAGAAAAATTTTCTTTAAAACCATTTGAAAAGAAACCTATAATGGTTAAAGTTAATAAAGAAACAGAAAAACTAACTGCTGGAGATTATATTGTTATGGCAAAAGTTAAAATTGAAGATAAAGAAGCAGATGTAGGGGGAATTATTAAATATCTAGAGAGTGAAGGCACATCTTATGATGTTGAAAGTAAAGGAACAATTATTAAAACTACGGTGTTAAGGAAAAAGAATTATGGGAATACTCCAGTTGATGTAAAATTAAATATAAATAAAGATATTATCTCAAGGTTATTTACAAGTTATTCTATTGATCCTGTAAGCAAGGAAAGGAAAGGGCTTAGTGTTAATTATGTTTGGGAAAAGAATTTAAGTCCTTCTGAAAGTTTTGAAGTTAAAGTAACTACGAACTATACTATTCCATTTATTCTTATATTATTAATTATTGCTGTTGGAATTTTTGCTAAAATTTATTCACAAACTGCTGTAACATTGAATAAGAGAGTTAGTTTTGTAAATACTAAAGGCGGACACTTTGCATTAAAAGTAAATTTAACAGTTAAAGCAAGAAAACATGTAGATAATGTTCAAATAATTGATAGATTGCCTGACATGACTAAATTGTATGAGAAATTTGGTAAAGCTCCTGACAAAATAGATAATGCTACGAAAAGAATATTCTGGAATTTGGATAGGATTAACAAGGGAGAAGAAAGAGTTTATACATATATCATTTATTCTGACTTAAAAGTGGTTGGAAAGTTTGAACTGCCTGCTGCAACTGCCGTTTTTGAGAAGGATGGTAAGACAATGGAAGCATGGAGCAATAAGACTTATTTTGCGAGTGAGAGTTTGGGAAGATAACTAAACGTATCTGCTAACAGTTTGGCAATAATAAAAGACATCTTTCATTTACAACCGAAAAATTGTTTGATTTTCTCAATTCATTGAGGAATTTAAATTGATGACTTCATATTAACAACTACATCTTTTGCATAGGCACAAAGTCTTAATATTCTTAATATTCTTAATCAATTATAATACGGAGTTATTAACATTAGTCAAATTAGAAAAATTTGTCTGTCAGAGACGATAAATTATTCAATCAAATTGCAAAACCAAAAGGTTTTGACATTAGTCCGTTAGCAGATACAACTAAACAAAGACTTTAAATATACTTATTTTGATGAAATTTTATGGAAAGTAAATTCAATAATGATGCATCGCAATGTTTATTCATAGGAGAAAGAAATTTAGAGGAAGTTATTGCTCAAGATGAAAAGGAGTTATTGGATGTAAATGGAAGTTTTGGCGCTATAGCAGATAGATTAGACTTCATACTTGAAACTGGAAAGAGTGCTAGAAGTTTTCCATTCAATGTAGATGATAAAGTCACAATAACTTTTTATGGCATTACAAAAGGATGTCAAGAATGTCCTTATGAAGTTTGTCAAAATGAAAAGTATTCTAATTGGAGTGAAGTTGTTTGCATTAAAAGTAAAAAAACTGAAAAGATATTAACTATTAATTCCGGTACTTCTCATTTAGCTAGAAGTCATCATTTACTTGAAAAGGATAATGCATATGGCATTAGTGCAAAAGAGTTTTATGAAAGTTTCATGTAAATAAAAAAATAAAAATTAACCTGTGTAAATCGGACCAGTTTCTATTCCGGCTTTAACTTTCTTAAGATAGTAGTCCTCGATCTTCTTATATCTTTGCGAAGTCTCTTTTGATACTGAGGCTTTTACTCTTGTTAAAGCTTCATCGAAATCTTTCTTTGTGACGGACTCTGAAGATTTATCTCTTCTTAGAGCGTTGAGAGCTGCTTCTCTTATTAAAGATTCTATATCTGCACCTACAAAACCTTCAGTAACTTTTACTAATTCTACTAGGTTTACGTCTTTTGAGAGAGGAGTGTTCTTTGTGTGAACTTCAAAGATTTTCTTTCTACTTTCTTCATCTGGAACGTCTACCAGAATGACTCTATCGAATCTTCCAGGTCTTAATAGGGCAGGATCTAACATATCTGGACGATTTGTTGCTCCTATAATTGTAACTTCTTTAAGACCTTCTAAACCATCTATTTCTGCTAAAAGCTGATTTAATACTCTTTCAGTAACTTTTGAACCTGCATCTAGTCCTCTTCTTGATGCTAATGCATCAAGTTCATCGAAGAATACAACGCAAGGGGCAACTTGGCGGGCTCTTTCAAAAACTTTCCTTACACCTTCTTCAGATTTGCCGACCCACATGCTTAATAAAGATGGGCCTTTAATATGAATAAAGTTGGCTTCTGATTCTTTAGCAACTGCTTTTGCTAGAAGGGTTTTTCCTGTTCCAGGAGGGCCGTAGAGTAAAATTCCTCTTGGAGCACGTATACCTAAACGAGTGAAACTTTCTGGATTTGTAATAGGCCATTCTACTGCTTCCTTTAGATCTTGTTTTGTATGCTCAAGACCCCCAACATCATCCCATCCAATATTTGGAGTTTCTACAAAGACTTCTCTCATTGCACTTGGTCTGACAACTCTTAATGCTTCATCAAAATCCTCTGCTTTAATTATGATTTTATCTAAGACTTCTTGTGGAATAGGTTCATCTTCTTTTAGATTTAATTCTGGAAGCATTTTCCTTAAAACATTCATTGCAGCTTCTTTTGCTAGAGAAGAAAGATCTGCTCCAACAAAACCATGGGTCTTGCCTGCTAATTTTTCTAAATTAACATTTTTAGCTAAAGGCATATTTCTTGTATGGATTTTTAATATATCCAATCTTCCAGCTTTTCCTGGAACTGTTATTTCAATTTCTCTATCGAATCTTCCAGGTCTTCTTAATGCTGGGTCAACAGAATTAACTCTATTTGTTGCACCAATTACAATAACTTTGCCTCTGTTTTTAAGACCATCCATCATTGTTAATAATTGTGATACTACTCTTCTTTCTACTTCACCTTGCACATCTTCTCTTTTTGGAGCAATTGCATCAATTTCGTCAAAGAAAATAATAGATGGAGCATTTTTTTGTGCATCATCAAATATATCTCTTATTTTCTTTTCACTTTCTCCGTAGAATTTTGACATTACTTCTGGACCATTTAAGAGAATAAAATTTGCTTCCACTTCATTTGCGACGGCTTTAGCTAATAAAGTTTTTCCAGTTCCTGGGGCACCATGAAGTAAAACTCCTTTAGGGGGTTCAATTCCTAATTTTTCAAAAATTTCTGGATGTTTAAGTGGGAGTTCAACCATTTCTCTAACTTTTTTTATTTCTTCTCTTAGACCTCCGATATCTTCATAAGTTACTTCTGGGACTGCTTCATCAGAAATGTCTACTGCTTTTGGACTTAATGTCACTATCGTTTCTTCGTTTATGAAACATCCTTGTGCAGGATTAGTTGCAACAACTACAAAACGAATTTGCTGAAAACCTGAGAAACCTGGGAACGAACCGATATCTGAGAGGAACTCTCCAAATAAATCGGGAAAGCCTGGTGCATTTTCTCTTCGTCTGTGTACTCCGCCTAGAGAAATGATATCTCCTTTCATTAGCGGTCTTCCAAGCAAACCATTTTTAAGCATTTCTGGATCTGCATGAACTGTAATTCCTTGCTGTGCAGGAGCTATTATTACAGTTTTAGCTGGTTTAATAATTCCTTTCTTTACAAACACAACTTCACCTACTGCAACTTTTGCATTTTTTCTTATTAGACCGTCCATTCGAATAATATTTTCCCCGACATCTGCTGGATATGCTCTATCGACAACTGAGAAAGTTTCTCTGTTTCCTTTAATAGAAATAATATCTCCTCTAACTAAACCAAGATTTTTCATTAACTGAGGATCAATTCTAGCTACGCCTTTATATGCGTCGTCCTGCAATGACTCTACTACTCTTAACTTTATTGTATTATTTTCTTTTACCATTTTTTATTATCCATAAAATTTAACAATTTTATATAATTATAGTTATTTTGCTCAAAGTAAATTTGATCAAAATATGATTGTTTAAAACAACATGAGTTGTATGCCTGTTTTATTTTGATTGTATTATCTTCTTTTACCATTTTTTGTTTGCTCCTTCACCAAATACCAGACTTAACCTGCCGAAATCTTCGAAGCATAATTTGACTACTTCGTCCATTCTTTTGTTCATCCTGTTGTTTTGATGTATAAAGTCAACAATCTCTTTTGGAATGCTGACTGCATGACTGTTTCCTACGATTCTTAATTTGACTATATAAGTCTTTTCTTTGAGGCTATTGTAGTGATTAAAACTATTTAAGTCTAGTGGATGTATAATCTTCTCCTGACAATTTGGACAAACTACTGCTCTTAATTTACAACCTGATTTTTCTATCATTATTGGCTGCATTTCAAGGTTGCATGCTTTACATGATATTTTAGCGTCGAAATAGTCTTTCATTTTTGTATATTCTTTGTGTGATTCTTTTTAGTGTATACCTTCCGTGTATACACAGGTATTTAAATATTTCTATTGACTTTTTTAAATGGGATTAATAAGGTATAGCGATTTAGAAGTTCAAGCACGGAGAATAAAAAGGTTAACTGGACATAATCCTTTAGGGGATTCAGCATATGCAGAGTTATTTAATAAAGTGCATGTAGACGAATTCATTCAAGTATTATCATATGTTGATTTCGATGGAAATACTCATCAGCTAAAAAAATCAGAAGATGATTGGCATAAACTGTATGTTCAAGGGATAAGAGAGGAAGCAAAAAAATATGCAAAATCATCGTATGATAAAAGAAAGAATAAAATTAAAGAGTTAGAGTTAAGCGATCCTGATTGGAAATCTATTAGTAAATGGGTTGCAATAACAAAAGGAACATATGAACGCAATGACGGACTCCCTCTTTATTACGAATTGACTAAGAGAGCAAGAAAATTTTCAATATGGACAAAAGAAACGTTACTTAATGATTTTAGTAATCTATTTAATAGTTATCTTCTCTTAGCACCTCATACTTTTTGTTTTTCTCCGCAAGTACCTTCGGACTTAGAGAAAAGAATGAGTAATCATTTTTTGAAGAGAATAAATGATTATGAAACTCGCGGAGATTGGATAAGATCGCCTCTTTTATTTGTAGAAAACACTCAAAATTATTTTGCAGGTTTTAAGATGTATGCTTCTTACAATAATCGAATTAAATTAAAGATGTATTCTTGGCATACTAAAAATGGATTAAAAGATATTTTAGATGTCGAAGCGCAATTCAGAGGAGGAAAGTTTGAAGATATAGTTCATTATCATGTTGAGAAACCTTTAACATTGAATTTATTATCCGGCCCTTCGTATAAAGGCTCGGAAAATTTTGAGATGAGCGGAAATCCAAGGACTGGAAAAGTAACAATGATTGAGAGTAGAGAACTAGAAGGTGAAAAAAGAACTAGTACAGAAATTCCGCAAGCAAAAAAAAGTATTGTTGCAATGAAATACTGGGGAGAGCATCCTGTAATTGCAGGAGGAAATTTATTAAAAAGAGGCATTGAAATTATTGAACAGGAAGGAAGATATGAGACTTTGGTTGGACTTGCTAGACAGAAGGTAAATAGGGGATAATATAAAAATAATTTTAATAATACTTTTTCTATAAGGTGGGAAGATATATAATTTATTAAATTTGTAACTTGATAATACTAACAAATGAAAAGATTTAAATAGGAAGAATAAATCTGAATTTTATGAAATCACAGTCAAATACAAAGGAAAGAATTGAATCTGCATTAGATATTGCAAGAGATTTAGAGAGAAGAGTTAGAGTAGCAAGAAAGATTGCAGCTAATATAAAATCTAAAAATGAATTGGAGAGTGAGTTGTGGGAAGAATATAGATTAAGAATTCCTGGTGCAGATGATGAATTTAATAGAATAGTTTTATTCAATGAAAGGATTGGTATTGGAAAAGATATTGTAAGAAATGCGTATATTAATTCTAAAATACATAAAAGATGGGAGAAAAACCACGGCAAAAATTATATTGGTGGGATAGTTAAAGATTTTGATGAATTTCGTATGTTAACTTTAATTGCAGAAAAAACAGGGGACGCTTTAGCTTCAAGAATATGTGAATATATCAGTCAAAAATATGAACTTCCTGACTGGGAAGTAGAAGTATGTGCATTTAATGCAGCAGGCGTAGATATTTCAAGGAAGTTAATTAGCCGTAGTATGACTTGCGAGCAATATGAAGATCTTCTTTATGGGAGACAAAATTTTGCATATCATGTTCCAAAGAGTGAAGCTATTTATTTGCCGCAGAAATCCCAACCATCCAAAGTTGCTTAGTTTTATTTTCTAAAAAAATCTAAAAAATCAAAGACCCCACTTTTTTCTTTCTTCTGTTTCATCTTTTCTTCTTTTGGTTTTGTTTTCTTGAGTTTGACTTGCTTGAATAAGTTTTTCTTCTGCAAGTGCCCCTTCATATAATCTATTCAAAGATCTTTCCCATGGGCCAGGAATATAAGAGTATACTGTTCCTCCACCTTGCTTATACACAACATTTCCATGATATTTTATTTCGGTTGAGCAAGCAAAAGAATCTCCATCTCCTGCTCTCAGAATCGAATAATAGTCTTCTATATGCAATACCTTTCCTTCGAATAAAGAATTACTTCCTTCTTGATCTCTTTCATTAATAGGAGTATTAGTTCCAAGTATTCTTGCTACTAGAGAAGCTTTATCATTTATTTTTTTATCTTTAGATTGTTTTATTCTTTGTTCAATTTCTTGTTTTAAGGATTTTTCCATTTTAGGCACTGGAGCAGTTTATTTATAAAATTAACTCACTACCAACTTGTACTAAAATTTAATATCTTATATTATAATTTAAATATTACACTATTCTTTTATTAGTATGGAAAGGAAATTTAAATATTACGCACTAAAATTATGTTTGTTCATTATAGTTATATTTGGAATACAAGTCTTGTTTAATGGTTTTACAGAAATGTTTGTATTAAATGGATTATCTTGGAGCGAGCCATGGAGATTTTTGAGTGCAGTGTTTTTACATTCAGGCGTATTGCATTTATTTTACAATTTATTTGCACTTGCTCTTTTTGGAAGTATTCTTGAGAATTACATTGGAGGAAAGCGATTTTTGATTGTGTTCATTGTAAGTGGGATACTGGCTAATCTGATTTCCATAAATTTTTATAATTCTTCTCTTGGGGCAAGCGGTGCGATATTTGGAGTTATTGGAGCATTGATAATTGTTAGACCATTAATGGTTGTATGGGCTTTTGGACTTCCTATGCCAATATTTATTGCTGGGATAATATGGGCTGCTGGTGATGTACTAGGGGCAATAGGGTTTTTGGCTGGGAATCCTATCAATAATACTGGCAATATTGCACATTTATCTGGGATGTTTTTTGGATTTTTATTTGGATTTATTTTTAGGAGATCTTCTCAACGCAGAGCGAAGAGATATAATGTTTCTATTGATGAAGGAGAAGTAAGAACTTGGGAACGCGGATGGATGAACAGTAGATGAACATTTGTTTATTTTTTCAACGAAAAAATAAGACATAATTGAAAATAATTTCTCAGAGTTCAAAATTATTTTCTGATTTTGCACCGTTAATATAATCAAACTTGATGGGAAGAAGCACAGGGTGAAAAGTTAATTGGATTTTTTTACAAGATAAAATTTAGATGAGCTCATTTTACAAGTAAAAGCTCATCTACTGGATGAAGTAGTAAACTTTAAATAATGCATTATAATACATTATAATATGGAAAGAATTGTTAAACAAACTAGGGAAGTGGGGACAAGTGCAGGGGTTTTGTTGCCTAGAAGCTGGCTTAATAAACAGGTAGTTGTGACAATATTAGAACCATCAAAAGAAGAAATTACAAAAAAAGTTGTAGACATAATTTTAGAACAAAAATTAAATGAGGAGATTAAAGGAATTTATCTTTATGGGAGTTATGCAAGAGGGGACAATGATGCAAATAGCGATATTGATATTTTAATTATTACACAAAAAACTAACAAACTAATTAATTCTGAGAATTATGAATTATTGTTTGTAACTGAAGAAAATTTTTCTAAAAATTATCTTATTAATCTAAATTACCTTGCATTTCTTAATGAATATGATGTTCTATTTAATAAAGATTTAATTGAAAAATATATTATAAAAAATAAAAAACTTAGTTTTGTAAAATATTTAGATGAAATAAAGGGAATATTAAAAATAAATGAAGATACTGTAAATATATGTCTAGAAAAGAAGATAAATGTTCCTGATGGAATTATCTATTCTATTGTTTTAAGATTAAGAGAATTAAATATTATTAAAAGTCTTGTTACAAATAAGAAATATCATAAAGAAGATTTTTTAAAGATTATAGGAGAAAAAGTTTATTTATCATATTTGAGGATAAAAAGGAATGAAAAAGAGTTAATTAATTTGACTGCTGAAGAAATATATCCTTTAATTAGGTTAACTGAAAAATGGCTAAAAGAATTAAAAGAGTAGAGAAAGGAATTGAAAGTCTAAAAGAAGAAATAGAACTACACTTTGAGAAATTAGAGAATGATCTAAAAGAAGGAAATCTTGACAGGGGAAGGTATCACGCTAAAGAAATTGATAAAAGTCTACTCAAAGCTCTTGATATTAAGATAAATATTTTAGGTGTTGAAGATAATTCTCTAGAAATTTATAGACAAAGGCTAGCAAAGATAAAAGAGAATTTTGGATTAAAATAGAAAAAATTAAATACTTTATCTTGCATTAATATATATGTCAAAAGGTAAAATTAATGTTAGAGAAGGACTAGCACAATTTCTTTTAATGGAAGATAGTGGGTTGACTGGGGAGGGAGTTAATGACTTCTTTGAAAGTATTGAACGAAATAAAGGCCGAGAGTATTGCGAGGCATTAAGAGGAAAAATCAGCCTTTATGCCCAGTCAAAAAAAGCTTATAGAAATATAGATCCTAATGTTAAAGATATTTAAAATGATTCAATAATAATTATAATTTATACTCAAACAAGAAAATCTTTAAGGCGGATAATAGTTTATCATCAATTCTTTTGTCTTTTATTGACTGTAATTTTTCATAGTTTTCTTTTATCCATTTTTCATCGCATCCTTTGAAATAAACTCCTGTTGGCCAATTTCTTTCCCCTGTTTTTTGCAGTCCTAAGTGGCTCCAATAACTTATTGAATCTGTGTTATGGCTTGCAATCTCTCCATAAAATGTATCAAAACCTTTGCTTTTCCAGTCTTTTATAGCATTTGAAAATAACTCTCTGGCAATTCCACGCCCTTTAAACTCTGAACGGACGGCAGCTTGACAACCATAAATAATTTTCTCTTTCGATTTTTCTTCTTTACCTAAAAAACTTTTTAGAAGTTCTTCTGAAGTTTCACCAAACACTTCTTTATAGGCTTTTTCGTCTATTCCCAGGATATAACCTAGAATTTTTCCATTAAAAGTCATTTTAGAGGAAAATCCTTGCTTTAAAATCTTCTTAACAGTTTCATTACTAAAAACTGTTCCTGTAAAGCCCGTTTCTTTTTTATTATCATAATCTGGATTGAAATAATTATTAGCTTTAGAAATTTCTCTTATTTCTTCAGAGTCTTTTTCTGTGCATTTCTCTATAAGAAAGTCATTCACTGCTTTCATAGATTTGACAGTAAAGGGTATAATAAAAACCTTTCTAATGTTGTAAATTCTTAAATATCTAGCAGGTAAACAAATAAATATTTATATAGATAACATAGAGTGCATTTATATGGAAAGATTTCATTTGGAGAAACTGCTTGGAAATGCAGTTCGGGAAAATGCTTCCGATCTTCATCTTAAGATAGGAAGTGTTCCAATAATGAGGGTTGAAGGCAACCTTATTCCTTTGGAAACTCAAGTTCTAAATAAGGAATTAATGGGGGGAGTTATCAAAAGTGCTTTAAGAGAAACTCAGCAAGTTTATTTTGATAAACATAAAAACTTGGACTTTTCTTTAGAGATAGACATAAACGGAGATAAGCAGAGATTTAGGGTTAATGCGGGAGCAGATAATGATGGCCCATATCTTACTTTTAGAGTCATTCAATCTAAGATAAGGGAAGTTTCTACATTGGGTTTCCCTTATGATGTCTGGACAGATATAACTGATTTACAAGAAGGATTGGTTTTAGTTACGGGAATAACAGGTTCTGGAAAAACTACAACTTTAGCTTCAATGATAGAGAGAATTAATATGACAAGAGGAGATCGCATTGTAACTATTGAAGACCCTATTGAATATGTTTACACGCCTAAGAAGAGCCTTATTTCCCAAAGGGAACTTGGAGTAAATGTTTCATCATTTGCAGAAGGAGTAAAATATTCTCTTAGACAAGACCCTGATATAATTCTTATTGGGGAAATTAGAGATAAAGAAACCGCCAAGCATGCACTCGAAGCTTCACAAACTGGACATTTGGTTTTTTCAACCTTACATACAGGCAGCGCTGCAGAAACCACTAGAAGATATATTGATCTTTTTCCTCCTGAAGAACAAACTCATGTAAGAGAAGCTTTAGCAGCAAATCTTGCATACGTTTTATCTCAAAAACTTATTCCTTATCAAAAAGGGAAAGGGAGAACATTAGCGATGGAAGTTATGAATGCACGGGTTAGTGCGATAAAGAACAATATAAGGGAAGGAAAATATCAATATCTTTTTAACACTATACAAACTCATTCTAAATTCAAAATGATTACTATGGATCAACACTTAGTACAACTTAATCAAGCGGGGAAGATCAGCGATGCCGATAGAATTAAATATTCTCCCGGAATAGAACCTAGCAAGTAATAATTTTAGATTTATTAAGTTTGATTCATTCTTGCTGCGAAGCTCCTCACAATGGTTGCGGGCTTTCTCGCTACGATGAACAAACTGCCCCTGCAATGTCATTAAGTTAAGCTATTTTATGTTGTAGAAACATTTAAATATAAATAGCTCTTTAGAGCTCTATGAAAAAGATAGAAATTAAAAACAACATGTTAACTTTAACAGACAATAATATAATTGATTTCTTTGAAAAAGAGGTAACTCCCCATGGAACAGGAGGCAAGATTCCCTGCTCCAGTAAATACATAGGAAAGAAAGCATATGTAATAATAGTCGAGGATGAAAAAGAAAAGAAAAAATCCAAGAAAACATCAAGATAAAAACAGAAGAAAATATTATATGAATAGAAAGAGATCTGTGTAACGGAGATTTTTTATCTAATTTTAAGAGTATTAATTATTGGTAAATATATAGAAATTCAAATAATCAATAGCGTAGTAAGTTTTCAATAAAAAAATCTGGATAATCAGAGAGATAATTCGACCCTATAAACGACCAACCAATTACTAACTTAACGAAATTATATGCCGGGTATATTACATGTCGGCGAAATTATATGCCCCTGCCGGGATTTGAACCCGGGTTTAGGCCGCGAAAGGGCCTCGTCCTTGACCACTAGACTACAAGGGCAATAGATTGAAGAGAAAAAGATGTCTTTTAAATGTTATTGTTGAAAACGATTATTATTGAAATGCAACAATAATGATGAGGACGAATTAAGATTAAGATATAAACGAATAACTAGCGAAATCTCATTAATTAGTGAGGGAAGCGGATAATTGTTACCTTGATTAGTGAGTAATAAAAAACAAAAGACATAAAAATGATGAAAGTGTTCTCTTTATATGGAGTTAAAAGATGCATTATTTGAGGAGCTTATAAAGAACGGCTATTCTCAATTAAAAGATGGGAGAAAGGTTTGGGATGTAGCTAATCGGAGTTTACTTTATATGACTCCTGGACTTGTGAAATCCTTTCTTAAACTCCGAAGACATCCAAGATATGTAAAGACAATAATAGAAATAGAAACCGAACTATTGAAAAAGCATTCTCAAAGTATTACAAAAGATTTGTTAAATATTAATTTTAATCTTATTGACATGGGATGTGAAGATGGAAGCAAGGCAATGATTCTTATTGATTCTTTAAAAGGGAAAGGAAATTGCAGTTTTTGTTCTGTAAATGTAAGTAAGGAATTAGCAGATATGGCATTAAAAAATATTATGAATTCTAAACTTAAGAATGTTTTAGAATGCAGGAGCGTTATAGCTGATTTTAGATCGCTAGATCAAGTTGTAACGATGGTTAAAAATAAGAAATTTTCAAAAAATGTAATTTTATTACTAGGCTCTATTTTGGCTAGCTTTGAACTACATGATTATTTGTTTAATTTAAGCCAGGCGATGTATAAGGGAGATTTTTTAGTTATAGGTAATGGAATAAGGACCGGAGAAAGATTTGTAAATTTAGAGAATTACAAAAGCGCTCTGTTTAAGGAATGGTTTGATCATTTAATAGATGGATTTGGCATCAATATTAAAGATGTAGAGTATGATGCAAGGTTTGCAAATGGGAGACTTGAGACATTTTATAGAATAAAGAAAGATATAGTTTTGACTTATAAAGGTAAGAAAGTGGAATTTAAAGCAGGAGATGAACTTGTTGTTGCGATATTGTATAAATATTATGAAAAAGAATTAGAAGAATTCTGCAAGATGTATTTTAGAGAGGTCGAATTAGTGAAAGATGAAGCTAACGAGTATGCTCTAGTTATTTGCAAGAAGTAAAATTATTTCAAGAATAAATTAATTATATTTATCTGCTTTCTCTAAGCATTTCTAGACCGGAAACTAAGCCCCAGATCCATACTGCAATTACTAAAATACCGAAGAAAAGATAATTAAACCATAAACCAATTCCCCCAATAAAAAATAGTATAACCTGCCAAATTCCAACTTTTGTTTTTCCCGCAATGATGCTTCCTAAACCTGGGAGAAATAAGAAATTAAGGATAAAACCTATGATTGCAATTCCTCTTGGAATATTCTCTCTTTTTTTATTTCTTGCAGATATTCTAGTTACTTTATATTTTTGTTTTTTATGTTTTCTAGATTTTACCATTTTTCCTCTTTTTGATTTCTATCTAAAGAAAATATCATTTATAAATGTGACGGGTTTTTGGGTTTTGATTTATTTTATCTTATTAAATCTACTGTCCAGTTCATTTCTCCAATCTTCTGTAGAATCCGTGGAAATAACTTTTACTTCTTTTAGGACATAAGTAGTTCCTGGAGGGGTCTTTGGATCAAGAGCATATCTTACTAAAGTATAGTTGTGTAGTTTAAACATAATATCTTCTTCTTGTATATACCCTCTATTTAGAAGCTCTGTTGCTTCTAATCTTTTTTCAAAATCTGATTGATTAGTCATTTAATATTATCTTTGAAATTGAGCATTTAAAAAATTAATTGTTGGATAGTATATGATTTATGTAAGATTATGGAACAATAATAAATTAGTAATGACTCGCTTTTAGAAGCTACACTATTGCTTAGGTTATTAGGGCATGAACAAATACTTATAAAGTTTTAAATAAACTTGAACATTTATTTAGTTATGAATAAATATAATAAGGCAATTATTTATATTTTATTTGGGATAATATTTATTGCTTTTTTATTTTCTTTTAGTGATGATAGTACACAAACTGGAAATGTGATTAAAGAAATGGAACAAGAAATTTTAATCTTGGATAATACTTATAGTCTAAAGAGTAATGATGCAATATATTTGCCATTGGAATTATCAACGATAGTACGTCAAATAAGAGTTAATTTTAAAGGCGAATACCCAGTAAGTATTTTATTTGTAAGTGGAGAAGAAGATTATAAATCATTTCTAAAGGGAGAGGTAATGACTTACTATTATGGTTGTATTAAGGAAAATATTACTATGGGAGAAGTTTCCTGTGATGTTTCAAAAGGCGGATTAATTTTAAGTAATCCTAATTTAGAAATTAATAGTTTAAATGTTAAGATTTATGCTAAGTAGAATTAAAAAATGATTATTTAGCGGAGAGAATTTCATCTACTCTTTCTAAGATACTTTTTAGTTCTTTTTCATTGTAAGGTTTGCCAAAATTAGTTAAAACGTCTGGCATATTTTTATTACTTATACCAAAAACCGAAGTTTCTTGATTTAGTTCTCCAAGCTCACCGTTCTTTAATGCTCTGTACAAGTCTATACCACTATAATTTTCTCTTTGCGAGTAATAATATTTAAAATTGTTGTCAAGCAATATAACATCGTATTTTCTTGTCTTTAAATTTTCCTCAGCCTTGCTTAGTGTATCTGGAATGTCAACTCTATTTGAGGCAAATTTACTAGCAATAGCTCTAATATCAGATTCATCATCTATTAGTAATATTCTCTCAACTGTCATAGAAATCACATAAACTTACGCTATAAAAAACTTTCTGAAGTATTGTACAATATGCTGACCTGTACAATAATTATATGGGCTGAGATATGATGATCTTGCTGGTCTTTAAAAAATCTGACAGTTATTTTTTTACACCATCAAGATCTATGCATAGATGCATAAACCATGATCTTGCTGGGATTTGAACCCAGAGGTTAAGAATTAGCCCAGCACACCCTTTGGCGTAGAGCGGAGGCAGCAATATTTATATAGGAGTTATTATTATACAATTTATGGAAAAGATAACCGAGAAAAGGATAAGTACGAAGAAGAAAATAAAGGAAAATACCTTTTTTATAGAGTTCGATATAACTCGTGAAGAGGAAGAGAAATTAAAGGAGAATATTAAGAAAACAGAAGGGGCTTTAATAACGCACTAAATCCTTTTATTGTCTGTGTTTTCAAGAAGGAAATCTTTATCTATTATTTTTAGCCCTAATTTTTTACTTTCAAGTTGAATGTCTCTCATATCTAAAATTGATAGTTCTATACTGAAAAAAGACTTTTTATGGCTCATTGCAATACCAAAATGCAAAATATCATCATAGTGGTTTTTTATTCTAGGATTGTTTTTTGCTATTCTTTCTGCAATTTCTAGAGCAGTAGTATCTATTGGCAAGATTTCACATTTTTTAATAAATGAGTTTATTTCTTCTCTTGCATCATTAAGTTTATCGCTTGGTTCACAATTTAAAATTCTTTTATATATTTCTCCTAAAACTAAACAAGATATAAATGGTTTTATTTTCTTTCGGTCTATTCCATAATTCATTAACCACTTGCAATATTTTACCCAAGTATTTTCTCTTTTATTACTTTTTAATGCAACACTATAAGGTTCTAATATCATTGACGTGTCTAAATATACCTCTTCCATAATTTTTTTAGTTGATTTATATATTTAAATCTTTTATCTTTAAGAAATGTTATTTATGGAGTATTTAGAAATAATAGGCCAATATTTTCTTTCTCCTTTTTCATTTAACGTATAAGTTATAACTCCATAAACTTCACCAAACATTCCAGATTCTATAGATTTAACCCTTCCTTGAATTTGGTCTCCAATTTTTATTTGTTTTTTCCATCCTTTCATTCCTCCAAAATAAACTTTATCTATTCCTTGAATAGTATATAAAGTTAAACTTCCAGTAAGATTATCTCTGCCTTCTAAAACTTCGGTAACTATCCCAGAAAATTCTTCTCCTTCTTCTAAAATTTTCTCCATAATACTGCCTATCTTTCTAGCTAACATTTTGATTTTATTTGTCATATAGATTTTCTTTAATGACCACATTTAAATTTTAGTGGTACTATACAATACCAAAGTTTATAAATTTATGCTTATTTAATTTGTTATGGATTTAATTTTATTACATAAAATAGGTTTCTCAAATGGAGAAGTTAAAGTTTATCAGGAATTGCTTAAGTTGGGATCTTCATCATTAAATAATCTACACCAGCAATCTGGTATAGAAAGACATAATTTACAAGATATTCTAAATAAATTAATAAAAAAAGGACTAGTAAGTTTTAATATTGAAAAAAACAAAAGAACTTATCAAACTAGCCATCCTAATGTACTTTTTAATTTTGTGGTAGATAGAGAAAATCAACTTAAAGAAATTAAAAAAGAACTTGATAATCAAATGCCTTCTCTAATCGAGTCTTATAAAAATCACCGTCCTGCTATGAATGCAACGCTTTTTAGAGGAAAAGATGGTCTTATTTCTGTGGCTGAGGATATGCTTAATTATCAAGAAGTATTTTTTATTGGAGGGGGTGGAGATATTGAAAAAAAACTTCCTTATTTTACAATTCATTACAATAATAGAAGAATAAAGAAAAAGGTAATGTGGCATGACTTAATTCAGGAGGGAACTCTCATGGAAATATTTAAGAAAAAGACAAAAAAGGAATTAAAAGACTTACAGTTTTATGAATACAAGACATTGCCTTTAATTTTTAAAAGCCCCCATCATATAGCTATTTATGGAGATAAAGTAGCAAATATACTATGGGATGAAGATTTTTTTGCTACGGTTATTCAAAATGCTTCAATTGCAAAGAATTATAAGAATTATTTCCACCATCTTTGGAAATCTATAATTTAATTTAAGTATTTTAGAAATATCTAATGCTGGGCTACGATGATCTTGCTGGTCTTTAAAAAATCTGACAGTTAATTTTTTTACACCATCAAGATCCATGCCATCAAGATGGCATGATACCATGATCTTGCTGGGATTTGAACCCAGAGGATTGGAATTAGCCCAGAACACTTTTTACGAGGAGAATAAAAAGATAATCGATATTTTAATAAATTAATTATACTTATTTAAGGAGTGATAATTATCTTCGGTATTATAATACTAATACTTCCTATTAAGTTGAATTTTAGAAATTCTTTTTCCCACTTTGACAGCTGTGGAGATTTATCTAAATCCTTTTTTAGAAAAATTATCTCTTCTACCATCTAAATAATGTTCTTGCAGATATTTTAACATACTCGCATATGCTTCCTTTCTTTTTTCAGGAGTTGCTTTTGCTTGATGAATATGCTCTGCGATTATATATGAGGCCGCTTCCCATGTTTTTGTTAGGGAATACTCGCCTGTATCGCTTGATTGTGCTATTTGAGTTAAAGTTGCACATAATTGTCCATCTGGTTCTGCAATACTCTCACCTTTTTCATACCTTTTTTTAATAGCCTCTGGTAATTTTTTAGCAGCTTCTTGCCTAATTCCTCTGCAAGAACCACTACCATTAAACCAATTATAATGATTTCCCAAACCTATATCTCTCATAACTTCTGTTTCTAATTCTAATGCCATGATAAAAGAATAATTCTTAACTTTATAAATCTTTCTTTTTAGTTATTACTATATAGTTACCATGATCTTGCTGGGATTTGAACCCAGGACCCCCGCCTTTCTTCGAAGCTCGATGAAAAACAATGTTCTCTTAGGGAACAAGGCTCATATAAGAGCGGTGCTCTAACCGGGCTGAGCTACAAGATCAGAAAAAGTGAGAAAAGAAGATATTTAAAGTTTGGTTTTTAGC
The DNA here is from genome assembly GCA_964358765.1 of Candidatus Woesearchaeota archaeon. Taxonomy (GTDB): domain Archaea; phylum Nanobdellota; class Nanobdellia; order Pacearchaeales; family GW2011-AR1; genus UBA73. The sequence goes on along the minus strand of CAYHPN010000009.1, from coordinate 6,956 downwards.
AATTGTTCAGTTTTGTAACGATTGGCAAGAAATTATGGAGAATAAAAGGTGTTTAATTGTTATATTACAAACAAAAAATGTATTTAAAGTTTGGTTTTAATAAAAAGTTATGATAATAGGTGTGAGTGGTCCAATTGCTGCAGGAACGGATAGTGTTGCAGATATTTTAATGAGTAAAGGTTACAAATGGTTTGCTTTTTCAGATATTTTAAGAGAAGAAGCCAAAAAAAGAGGAATTGAAATAAGCAGAAAGAATTTACAAGACTTGGGGGATGAGCTAAGACAGCGTGAAGGAAATGGAGTAATTGCTAAAAAGATAATGAAAAATTTTAGTAAGGGGCAGAATTATGTTGTTGGGAATATACGCAATCCTGGAGAAGTTGAAGAATTAAAAAAATTAAAAGATTTTTTTCTTATAAAAGTAGATGCCACAATAGAGAAAAGATTTGAAAGGGTTAAACTTAGAAAGAGAGAGGACGATGTACTTGTTTTTGAGGAATTTAAAAAAGTTGAAGAAAGAGATTTAGGAATTGGGCAAGAGGAGCATGGACAGAGACATAAAGATGTATTTAAAATGGCAGATTTTAGTATAATTAATGAAGGAAGTAATGAAGAATTAAAAGCGGAAGTTGAGAAAGTTCTTTCATTTATCAATTGTTTTAAGGAGGTTGTATGATAATTGGAGTAACAGGAACAATTGGTTCTGGAAAAGGAACTTTTTGTAGTATTTTGGAGGAAATAGGATATACTAAATTAGCATTTGGAGACGAAGTAAGAGAAGAACTTAAGATCAGAGGAATTGCTGAAAATAGAGAAGCATTGCAAAGGCTTGGCTATGAGCTTAGAGATATACTAGTTAAAAAAATTTCAAGCCATTTTATTGCAGGAAGAAATTATGTTATTGATGGTTTTAGATATCCCTCCCAATATATGGAAATGCTTTCAAGTCATATAAATTCAAAACTTGTAGCTATAGATGCTTTAGAGGAATGCAGGTTTGATAGGTTAAGAAAGAGAAAAAGAGAAGGTGATCCTAAAAACTGGGAGGAGTTTTGGGTTCAGAATGGAAGGGACTGGGCAGGACATTTAGAGGGAGCTGGGCAGGATGTTAGAGGATGTTTTAAAATGGCTGATTACTATATAGATAATAATGGAACAATTGAAAACTTCTCTAAAAAAGTAAAAAAATTTAATGAGGTCACTTTATTATCTCAAGAACTAATAACTCCATAGAGGAATTTATTCTTAAAGAGTTCTTAACAAGTAAATTTATTAATCCTATTTTTGTTGTGTTTTTATGTTAATAGGAATTGTAGGTCGTCCTAACACGGGAAAAAGTACTTTGTTTAAGGCAGCAACGCTTTCTGATATCTTAATTGCAAATTATCCTTTTGCGACAATAAAACCAAATCATGCTATGGCTTATATTAAATTAATTGATCTTGCTCCTGATTTTGGTAAAGTAAGTAATCCTCGCGAAGGGTTTGTAAAAGATGCGGATGGAGTAAAAGGAAAATGGAGATTTGTGCCTTTTGATTTAATAGATGTTGCAGGACTTGTTGAAGGGGCAAGTGAAGGAAAGGGACTAGGTAACGAATTTTTAAATGACTTGGCTGGAGCGAACGCCTTTATTCAGGTTGTAGATATGTCCGGGGAAACGGATGCAGAAGGAAAACCAACTGAAAATTATTATCCTGGAAATGATATTAAAGTAATTGAGAGAGAATTAGATTTATGGTATAAAGGGATTTTATCAAAAGTATGGAAAGTTTTTGCCAGGACTGCTGAAATGAAAAAAGAGAATTTTGCTGAATCTGTTCAAAAGCAATTTTCTGGACTTAAAGTGAATACTGACGATGTAAAACATGTTCTATTATATGGAAAATTTGACAGCGAAAAACCTTCATCATGGACTGAAGGAGAAGTTTTTAGATTTGCACAGGAACTTAGAAAATTTACAAAGAAAATGATAATTGCTGCAAATAAAATGGATAGAGAAAATTCTAAGAAAAATTTAGAGAAGTTAAGAGAAGAATATAATTATGAAATCATTCCTTGTTTTGCCGAAGGGGAGTTAGCATTACGAGAAGCAGATAAACATGGGTTGATATATTATGTTCCTGGATCAAATGATTTCATAATTATTAAGGATTTAAACGATAAACAAAAACAAGCGCTTGAAAAAATAAGGGACTTCCTTAAAGAATACGGAAGCACTGGAATTCAAGAAGTCTTAAATAAGGTAGTTTTTGATATTTTGAAATATATTGCAATTTTTCCTGCTGGAGATAAATTGGCAGATTCGAAAGGGAATGTTTTGCCTGATTGCTTCTTAATGCCTCCTAATTCAACTGCCTTAGACTTCGCATTTAGATTGCATAGTGATATCGGAAATAACTTTGTAAAGGCAGTTCATGTGAAAAGCAAGAAGGCTGTTGGGAAAGATTATGTATTGCAACATCGAGACGGCTTAGAGATTATGGTAAAATGATTAATCTTTGAAAATAACTTTCCTTCTGCCTGGATGGTCATAGGCAAATTGTGTCCATGATAAAGGGCCAATGGGTTCTACTATAAAATTATTTGGATCATTTTGAAAATCTGATATGTTAAAATCATTATCTAATTCTACAGCTAAATCGAACGCAGAGAGAGTTTTGAATATTTTTCCTATTCTAAGTTTTTTAATTCCCAGCCATTTTATTCTATCACTAATTCCTCCTGCTCCTAGGAGAACATACATGGGTTTTTGTGGAGCTTCATCATATGCGGCAAAATATTCTGTTGCAGTTCCTGTTCTTCCGCCTAAATAGATAAGTGCTTGTGCATCTTTAATCATATTAAGACTTCTGTTTGTGAAACCATTTAATTGACGGTCTTTTTCTTCTAAAAAAATTAATTCGTCAAGGTCTGAAGGATTTACATAATTTGGGTTTTTATTATGAGCCTCTAAAGAAGTTTCTCCAGAGTATCCTCTGATTCTTGTTCCTCCTTTTTTCGCAATAGAAGAAACTGTTTGAGGAAGGCCAATACATGCTCCTGTAAGTAGCTCAACTTTATTTCCGAATGCCTTTCCAATTATTTCTCCTAATTTATAAGCTTGATTTATATGTTTCTCCTTTAAATTTGGATCAGCTGAACCAAATATTGCTATTTTAGCTACCATTTTCAACCTCTCTAAGTAATTTTTTTAATGCATATTCAAGAATATGGGAACGATTTCTGAATTGCCCTTCTACAATTTCTTTTTGCGCTTTTTCCAATAGCGATCCTTCAACTGAAATTGTTATTTTTTCTTTCATTTTATTATAAAGTAGGAGAAAGTCATACCTATTTAAATCTTCCTATTATGTTACTACTTTTAAATTAATTTAAAAAGGAATTATTTAGGTAGAATCCATGAAAAATCTACAGTAAAAATATTTTCAAGAAAAATAATTTAGAGGAGTTAATTTAAAATTTAATAGAGTTTAAATACATTAATATTTAATTTTAAAAATGATAACTCATATTATTTTTGATAACAATGGAGTATTGACAACAAATGATGAAGAGAGAACTTATAGTAGAGTCAGTGAATTCTTGGGAATTTCTATTGAAGAGGAAAAAAAGATTCTTGGAAAATTTGTTTTATCATTAGATGAAGGAAAAATTACTCAGAGAGAATTTTATTACAAATTCTTGAGAGAGGGAAATTTAAAACATGACATTGATAAATTTGCACAAGTGCATCTTGAGAGTTATATTCCCAAAAAAGAGGTTCAGGAATTTGCTTCAAGTCTGAAGAAAAATTATTCTATAGTGTTGTTAAGTAATTTTGGAGATGCGTTCTGGAAATTATACCCTCAATGGGGATTAGCTAAATTAATACTGAGGGAAAATGTTTTTGTATCATCTGACATGGGGATGGCAAAACCTGATGAAAAAATATATCTTAAAATGCTAAATAGGCTGAAAGTAGAAGCAAATAAATGTGTATTTATTGATGATAATAAAGATAATATTTTGACTGCTTCTAGATTAGGATTTCATGCTCTTCACTTTACTCAATTAGAAGAACTTAAGGATAATTTGAGGGATTTAGGCGTTATATACTAACAAAAAATATAGAGAATTAATGTTATAAATTTTTGTATATAAAGTTTAAACACTTTATGAATGATAGTTATTTTGCTTGAAGTAAATTCAACCAAAATAAAATTTATGAGAAATTTATTTTCGAATAAATTACTAACAATGCACCAGCATGTAATTGTCTAGCAAGGCATTAACTTGTCTTGTGCTTCTAACGAATTGAATAAATAGCTACAATAAATGTTGGCGCGGTAGCGCCAACGTGCGCCGAGATTTTTATTTTTATTAGATGGAAAGTACAGTTAATGTAGATTGTAGGAAACTTTATAAAACTTAAATATTATAGAGAATTTGCATGATTTAGTTGTTTTTATGCGTAAATTCTCTAATAAGACATTTTACACGAGAGTAACTAATATCAAGTAAAATATCTATAAATTGGAAAATGAAAACAAGAGAGGAAGCATTGGCTTTGTTGTATGAATGGGTTAAAAGTGATAGTTTGAGGAAACATTGTATAGCTGTTGGGGCTGCTATGGAAAAATATGCTTTAGTGTTTGATGTTGAGGCAGATGACGTAGATGTATGGTGGACGTGCGGCCTATTGCATGATATGGATTATGAAAAGTATCCAGATATCAATGTACATCCTATAATGGGTTGCAAGGAATTGCGTAAACACGAGTACGATGAAAGAATCATTGAATCTATTTTATCTCATAATGAGAAAACTGGAATAAAAAGATATAATAAAATGTCAAAAACACTTTTTGCTGTAGATGAGCTTTGTGGATTGATTATGGCTTTAGCAAAGGTTAGGCCTGAGAATTTTTCTGGCATGGACGCTGAGAGCGTTAAGAAAGTGATGAAGAAAGATAATTTTGCTGCATCGATAAACAGAGGAGATATTCAAAAGGGAATAGAAGAATTAGGTGTAAAGGAAGATGAACATTATTGCAATGTGATTGAAGCTCTTGGAAATGTTAAAAAGGAATTAGGATTTTAAATTGATGCTCTTTTAATTTCTTTAATTTTATCAAAGTCGGAATCATCAGTGAGCAATTCATTTGCTGAAGTTAATATACAAGTCGCTGCATGAATTGCATCTCGCGGATTAATATTATATTTTTCAATTAATTCCTGAGATTTGTAAATAATATTTTCATCTGTCCTTACAAAAACTAACTCTGGAATTTTTAGAAATTTTCTACCTTCTTTAATAGCAATATCTCTTCCAAGTAATTTCTTTAGACTATAAACCACTTCATCCCATGTTAGAAAAGAAGTGATACCTATAATCTCTTTTTTTCCTATTTTTAAAAGAATACTTTTACATACTTTTGCTTTTTCATCTTCGTATAATAAAGGATATAAAAAGATATTCGTATCAATGTATTTCTTCATCATATTGACTTAAAATAATGTTTTTCATTTCTCTAGTTGATAATTTCTTTTTTAATTTTGGCGTGTCAAAGAAATCTTCTAAAAATTTTTCAGGATCAATTTCTGATTTAATTTCTATTTTATTATTAATTATTTCAAATACTATTTCTTCACCAGATCTTACTCCTAGTATTTTTCGTATATCTTTAGGAATTACTACTTGGCCTCGCTCTCCAATCTTTCTTTTCATGATCATATTTCTTAAAGTATGAATTGGTATTTAAACTTTATCATACTTCTAGGTATGAATATGGAAATGATTAAATAGAGAACTAATATATTATATTCATGATAATTAAAGTTAGAGTTAAACCTGGATCAAAAGAAGAGAGTATAGAAGAGGTTTCGCCAAGAGAGTACTATATAAGGTTAAAAGAAAAAGCGGAGGATGGGAAAGCAAACAAAAAACTAATTAATTTGCTTGCAAAAGAATTTAATATATCTTATAAAGCAATAAAGATTAAGAATCCTAAAAGCAGAAGCAAGTTAATTGAAATTAATATTTAATTTATATTTTTAAAAAGGAGATTATAGAGAAATGAAATACGAACATGCTGACGATTTGCAAATGAGAATGAATGAGATTATTCGAATCTTGGAGTTAGCTCATATAGATAAGGAAAGAGTAAAATGTTTTAGGAGTTATGGTAGTTCAACAAAAAGAACACTAGCAAGGTGTCATACAATTGGAAAGTTAATGCAAAAAACAATTGGAGTTAAAGCGCATTATGCAATTGAATTTTTGGAGAAATTTGAGAAATTATCTAAGAAGGATCAAGACAAAGTAATTATTCATGAGCTTATGCATATTCCAAAAACTTTTGGCGGAGGATTCAGACAGCATGATTTTGTATGTGAGGAAAATGTTGAAATAATGTATGAGAAATTCTTAAGCTTGAAATGCCCAGAGATTAAAACAAGATTAGTAGAAAATAAGTTTAATTATGTCTGGAACGTTGAAAAACCCGCTTTGCAAAGAGCGGCTATTCCCGAGCATCCAAAAAATTTTTCAAAAAATTTTTCTGATGCACAAAAAATAATTGATTCAGATAACACACTCGATAAATATTATAATAAAAACATTGAAAATGAAGGAAAGCCAAAGCTGCCAATTAAAAAAAATTGGTGGAATTTTTAATTTATTAACTTGAGGTATATAAACTTTAAACAAGTTTATGGAAAGAGAGTTATTTTGCTTGAAGTGAATTCAACCAAAATAAAATTTATGAGAAATTTACTTTCGAATAAATTACTAACAATGCACCAGCATGTAATTGTCTAGCAAGGCATTAACTTGACTTCGCCACTAGGCGAGTTCGGGATAAATAGTAATTTTCAACAAAGTCAATTTGATTAAAAATTTAATTATTTTTACTCAACACCTTTTGACAGTTGGCAAATTTTCTAGCAAAAATGAGCTAAAATAAACATTTTTGTAG
>CAYHPN010000008.1:0-45285 GCA_964358765.1 Candidatus Woesearchaeota archaeon | reverse complement strand
AGGATATACTAAGTATATCCAATATTTAAACCTTTCGTCGATGCTTTATACTTACCCGGAAATATTTAAATGTGTGTTATCTTTGGATAATTAAGACATAAAAATGTTTATATATCTTATTTTACTTTACTATTTATGACTAATATAAGGATAGATAATTATACTGGAATATCTGGCCATGTCGGAAATCAAAAACTGGATGTAGTTGTAAATTTAGGGAGGAGAAAATATCTTCTTAGAGAAGATGATCATCCTACTGTTCCTGGAGAATCTCCTCTTAGAGCTTATAAAATAATTAAAGATAATGAAACAAAAGATAGTGTGGGTGCTTCCATAATAGAAAATCCTAAATTATTAGAGAGAATAGGTGCAAAATTTAGAGCAGACTTGGCTCATGAGCTATAGTTGTTTACTTCATTAAATATTTGGATCGAATAATGAGGCTTCATAGGGAGAGCATGCATTTAACATCAGATTTAAAAGTTCAGCGGGAGAGGAATCTTTTTCAATGCTTAAAGGAACACATTTATAAGAAAAATCTTTACATTCTACGGAATGATGATGTTTGTTAGAAGATTTAATGGTTAGGGAAAGGCATTTTGGTTCTTCAGCTAGAGAAGAAAGTTTATAAGATCTATCTTCTATGAAAAGCCTTAACCCAATGAGTTTAGAAAGGCTAGTAACGAGTTCTCTTTTAATGCCTATTAAATTTTCAATATCTTTGATTCTTCTTCCATAAAATATATTACTATCGTTAAAAAATTCAGAATATGTGAATAATAAAGGGTTATTTTCTCTTAAATGCCCTGTGGAGTATTTTGATAAATCTTCAGTCCTTGGGATTTTAGTTCTAGATAAGAATTTATTTCCAAATTTATTACTTAAATGATCGCGTATATACTCTTCGATATTTTGATTATTTCTCATAGTCTGGAATGGTTTAAAGTATTTTTATAGATTTAGATATTGAGAAGAAGCATTTAAAAATGAACTTTATCTCTTAATTTTAATGGCCTCGTAGCTCAGCTTGGTAGAGCACTAGCCTTTTAAGCTAGGTGTCGCGGGTTCAAATCCCGTCGGGGTCAGTACAAAATAGGGATTTGAACATCCAGAGAATTTTAAGTTTAAAATTCTCTGTGCCCTCAGTTCTTGTGAACTTTCAGGAATCCTGTCGGGGTCAGTAGGATTTGAACACAAGAAACTTTTTAGGTGAATTTAATTTTAAATAATTAATCATTTTTACTTCTTAAATAATATGCTTTATCATTATTTGGAAAAAAATTGCATTCTAGGGGGGAATCTTTTTTTAGTCCCTCTCTTGTAAAAAACACATCTCCTTTGCCTTCTATAGATATGCTAAAACCATCATCTACATTATAATTTCTTTTAATAGGAATTTGAATCTTTGTTTTTCCTAAATTTTTAGGATTCGATAATACTGCATAAACTAGTTGCGTTATTTCTTGAGTTAGTCTTTCTATATTTTCTTTGTTCATAATTAAATTTAATTTCAATGAGAATCATGTTTATTAATTTATGTTTAATGAAAAATTTTAATAATTATTTTTATTTTATATTTTTTATTCTTTTTTCTATTTCTTCTTTGGAGACAACTCCAACAGTTCTATCTACTTGTTTACCGTCTCTGAAAAATATTAAAGTTGGAATGGACATTACTCCAAATCTTTGTGCAAGATCGAGGTTGTCATCCACATTAACTTTTGCGAATTTTGCTTTGTCTTTCATCTCTAAAGCAACTTCTTCTACAGCAGGGGATAAAATCTTACATGGACCGCACCAAGTCGCCCAAAAATCAACCACTACTTTATCTTCTTTGATAAATTTATCAAAACTTTTTTGATCTAAATCTGTAACTCCTTTTGCCATCGTGGTATTTAGGAAGAAGGGTTAATAAAGTTTTTGGGGAAGTTTTATTAATGTCAAGAACACCCTATTCATTTTGGGGGAGTAGTGTTTGGGTTCTTGAGCACACTCAAGAATGGTTTTTTCTTTTTAATTAATTAAAGAATATTTCTAAAAACAATTCTTGATGTTTTTAAGTACTTAAAGAGGTTTTTATGTTATGGAAATTATTAATGTTTCATTACTACAAAGATCCAAATTGCTGCCATTCCAACTATGATTACTCCAGTAAATAAAGGTATTAGATTTGATAAAATTGAAGAAGAAAATTGATTAGAGGGAGATTCATTTATTACATTTGGTGTTGCCCATGAAACAAAATTTAAGACTAAGATAAGCCCTAAAATGAGCAAAATTACAAAAATTGTTTGTTTCTTTTTCATACAATATGAACAAAGAGAGGACTTATATACCTTTGGGAACATCATAATTTCTTCGCATTTTTTAGCTTTGCAATGTAAAAAGTGCTATAAATTATTAAGTAAATTTAAAATTTAGAAAGGTTGATTATAATTTTACTTTAAAAATAATACGGAATAATTTTTATATTAGATAATTCCTTATTATTTTATGAAATTCATAGATATACATTGCCATATTGACGTTTATGATAACATAGAAAATGTTGTAAAAAGGGCAAGGGAAAAAGATGTTGACTTAATAGTAAATAACGGGGTTGATGTTAAATCTAATAGGAAGATTCTTGAACTGGGAGAGAAGTTTAGGGAGATTAAAGCTGCCATGGGAATTTATCCAATAAACGCATTATCTATGACTAATAAGGAAATTGATGAAGAAATTAAGTTTATAGAGAAGAATAAAGATAATATTGTAATGATTGGGGAAGTCGGGATTGATCTAAAAGAGAGTGTTGAACTAGAGAGACAGGTTATGATTTTTGAGAAATTTATTAAACTAGCAATGAAGTTAGATAAATGTATTGCAGTGCATTCAAGAAATGCAGAAACAGTATGCATTGAAGTATTGGAGAGACTAAAAGCAGAGAAAGTACTTATGCATTGTTTTTCAGGAGGAATGAAACTCGTTAAAAAAATTGTTGAAAATGGGTGGTTCTTATCTATTCCAGCAAGTGTAAAATACAACGAACATTTTCAGAAGATAGTTGAAATAACTCCAGTTGAGAATTTATTTTGTGAGACGGATTCTCCGTATTTGCACCCTATGAGGGAAAAGAATAATGAACCAATAAATGTTATAGAGAGTTATAAAAAAATTGCTGAAATAAAGAAAATGACTGTAGATGAAATTAAAAAGAAAATCTGGGAAAATTGGGAAAAGTTGACGAAATAATAATTTTTTATGAAGATAAAATAACTGGAAATTCTATTGCTGGTTCTTCGCTAATTATTTCTCCATATTGATACATGCCTCTGAGATGTCCTTGATTGTCAGATATAACATTATAAAATCCACTTCCATAACCACTTAATACTGGCCTTTTTAATGTTCTAACTAAAAAATTTGAAAAATTATAAAAGTTAGCATTTCTGCCGACTCCAGAATAACAGGAAAACGAATATATTTTTCCTTCTGGTTTAATATGTTCAATTAAAGGGGAAATTATATCGCTGTCTTTAATTGATAAATTTTCCTTTTTGTTAATAGCTACATAAGAACTAATATTTTTTTTGTTTAAATTAATTTTGTTTCCATGTCCGTCTAGAAGCACATCTCTAAATTCTCCAAAATCATAGGCAATTTTTTGGAGTTTTTCTTTAAGATCTAGTTTTGAATGCGCTCTTATTAAACAGCGTTGATAACCCCACAAAGTATCATAATTTAGCAAAGTATCATTTCTTCCTTGGTTATATTCATAGTCAAAATTTATTATAAGTAAGTTGGGTCTATTTTGCAAAGCATTTTCAAACCTTGGGTTTAGATAGGATTCCATTAAGAGGGGAAGAGGGATTGCTGCAAATTTTTCTAATTTAAGGCCGTATTCTTTATTTAATTTTTCATAGACTTTATCTAACTTGGGGAATATTCCTTTAAGAGGTGCGTCTAATCTCATTGTTCCATATTTGAGCTGCAACTTTTTAGGTATTTCAAAAAAACTCATTGCTTTATAATGCTGAATATCATTATAATGAAGATCAAAAGCAGGAACTTGCAAAGCAGAAACTTCAAATTCGTTAGTTAAAAATGGAAGAATATTTTCCCAAGCATTCATTATATCTTTAGAAGGCCAATTAAACTCGTTTGAAATCCAATCCTTATACCCTCCAAAAATATTTAATATTAAGGAAATGGGCACTCCTCTAAATCCTTCTTGAATAATATTTTCAAATGCTTCTCCCGTGCATTCGTACATTTCCTTTACGTTTTGGTTAAGTTTTTCTACTAATTCTTTCCTTTTGTCTTTTCTATATAATTTAGAGTCTTTACGATTAAAGGTGTGTGTTAAAAATTTTTCTAGGTCGAAATCCATAAAAATAAATAAACACTCTATTTAAAAATTAATCGATAAATTGGTGGGATGTATTAAACAGAGAATGAGCATAAAAATAATGAATATTCTATAAGCATAATGCTTTTTAATAGTTAATTTATTGTTTAGTTATGAATATAATTAATATTCTGAAAAATAAATTAAAAAAGAGGGATAGAAAATGACAGTATATCTAACACCTGATGAATCTAGGATTTTGGTTGACCGATATATGCAAAAAGAAGATAAAATTTATTCTACTCAGGAAATATTAGATTCTGGGGCAATTCCTGTTCTTAAAGGCTTTAAAGTAAAACCTGGAAAAGTATCTGATTCTATTTTTGGAGGGTGGGGTAGTTATATTGAAAAGTCGAGTGGGAAAAAAATTGGATTTGAAAATCCTCCTCTTTTTACCTCTAGTGGTTTGCCTTTACGAATAATGGTTAGAACTCAGCAAATTTCTACTCATGATATTAATAGGGGAGAAATACCTCTTAAGGATCAAATACTTGCAGAAAATCATAATTATATGAGGAAAATGCTTAGCGGAGCATTAGGAACATCCCAATTTGAAATAGAAGGACTTGAAGATAATTCAAATATAATTGCTGCAGAAAATTTAACTCAAATTCCCTTTGAGAATGTTCTAAGAGCATACATGGCTAAAAGTACAACCAGTACATCATTATATCAGCATTATATTGGAGGGGTAAGAGAATTCTGCGGACATTTTTTACCAGAGGGTTTAATTGCTAATGGGCCCTTGCCTTATGTTATGGACACTCCTTCAACTAAATCAGAGGAGCATGATGAATCCGTTTCACCTGATATTTTATTTAGAAAGATGTTGTGTTCACAAAGAGATTATTTGCAAATAAGAAACAGTTCACTATTTGCTTTTGGAATTATTTCACAATTTCTTAAAGATAGAGGGCTAATTGCAGTAGACACTAAAACTGAGCATGGAATAAATAAAAAAGGAAAAATTGTTTCACAAGATGAAATATGGACTATGGATTCATCAAGATTTTGGCTATTAAAGGATTATAACAATCAGATGGAACAATATAGGAATGGAGAAATAAAAGAACTAAATCCAAAGGCATATTCAAAAGAATTTGCGAGAGGATTTTCTAAAGGGCAAGATGGTTATAATGATGAACAGAGAGCACAGATTGCAGTGCGTTATATAGAAGGATTACAACACTTACTAGGAAAAAGATTTGAACCAGATATGAGGACTTCACAAGAACGAATAATTAATGGAATAGAAAAAGTAGTAAGTCAATTATTAGTTTGATTATAGATATTTTAAATAATTAGTTATTTCTAATGTTAGATTCTGTTAGAGGTCTGCCCAGAAAATAATTTTCAAGCAATTTTCCAGTATGACTTTGTGCAAGTTCTATTTTTCTTTTTAGATTTTTATTCTCAGCTTCTCTAAATCCTCTAGCCTCTTCTTCTATTTTAATTTGCAAGCTGCCTTTAGGATAAGAAGAGAAAAGTTCCTTAACAAATTGAATTGTAGTTACCCTATATAAGCGTCTTGTGGTAGTAATATGCAAATTATTATGAAATGAAGGTATGTGAATGTTAAGTCCATTGGGTATTTCAATTAAATATACTTCATCAATATTATTAAGAGAAAATTTCTCGTCATTTTGAATTATTTTTATAAATGTTGGTTTTGTGTGATTATTATCGTCTAATTTTTTAAAAGATTTAGATAATTCAAATCCAAGTCTTTGAGTTTTTGTATTTGAATAAAAATCTCCTAGATTTTCATGTTGTTCGTTTGAGTAGTTTTTGAAAGATTCAAGATAGTCGTTTGATCTTATTATTCTTAATCCTTGAGGGATTTCTTTATCAATATATAAAAGATTATATTTCTCCATAAAAAATAACCTTGAATTTGCCTTTTAAACCTTTGTATATAATTTATAAAAAATTATAGAACAATAGCTATTTTGTCTTGAGTAAATCAATCCAAAATAATTTATTCAAAATTTACTTTTGAACTAAATTGCATTATTTGCGTAAGCACTTAATTGCCCTTTAGGGCATTAACTTGTTTGGAAACTGAACAAATATTATTACTTATCATTAATGAAAATGATTTAGAATAATTTTTAAACTTGCTTCTTTTTCCTTTTGAGAAAAATGGTTAACTTTAATGTTCTTTCGCAAAGATATGCAACGAAGCCTATAAATGATATTTTTTCTGAGGTAGGTAAAGTGGTTGCCGAAAGAGAATTATGGATTGCAGTAATGAAAGCACAAAAAGAAATGGGTGTAAATATTCCTGCTAGTGATATAGAAAAATTTGAGAAAGCAAAAGAAGATGTTGATTTAGCATTCATTGAGGAAAGAGAAAGAATAACTAAACATGATGTTAAAGCAAAAATAGAGGCTTTCATCAAGGTTTCTGGAGCCGGAGAATATATTCATCAAGGCATGACTTCAAGAGATTTGACAGACAATGTAGAACAGATGCAGATAAAAAGAGCTAGCGAAATTATATTTGGGAAGTATATTTCAGTTCTTAGACATTTTATGGATAAAGCACGCGAGTATGATAATATAGTTTTAACTGCAAGAACTCATCATCAACCCGCTCAACCGACATTGCTTGGAAGAAGATTTTCCATGTGGGGAGAGGAACTTTATCATCATCTTGTTGGTTTTGAAAGATTTATTTTTGAATATCCTTTAAGGGGAATTAAGGGCCCTGTTGGAACGCAATTTGATATGTTAACTATTCTAGGAGATGAAAAAAAAGTTGAAGAGCTGGAAAAGAGAGTTGCTAAGAATTTAGATTTTAAAAAATTATTAGATTCTCCTGGACAAATTTATCCTAGATCTCTAGATTTTGAACTCACTTCGAACTTAGCAATGCTTTCTGCCGCATGCGCTAATTATGGAATTGGAATGAGGCTAATGGCTGGGCATGAACTTGTAACAGAAGGATTTAAAGAAGGGCAGGTTGGATCAAGCGCAATGCCTCATAAGATGAATACTAGGAGTTCTGAAAGAATTAATGGCTTGGCAGAATTAGTAAAAATGTATTGTGATGGGGCTTCAAGAATAAGTGGAGAACAGTGGGAGGAAGCAGATGTTTCATGCTCCGTAGTAAGAAGAGTAGTTATTCCTGATGTAATTTATACCTCAGATGGGCTTATAGAAACTACACTCACAGTTTTAAATAAAATGGGTACTTATGAGACTATTATTGAGAATGAACTTGAAAGATATTTACCATTTTTAGCTACAACGGAGATTTTAATGACTGCTGTTGAGCAAGGAGTAGGTAGAGAAATTGCTCACGGAATTATTAAGAAATATGCAGTGGCAGAAGCTTTGAGAATGAGAGATGATGGAACAAGCGTTAACAATTTGGCTTCAATGCTTGCAAATGATCCTATCTTTGAAGAAAAAGGAATAAGCGAAGATATGATTGATGAACTTTTAAGAGATAAATCTCATTTTGTTGGAAATGCACGAAGACAGATAGATCAAGTTGTAGAATTAACTGACTTATTAATTTCAAGGTATAAAAAGCAAGCGGAATACGAGCCTTGTGATATTTTGTAAAAAAATAACAAGTTATTGAACTAACGGTTTAATTTATTAAAAATAAATGGCTATAATTTCATAATCTATTATAGATTATGTACTAGAATTAATTAAAATAGTATAAAAAATAATAAAAAATTGTTGTGACTTCTAATATTTATTCTCTATTAGATGTTGGTTTTTTGTTTTGATAACAGTCTTTGCAAAAAACTTCTCTTCCTTCTGCTGGTTTGAATGGTACTTCGCATTCTTTTTTGCAGCTGGAACAAATTGCTTTGTGCATTTCTCTTGGTCCAAAAGATTTTCTTGGTCCGTCAAATCGTCTTTCCATGCTTTTCCTCCATGTTGTTTGACATTCTAGATGTCCTATAAATTAAGATAAATGTGGATATATAAAGTTTTGTCTTCCTAAGCTGTGTTTAATTTAACGATTCATACAACACAGCTGTTAATGAAAATTTACTATGCCCATTTCTTTTTCTTGAAATAGATAATCATTCCTATTGCTATAATAAACATAACTGCTAAAACTGATGGGTAGCCATAAAATGATTCTAGCTCAGGCATATGCTTAAAATTCATACCATAGATGCCTGCAATAAAACTTAAAGGAATGAATATTGTTGTAATTATTGTTAAGACTTTCATGACTTCATTTAACCTATTACTCATAGTTGACATGTATAAATCCAGCATGCCTGAGAGAAGATCTCTTGAAGTTTCAACTGCATCTGTAACTCTTAATGTATGATCGTAGATATCACGGAGGTAATTTCTAGTTTCTTCCTTAATAAAGGGCGAAGTTTCTTTTTGCAGACTTCCTGTAACGTCTCGAAGAGGCCAAACAGACTTTCTTAATAAGATTAATTCCCGCTTTAACGAATAGATTTTGTTTAATGTTTCTGGAGAAGGTTTTTCAATTAATTCTTTTTCTATGTTTTCTAAGAGTTCTCCTATTCTTTCTATTATAACAAAGTAATTATCTATTACTGCATCGATTAAAGCATAAGTGAGAAAGTCCACGCTAGCGTTTCTGATTTTAGATTTATTTTCTCTTATTCTTATCCTTACTGGATCGAATACATCCCCTGGGTCTTCAAGAAAGGAAATAAGGAAATCTTTTCCCATAATAAGGCTTACTTGTTCCGTTTCAACCTGTTGTTTTTCTTCATTGTAATAAATCATTTTTATTACCATAAAAATTTCATTTTTATAAACTTCAAGTTTAGGTCTTTGTCTTGTGTTCATTAAATCTTCTAAAAGCAAAGGATGCAATTTGTAATGTTCTCCAATTTTTTTAATAATATCTTTGTCATGAATTCCTGTAATATTAAGCCAAGAAACTGTTTTCGTGTCTCTATATTTAAAGACCTCTTCTACATTATTTGTTTTATGTTCAGTTAATTTTGAAGGTGAATAATCCATAATTTCTATAACTGCTTTATTATTTTCTTTTTCTTTTCCTACATAAACTAAAGATCCAGGCGGTTTACCTGCTTTTTTTGATGAGCTTTGCAATAACTTGCCTATTTTTTCTGAATAAAATTGTTTATTGTTATTAGTCTCTTTCATTTTCTCCTCTTTTTTAATGAATTGAAGAGGAAATTTATGTTTATAAATTATTTTGTTTAAGAAAAACAAAAATTGCAAATTTATTTAAATATCTTTTCTATTAAAGTATATGCAAAAAGAATTAGAATATCTTTCGAAAGAATTTGCTGATAAGCCAATATATGTTCCAGGAAGTCCATTTTGGAATGTTTTTAAAGACTTTGGAAAAGATGAACTTATTGCTTTAATAATTAATGTTCTAGGTACAATTGTATTTGGTTTTTTTACTAAAAATGTATTTATATTATCTTTTGCAGGACCCATAATAGAAAAAGTTGGCTTCTTTCCTGCTCATTTTAAAGAGGCATTAAATATTTATAAAACTACTCCGCTAAAGCAGAGGAAGAAACTGCAATGGTATTTAAAAAGAGCATTTAAGAATAGTTCAACAAATCTAAGCAAAGATGTGTTTTTGCATGATCCTTTATATATCTTTTTTATGTTCTTAGGTTTTTCCTTATATTCGGGAATTCCTGTTTGGCTTCTTTCTCTTTCCAGTTTCTTAATTGCAATAGCTTTAGTTTCTTTAGTGGAAGTTATATATAAAGAGGTAAAATATCTTAATTTCAAAAGAAGGATGGTCAAAAAAGGTTTTGAGGTAGAGAGTTATTATGAATCCAGATTTTTGATAAGTGCTAAAGAAGATCCGCAAAAAATTATAAAAAAAGCTATACAAACTTTTAAATTAAATAAACATAAAGAATTGAGATATAAAGATTTATATTTTGAAAATGATTTATGGGAATTTTCTGGAAGGACCCCTCAAATAAGACTCCGAGAAAGATACGGGAAAGAGGAAAGATTTCAATCAGTCCAAATTGTTTATACTCGTGCAAGTGAGTTACTTGAAAAAAAATATGAACAATACAGATTTTTCCCTATAAAGAAAGATAAAATTTATTTTGTTTTGAAGGGGAAGATGCCCAAAGAACTTAAAGATATTAAAATGGAAGGGGTTAGAAGATTTCTTACTAAACATGGAAAAGATAAAGATAAAAGTAATATTTATTTTAACAGAGTTTTAGCGTATAATAAAGATATATTTTTTTCAGCAGATCTTGTAGATCATAAAAATAAATTTTTTATAGTAGAAATTAAGTCTCACACAAATCTTCCTATGCTATTTAAAGCAATGAGATTTATAATGAGGGAGTTTTCTGTAGTGCAGACAACACGTGGTAAATCGGATATAGCTGGATGAGATTAAAGATCAATCAAAAGTATTTATAAGATATTTAATAGGTTAAGTCATGTACAAACACTTATTCTCCGCAGCCGCCTCTAGTTGTTTGATTACAACTTGTGCATCTAATTGCGCAATTTCCAATCCTTTTTGCTGGACCGCCGCAAATAGGGCAGGTAATACCTTCACTTGCGAATTTTTCAAGGGAAGCTTGTTCTTCACTTACTTCTTCATTGAGATTATTTAAATCAATACTCATTTGGATTCCTCCTGTGCCTTCTCCAAAATTGTTAAGCATGAATTGTGAAACGTAATCTACGATTGAAGATGCAGTTCTTATCTGCTTTATTCTTGTTTCCATTTCTCCACCTTCAACATTTCTTACAAATCCTGCTGGCTCGAATTTTTGGTGTCTGAATTTGTTGAATAATTCGTTAACAGTTACCCCATATTGCATATTTAATGAAACAGAAGTTGCCCATGCGTCAATTAACCCTCTTATGGTTGAACCTTGTTTATGCATTGTGACAAAAATCTCCCCAGGTTTTCCGTCATCATATAATCCTACGGTGATATAACCTTCATGACCTGCAATGTCAAATTTATGAGTAATTGACTTTCTTGTCTGAGGAAGTTTTTTTCTTTCTCCAATAATTTTTATAACTTCCTTCTTTTTAATCATTTCACCTTCAGTTTTTTGTGTGTTTAAAGGCTGACTTCTCTTGCTATTTTCTCTATAAATTGCTACAGCTTTGAGTTTTTGCTCCCAAGCATAAATATAAGCTTCTGCAATTTCTTCAACAGTTGAATTTTCAGGCATGTTTACAGTCTTACTTATTGCACCTGAAATAAACGGCTGGCATACAGCCATCATATCTATGTGTGCTTTATATGCAATAGATCTTTTTCCTTTTGCAGGTTTAAACGCACAGTCAAAAATTGCCAGATGTTTTTCAGTAATATGTGGTGCTCCTTCAATAGTATCGTTTTTCTCAATATAATCTATAATTTCTTTATTTTGAGACTCATTATATCCAAGTTTCTGCAGAGCCATTGGGACGCTTCCATTTACTATTTTAAGCATTCCTCCTCCTGAAAGAACTTTATATTTGACTAATGCTATATCTGGTTCGATTCCTGTTGTATCGCAATCCATCATAAAAGCAATTGTTCCAGTAGGAGCTAAAACTGTAGTTTGGGCATTTCTATATCCATTTTTTTCTCCTAAATCATATGCTTCAGACCAAGAATCCCAGGCTACATTGACTAAATCTCTTAAATTTTGAGGAATTTTTTCTACTTCTATATCTTTAACATGGTCGCGATGCATTTTAATAACGCTTAACATAGAATCTCTATTTTCTTTATATGCTGGAAATGGCCCTTTTAATCCTGATAATTCTGCTGAAGTCTTATATGCTTCTCCGCACATGATTGCAGTTATTGCTGCAGCAACTGCCCTTCCTTCTCTTGAATCGTAAGGCAAACTCAAAGACATTAATAATGCTCCAAGATTAGCGTATCCTAAACCTAAAGTTCTAAATTCATGCGATCTTAAAGCAATTTTATCTGTTGGATAAGAAGCACCATCAACTATTATTTCCATTGCTATAATATAATTTCTTACAACTTTTTTAAATGATTCAACGTCAAAATTTCCGTCTTCCTTTAAAAATTTCATTAAATTAATGGAGGCCAAATTACAAGCTGTGTCATCTAAAAAGACGTACTCGCTGCATGGATTTGTCGCATTTATTTTTCCTGAACTTTTACAAGTGTGATATTTTTGAATTACATCTTCACATTGTATTCCAGGATCTCCGCAGATCCATGTGCCTTCTGAAATTTTATTTAACAAGTCTCTTGCTTTATGGGTTTCACAAACATCTTTTGATTTAACAAAACGTGTTTGCCAATCTCCATTTTTAATAACAGAACTCATGAAATCATCAGTTACTCTGACTGACATGTTGCAATTTTGAAATGCAACGCTTTTATATGCTTCTCCATTCATGCCTCCGTCGTAACCTTGTTCTATTAAAGCATGAGCTTTCTTTTCTTCTTTTTGCTTTGATTCTATGAATTCCAATATATCTGGGTGATCCATGTTTAAAATTTCCATTTTTGCAGCACGTCTAGTTTTTCCACCTGATTTTATAATCCCAGCGTATGCATCATAACCTCTCATGAAACTTACAGGTCCAGATGCTCTACCTCCTCCAGTTAATTTTTCTTTTGAACTTCTTAAGGGTGAACGATTTGTACCAGTACCTGAACCTGCTCTAAAAAGAAATGCTTCTGCTGTCTGAACCGCTAGAATTGACTCCATTTTATCTTGAATGCTTAAAATAAAGCAAGCAGAACATTGAGGACAATCTTCTCCATAATGAGCAGTGACTACTTTTTTATTAACAGAATCCCATTTAAAGTTAGAAACTCCTCCCGCATTTGTATTATATTCCCAGGTTCCAGCGTTAAACCATACTGGTGAATTAAATATACATAATTGATTTAAACAAATAGAAGCAATTTCATCTCTTAAAATATTTGCTTCTTTTTCATTGAAATATCCCTGCAATAATGCTTGTCTTCCAATATATCTAGAGACTCTTCCGATTAACATTTCTACTGAGTTTTCTCTTTCTCCTTTTGCCATATCGCCCCAGAAATATTTACTTGCAACAATTTTAATTGCTAGAGGACTCCAAAAGTCTGGGCGTAAGACATTTTGCTGGGTGAAAATAACTTTTCCTACATCATCACTTACTTTTACTTCTTCGCGTACCCAATTTATTGGCTGATCTTTCCAATCAAACATAAAAGGATTTTTTCCTTCATAAGAGAAGTACCTGTTTACTTGCATTGGCACTCTTTCTAGCTCTACTTCTTTATATTGTGAAACATATTTTAGATCTTCTTTAGAATTGTTCAAACTTTCTCCACTAAAACCATTCTCGTATACATTTCCGTTGCCGTTTAGATCTTCATTTTCCATTTTTCCTCTTTTTTGATTCCTCTTTTTCCTTTATATTAGTATGATATTTAAGGATTATGTAATTTTGATATATTATTAGCTACTAATTAAATCTTTAATCTCTTTTTTAAAATCATCGAGTTCTGTAAAATCTTTATATACTGAAGCAAATCTAATGTAAGCTACTTTATCCAGTTTTTTCATTTCCTTTGAAACTAGGTCTCCAATATGCATTGACTGGACATCACTTGCGGTTTTTCTTAATTTTTCTTCAACATTTATTAACATTTTGTCTATTTTTTCTGTACTTACGGGCCTTTTTTCAAATGCCCTCATTACTCCTCTTTTTAGTTTTTCGTAATCAAAATTTTCTCTTCTCCCATCTTTTTTGATTACTCTTATTTCTGCTCTTTCAACACCTTCATTTGTGTTAAATCTTTTCTCACATTTAAGGCATTCTCTCCTTCTTTTTGTGATACTTTCAATATCCCTCTTGTCTACCACCTTTGTTTCTTCATGCAGACAATATGGACATTTCATTATTCTCTCTTTTTTAACCACAACGGGTTGTGTTTTTTTTGTCTTTATACACAATTTATTGTGTTTATGATTGATCTAAGAATAATTTTCTTTTTAAAGATTTCCATCTGTATTATTTTATCGACGAGAAAAAATACCGAAAAAAAATTCTTATTTGTAGAGTGATAAAAACAGGTTTTTTGTTAAGAGAACTTTTAACAGAATTTAATTTTTGATAAATATTATGTAACTATATAATAATAACAAATAGAAAGGTTTAAAAGTATCTTTATTTTTGAATAAAAATGAGAACAAAAGTAATAACTAATGTTAAAGACGAATTTGTTGAAACCATAAATAGATTGATCAGAGAATCTTTTGGAAGGAAATATAGGGGCGATTATAATGTACTTGGCGGTTTTGATGGCTCATTATATAAGGGGGACGATTTAAGTGTAATTGCTAAACCTACTTATCTTGGAGATCCGCAATATGGCTGTGGAGTCGCAGGAATATTGGGATGCGATGATGTTTCTCATCCAGATGGTTCGGTAGTCGTAGTAAAAGATGATAAAACTATAAGAGATAAAATTTTTGGAAGAGAGAAGGGGTTTTATCAAAGAGCTGCTGAAACATATGCTCAGCTTTATGAATCTAATTTTGGAAAAGAAGCCAGAGTAATTGTTGCACCAATGGAGAGTATTTTCAAAGTTAGAACTTTATCTAAAAGTTTAGCTGGACAAGATTTTGGTTTTGTAGCTAGAAGGTAAAGAAATTAAAGATTTAAATATTCTAAATTGTTGTATTTTTTATGGTAACACCAACTTTATCCGAACTGTTTGGAATAAATCCTTATTTGCTTGGAGCGATTCTGGTTTGGATAGCGGTATGGAAAGGGCTGGCATTATGGAAAGCTGCAAGGAGAGGAAGCAGTGCGTGGTTTATTATTTTACTTGTAGTTAATACCGTTGGAATACTTGAGATATTATATCTTTATGTATTCTCTGAAATAAAACTTGGAGACGGAAAAATGGGCAAGTTAGCGAGTAAAAAAACTAAGAAGAAAAGAAAGTAAAATTTTGATTTTTTAAATTCTTGAAATATTGTCTAAATGAGGAATAAGAATCCTGCTCCAAGTTTCAAAACGATCTGAAATTTTCTCTAACTGGGAGAAATTATTCATTCCGTATGAAGTAATTGAGGATTCATTTGCCTTAATTTTACCATTAACATGTGCTGCATATATTAAACCAAAATGAACTCTATCTACTGGTTTTTCGATTGTGAATAAAGTTCCTGTTAACTTAATATCTTTAATTTTTCCTTTTATCTTTACCTCTTCTTTTAGTTCTCTATCGATACAGGTTTTGATATAAGCTGGAGCGTCCTCTTTTATAATATGCCCTCCTACTCCAATTGAGAATTTTCCAAATAATCTTTCGTCACCATAATCTTCAATGTTCTTTGCTCTTACATAGGTGAATAATCTATCTCTATTATCGAATAATAAAATGTAGGGAATGATCTGCAAATTTCTTTCATCTTCTTCGCAATCGTATCTTGAGTGAAATAGATTTCTGGAATAAATTTCATTAATTAAATTTTCAGCTTTATTTTTGCTAATTGGTTCAAAACCTTCGGAAATTGTCCTATATTTTCTAAGTTTGTCTGAGTCTAAGACTAAAACTTCTATATCAAGTTTTTTGTAATCTCTTACTGCTCTTGCAAAATCAAAATTAAGGAAATGTTTAGAAACTCTTGGACCAGATTGACCGCTATAGTGAGAACCTATCTTAGGCCCATAAGCTTTGTCTGGTTTCTGATTTGTTCTAAAAAACTCTATAGTACTTAAAGGAATTCTATCTTCAACAGAAAAATTCATTCCTCCAGTTTCGTCTAAGGTAACTTCTGCTACTGGAGTTCCAATAAAGAGAGGATCAATAAAACCAGCTTCATGCCAATATCCATTTGGTCCGCCGCCATGGTGTCTCCTAATTTCAGAACTATATCCAAGCGGCATTTTTAAAATTCCTTCTGAAACCATTAAGTATCTCTCTCCACTATGGAGTTTGACAAAACCCTTTTCTGCTTTTACTGGCTCAAAAAACATTTCAGCATTGTATTGGTTAATTTTGTTTAGTGCAATTGGAGTTGGGTTTTTTCTTGCTCTTAAAGCAATTATTCCATTTGAATTTGAAGCGGTTAAATCTATATTAACTTCTAAACCATCATCAGTGATTACTGGATTTTCATAAAATATTTTTTTCTCTAAATCTTTGTATAAAAGAGGAGTTCTTGAGTTTAATTTTATCAATTCTTCTTGGCTTAATGAAACATCAAGACCATCAAAAAACCTTAACTGATTTAATTTATCTCCCGGATTAATAATTAGGTTAAAGGCTGTTGGTTGTACCAATAACCATAATTCTCTTAAATCGGTGTAACCATTATATTGGATACTATCGAAACTACTATTGAAATCTGAAATAAGTCTAGTTCTTGGAAATAATCTTCCTATACTGCTTTTAGGAGAGGCTCTAATTGATTCTCCTTTTTGAACTTTAGCTTTATTTAAGAGTGGAATTAAATAAGAATAACCTATTTGAAGAAGAAAATTTTTTGATGGATATTCTACTGCTTGAAGTCTTGGTAATTCATTTAATGCTTCTCTTACTGTTTTTCTAGAACCTGGATTAAATACGCTATTTTGTTCAGTGTCTAAAATTATTATTGAATTGCCTACAGTGGGATCAAATGAAGTTGGTTGAATACGATTTTCCAAACCTTTATCAATAAATTTATTTGACTTATCAATGGAGAGATTTTCAGGAGTTGTTATATCACCACGAATAATTTTCTCTCTTATTTGCTGGGAAACTAAACAAAATCCTCTTTCTTTTTTAACCATTGAATTGCTTGTTTTAGTGTAATTTAAATTTAATTGTTATTTAAAATAGCTATTCTGAAAACTCTACTAAAAAAGGAACTATTTTATACTCTAATTGTTACTTTTTGATATGAACACTAAAAAGAATGTTTCTCTTTGGATTTTATATGATTTTGCAAATTCGATAGTTTCTATAGTTTTCTTTTTATATTTTGCACAATGGATTGTAATTGACAGAGGGATTGCAGATATATACTTTAATTTAACATTTACTATTTCTGCGGTTTTATTGCTTTTTAGTGTTCCTTTAACTGGGACATATTTAGATAAATATTTAAGAAGAATTACTGGCCTACGATATTCTACAATATTAACTACGATATTTTATGGTTTAACAGCTTTTTTTGCATTAACAAACAAAGAGATATATGCTTTAATCTTCTTTACATTAGGATTGTATTTCTATTTATTGTCTTTTACATTTTATACTCCTCTTTTAACTGATATTTCAAAAGAAAATAAGAGAGGAGTTATTTCTGGCCTAGGTATTGGAGCTAATTATATCGGGCAAATAGTTGGATTATTGCTTGTTTTACCAATTTCAAACGGAAGTTTTAGTTTATTTAATTCTTCTCCACGTGCAGAGACACTTTTACCTGCAGTTATTATATTCTTTGTTTTTTCTTTACCAATGTTAATCTTTTTTAAGGAACCAAAAAAAGAGACAGGCAAATTAATATTTAAGAATGGAATTAAAGAAATGATTAAAGAAACTAAGTTATTGCTATCATTTTCTGGAGTAGGTTTGTTTTTATTATCTTATTTTCTATTTAATGACGCTGTTTTAACTGCTTCAAACAATTTTCCAATTTTCCTTGAAACTGTCTGGGGAGTATCTGATACCATTAAGACTTATATTATGCTTGGAGTACTAGTTACTTGTGCAATTGGAGGTACTTTATCTGGAATAATTGCTGATAAATTTGGGTATAAAAAGACTTTATTATATATTATCGGGGGCTGGATTGTGCTTTTGCCTTTTATAGGATTAATAAATAATTTTGTATTATTTATTATTTCAACTGTATTGATGGGATTATGGTATGGATCAACCTGGACTGTATCACGTTCGGTTATGTCTAATCTTTCTCCTAAAGGAAAGCATAACCTTGCATTTGCATATTTTGGACTTGCTGAAAGAGCGTCTTCATTCATTGGTCCAATTGTCTGGGGGCTAATTGTTACAAATTTAGTTAATTTGGGAACCGTAAGATACAGAATTGCAATTTTGGCTGTAACTGTATTTATTGTTCTTGGGTTTTTGGCTTTGAGGAAAGTTAAGGATGAAAGGCAAATTATAAAATCATAAAAAAGGAAAGAGTTTTAAATTTCTAAGAAAAAACGATATAAATATTCCATATATTAACATAATTATAAGGGAGATAATTAATATCTTTAAGCTCTTTTTATCAACTCTTGAAATTAATATACCTATTATGGCGATTATGAAATTAATTATTGTTAAAGGAATGGATAAGATTATTAAAAAAAAGAAAAACACTGAAATATTATCTAATTTTAATAAATTGAAGAGGTATGTTAATATAATTGAGAAAATACATACTAAACTTAATGAAAAACTAAACTTGGATATCTTATTGTATTTCTCCATATAATTATAAATTTAGGATTGATTTAAATTTATTGTTTTAGAGATATAAATTTTTTTTATTAGATTAAAGTGTAGTCTGAAAAGAAATTTTATTCTTCTTTTTGTAAGAGCACCAATCACACCAAGGCTTATTGCAAAATGGAAAAACTTTTGAATTTTCAATGTTTTTAATTAAATTTAATGTATCTTGTCTTAATTTGTTAAGCTGTTCTTGATTTCTTATGGAATGAATGGTTTTATTATGTGCAAGGAAATGCCAGACAAGTTTAACTTTAATATCTTTTCCTAATTCCTCTTGTAAACCAAGGTGGTAAAAAGCAAGCTGACGGTCTAAATCTATCTGCTCTTGTGTTTTAAGAGAGTCATTTGTTTTATAATCATGAACTTCATACTCTCCTTCTTTATTTAAAACGATTCTATCAACATAACCTTGTATGAGATATTCTTTACTTTCATCAAGAGGAAAGAGTATTCTTTTTTCAATATGTATTGTATTATCAACAAAAGGTTTATTTTTATAGTAATAATCTACTAAAAAGCGTATTCCCTTATTAAAATAATATTCTGGTTTTTCCCTACTTTGTCTTAAAGCCGCTGAAAAGTTATCCTGCCATAGGATGGCGAATTTTGTTATTAAATCATCTGCATCAGGAGATTTACCACTTTTTACTTCTAAGTAAAACCATTCCAGACTTTGATGTACTATGTCTCCAAGAAATAATTCTACACTTTTAGGAATGTCTGGAAAAGTTTTATCAATGTATTTAATTTTATATGCTTCTGGGCATGATTCAAAAAGCCATAAACGTGAATGCGAGTAAATCTTTGACATTAAACTGTATTGATTAATAGGTATAAAAGGATTTTGTGGAGAGTAAATAGGTTTAAAAATAAGATATTTTTTAATTTTTAATGGAAGAAAATGTTGAAAATTATAGAAACAGATCTAAATTAATTTTGGAAGGCTTACAATTAAAAATTGGGGAAATTGGCAAGGAGATTTATTCTTTTAATCCAATAGAACATTCAAATAATTTGCTTAAGCTTTTAAATATAAGTTCACGAGAGAAGGCAATTTATTCCGATTATTTATGCGAAATTGTGGATTTTACTATTAGGGAGCATAAAAATGCTATCGGGAAAGTTTCATCTCATATGAAGGAAAATGGATTAATGGTTGGAACAATTGTAAACCTTTCTTTTTGTTGTGCAGGCGCAGGAATAGGGCGCTTAATAGATAAAAATTCTGGATCTATTATTGGTACAATGGGGGGATTAATTGCATTTAGTTTTTTTTCAAGAGCATTTTCAAATATATATGCGGATATGCTTTATACTCGTTATACAGATGTTAAAGGTTATTATAAAGGGTTGGATGAAATTCGAACCAAGACCTTGAAAAGATTAGAAGATGGGATGCAGAGATAGTTCTAAATAGATAGAAGGTCTAAAATTGTTATGCAAACAAAATTCAAAAGACATGAAATGGTTAGAATATTAGCAGACCCAGATCCTGAATATATAGAATATTCTATAGATTACGATGATGAACAACCAAAAATAAAAAAAGGAATGAAGGGAAAGATAAATTTATTGCTTTCAAATGGAAAGTATCATGTTGAAATCTTGGATGAAAAGGGAGATGTTATTGCATATATTCCAATGCCTGAGGAATATTTGGAGAAAGCTTAATTTTTATCTTATAATTAATTCATCAGTCAGGGTATTAATCAAAGTGGAAGGATTATTTTCTAGTTTGCCTTTGTAAATAATATAATCAACCTGATTTTTTATATTTTTATTCATATTATCTAAATCTGTTGCTGGAGATTCTCCAGATAAATTTACAGATGTAGTTACAAATGGGATGTTTAATTCTTCGATAATATTAGCAAACCAATTATTTGGAATTCTAACTCCTAAAGATTCTAGTGAGTTATTAGTTTCTTTACAAATACAATCTTTATTATTTATTTTCAATATTAGAGTGTATTTGCCTGGAAGTTTTTTTATCCATTTAAATGCTAAGTCGTTAATACTGCAATTTTCTTTTATCCATTGCTTATTTGGAGCAATAACTGAGAATGGTTTACTATCTCGGTTTTTAATTTCTCTAATTTTTAAAACCGATTTTGATATAACTTTCATAAATATTAATAAGATAGTAAGTATAAAAAATTAATTAAAAAAAATAAAAAAATAAAGAGATTGTATAAAATTTCTTTTTCTTTAAAGCAATCTCAAATTGCCAAATTGACGATGCAATAAGTTGCGAGGTATTAAATTCAATTTGACAATAAGAAAAACCTTAGTTCTTTGCTAGAACGAATACGTTTTTCAGTGCGACAATTATTGTAGCAGGGACAAATAAAATTGTTAAAGCTTGCAGAATTGATCCAACAAAACTTATTTTTCCAACTATGCTAGACCCCAAAGCTCCTACAATTACTAGTACTGCTCCAGACATTAAAAATGGACCGGTTTCTTCATCAGCGATGTTAAAAAGTCCAATGATCAAGCCAAGTACAATTAAAATTATGGTTACAGTATTGTTGACTTCTCCTAATAAGCCTAATACAAAAGCAATTATAACTCCTATAAGAAAAGCCCAGCTTCCAATAACATTTCCACTTGTATGTTTTTTAGCCATTTTGACCTCCTTTGTTGCATTTTGATAGTTATTTTCATTTATATATCTTTTGATTGTACATATAGAAAGATTCATTTAGGTTTTAGTAAATTATTTAAATGCCTGATTTTTTTATAAGTAAGATGGTAGATAATAGTAGCGATTTAATGGTATGCGAGAATTTTATTAGAATGGGCTCAAAAGATATATCTGGAGTAATTGTTGGTGCATCTTCTTTTGTTTTAACTAATAGTTTATTATCAGATATATCAGAAAAAAGGGATTCTTTATTTGAATATACTATTCCTGCATTATGTATGCTTGCAGGAGTATCAATTTATCTTGGCGGTAGATATCTTGCAAATCATATTAGAAATATAAGACATCAAAGATATTCTGAGAATAACCACATTTTTATTTGATTTTACTATATTGCAGAATTTTAGCTGCTTTTTCTATTTCTTTTATTATTATATTAATATCTTTATCTTTAATATCTTCATTTAAAGAAATTCTAAATGATCCTTTTATTAAGTTTTCATTTAAGTTAATGGCTTTTAAAACATGACTCTCTTTTTCTTTCTTACTATCGCACGCTGAACCAGTTGAAATGAATATTTTCTTGTGGGATAAATACTGAATAAGAGAGTCTGAGTCTACATTTGGAAATGAAGCATGTATTATATTGTATATGGTGTTTTGATTTGAAGAGTTGATTTTTGCTCCAATACTCTCTAATCTAGCAGACAATTTCTCTTTGATTGCTTTAATCTTATTTTTGTTTATTTTTTTTGAAATTTCTAAAGCTTTGGACAAACTAATAATTCCACTTACATTTTCAGTTCCGCTTCTTAGATTATTTTCCTGCCCTCCACCATATAATAAAGGAGATATTTTTATTTTTTCGTTAATGTATAATAAACCAATTCCTTTTTGCGCTCCCATTTTATGTCCTGAAGCAGTCAGCATTGTTATGTTTTGTCTTTTTGCATCGATATTTAGTTTTCCAAAACTTTGTGTTGCATCAGTATGAAAAATGAGAGAGTTTAATTTACATATTAATCCTATTCTTTCTATATCCTGTACACTACCCATTATATTATTCACATGCATAATAGAGACTAATAAAATACTATCGTGATTAATTTTTATTTCTTTTTGCAAGATGTCTAGATTCAATATTCCTTCATTATTTACTGGAATTCTAATAATTTTATAATTTTGTGACTGAAGAAAATTACAGGTTTCATTTACAGAAGGGTGTTCTATACTGCTTATAATAATTGTTTTTTTAAAAGGAAAAGCTTTTGCTAACCCTTGAATTGCGAGATTATTGGATTCTGTTGCACCTGAAGTAAAAGATATTTCATTTGGTTTTACGTTAATTTTACTTGCGATATAAATTCTAGATTTGTTTATATGGTTTTTTGCACTTTCCCCTAAAGAATGCTGAGAAGATGGATTGCCAAATTCTTTTTCAGAAAAGTTATTAATTAATTTAGTTATTTGAGGATAAACTTTTGTTGTTGAAGCATTGTCAAGATATATACTTTTCATGATACTTTAAAAGAAGAAGTCTTTAAATACTTTTTAGGAAATAAGGTTAATAATAATATTTTTTAGATCAAGGATATCTATAAAGAAGAAGTCTTTAAATATTTTTTATAATCCTATGTTAATGAGAAAGACCAATATTTTTATAAACCCCGAAATTATAGAGATATGTTATAAAAAGAGGAAAAATGAAAATAAAGCCATATATAAATAAGTTGGAAGGGTCAAAGGAGTTTAAAGGTTTTAGGAAGAAATATCCTGATTCTTTTATGACTGCAGGTTTCTTTATTTTGGATTTAGAGACAGGCAGAAATGTGCATCAGCTTGATTTTTATGTGCCTAAGGAAAAAAAGATTGCCGCATTTACTTTGGATAAAGGCGTAGTTCTTCAGATGCTGAATCTTTTTGATGTAAAGGCTATCCCAGAAAAATTAGATTTAACCAAAACTATAGACTTAGATACCTTAAAGGGTATTTTGACTGATGAGATGAGAAACAGAGGGATGTCTGGCAATATAATGAAGATTATTGCTGTGATTCAGAATATAAAAGGAAAAAAAATTTGGAATTTAAACTGTGTTTTGACTGGCATGGAGCTATTGAATTCTCATATTGAAGATTCTACCAGTTCAGTATTGAGGATTGAGAAGTCTTCTATGATGGACTTAATGAAGAAAATGGATCCTAAAGATCTTGCAAAAACTCCTGGAAAGGGAGATGTAAAGACCGAACTTGCAAACTTGGATAAACTGGAAGCCGAGATAGAAAGAGAGAAAGAAAAATTGAGATCAGGATTAAACAAGAAATTAGGAAAGGGAGAAGCTAAGTCTAAAGGATCGAAGTTTAAAGTAGAAACGGAAAAGAAATCAATTGACGACAGCCCTGCGGATTATTCTGAAGAGGATTAAATTTTTGTATATAAAGTATAAACACTTTATGAAAAGATAGCTATTTTGTATTGAGTAAATCAATCCAAAATAGAATTTATGAGAAATTTACTTTCGAATAAATTCCTAAATCGTGTAAGCGCTTAGTTGCCCGTTAGGATATTAAATTCTTAAATTAAGTTATTTCTCCAACTAGTAAGGCATTAACTTTTTATATCTGTAGTTACATGCTAAAGAATGAAAAGAGGATTTTTATTTATACTGTTTATTTTATTAGCTGTGAATGTTTCTGCACAAGAATGTTTTCCTGAATATAAATGCGGAATGTGGCAGGATTGTATTGAAGGGCTACAAAGCAGAGTTTGTGTAGATGATAAATGCAACAGTAAGGATATTATTGAAAGAAGGTTCTGTGAAGATCTCAATTGCGTTCCAAATATAAAATGCACTGAGTGGACGGGTTGTTTTTATACCGATAGGGTTGAAGATTTATTTATGGCTAAAATCAAATTTGGAGGGTATAAAACAAGAGAGTGCGTTGATTCTGCAAACTGTGTAGATAGTTTTTCTGAAGAAGGAGTATGTGATGAAGTTTTTGATTTGGATATAAAAGAAGTAAAATATTGCGGTAGAGATTATGTTTCTATAAATGATCCTTTATCCAAAAAAGAAATTGCAAAAATAAATCTTGAATCGTGGAAAAAAAATAGGCTTGATATGACTTTTTCAAGCGGTACAACAAAGTATTGTCCTAGCTGCTTTAATGGACTAAAGGATGAAAACGAGGAGCAGATTGACTGCGGTGGAGATTGCAGATTGTGCAAAAAAGAAAGACAAGTTCCCTTGTTTTTATTGGTGGTAGCTTTTTGGGGTTTAACTCTAATTTTTTCCATGCTTTTAATTAGAGAATTTGTTGTTAGCAGGAATGCTAAAAACAATAATATAAAAGAAAAGACAAAGAGCAGATTAAAGTAAACTCCTATTATTCTATAAGCATCTTTTTATACTTGGAAATTTATAAATTATTAATATGAGAAAAGAGGGTAGAGTGGCTCTTGCATCAGTCGTAAATGTAATTGTAGTTTTAATTATATTTGCAATTATTTTCTTTGCAAATTCAATTTATGCTACTTCAACTGGGTCGAGTGGAAATGCGAATTTAACAATTTATGATGATACTGAAAGTGGAACTAAATATACGGTCTGCACAGATTCTTTTTGCAGTCAAAAAAATAAACCTGCCAGCAATACTTGGAATACTAATTTTTATGCTAATTTTACAAATTCATCAGGGAGTATAATAAATTCAACATTTGGAAATGTTAATATTAGATTTAATATAACTGGAAGCTGGACAAATTGGGAAAACATGACTTTTAACTCTTCTTCTTTACTTTGGCAATTTAATAGTTCTTCTACATATAAAGGAGTGCTCAATTTCAGCGTTAATGCTACAAGCAATTATGGAAACTTAACTCTTTCTGACAATATTTCGATCACAAATACAGTTCCTTATATTATTCAAGCTGCAAATGGACATATAGATTTTGATGGAGATGGGACTTCAAACACTTTATCATGTTCAGAAGACACTCTCTGTATTTACAACTTTAGTTCTAATATAAGTGATGATGACAGAAACGATTTATTTACCTACAATTATACTTCTTCAAATACAACATTAGCTAATTTTAGTTTAGATGGAGTTACAAGCATATTATCTATAAATGTTACTAATGATAATAATACTGGAAGTAAACAAATAGAATTGAATGTAAGAGATTCTGAGAGTACTCTTAGATCTGCAATCTTGGATTTAAGTATAACAGCAGTTAACGACGTGCCTCAATTTATAAATCTAGGTGGAAACAGAACTCTAAATAAATCCTACTTTAATTTAATTTTACAGGGAAGCGACGAGGAAAACGATGTTCCATTTACATATAATGTTAGTTTTATGCAATGCTCTCATACTGCAATAAATCCTCCGACTGGAACGGGAAATTGCACTCTATTTAATCTGACTTCATTAAACAGCACAGCAACAAATATTAGTTTTACACCGGCAGATAATCAGAAAGGAGAGTATAAAATTAATTTTAGTGCAATAGATAATCGAGGCGCAGTTTACAGCCAGGTTGTAAATTGGACTTTGACATGGGATGATATACCTAAATTTAACTATGTTTGCGATAATGAAAGAAATACAACTGAAAATTCTCTGTTTAATTGCAATATAATTGCAAACGATACGGATGAATTATATAATCTAACTTTTATTGCTAATTATTCATGGTTTAAATTTAATGTTAGCGGAACTAATTCAACAACGAGAAATACTACTAACGGAACTGCGACTGCCATAATAAATTTCACAGCAAGCGATAGTGAGGTTGGAAATTGGAGTATCAATATTACAATCAAAGATACTGGAGGAGTAAATACCACAATTGAGCAGAATTCAACTATAATTTATTTTTATGTTGGAAATGTAAATGATTCTGTAATAATTGATGATATTGCAAATATAACTGCATTTACGAGCGAGAACTATACAATTTATTTTAATGCAAGCGACAGTGATTTATTAATTCCAGATAAAAGTGTTTACAATGAAAGTTTGACATTTACCACAAACAATTCTTTTGTAAATATTACTGCAACAAATTATCTATCTGGAACGAATAAAACTCGTGCAACAATAGCATTTAATCCAAATAACCTTGGTGTTGGAAACCACACTGTGAATATAACTGTAAGAGACAGATATAATTATTCTATATCCTCTGATATTTTTACTATTCAAGTTTTAGGAAACAATATTCCTGTTTGGAATTCTTCCACTCAGACCAATCATACTTTGGTCGAAAACACTGTTTTTACTTTAAATTTAAGTTTAAATGTTAGCGATGCTGATGGCAATCCAATTAATTTTTCTTTTAGTAATAGTACTGCATTTAATTCTTTTGGAATAGGTACAACAACTGGATTAATAAGTTTCACTCCAGTTGATGTTGACGTGGGATATCATAGCATTATCATAAATGCAACTGATGGCATAACTCAAGTTCCATTAACTTTTAATTTCACAGTGAATAATGTAAATGATGCGCCTGTAATTCAGGATTTTACAACTTTAAGTATGGGGTCGGCTAATTTTTCTGGAAATTCAAGTGTTGGAATTAATGTTACAGAGGATGTTGGTGTAAAATTAGTTTTATGGGTGCACGATGATGACTTTAGAATTCCATCTGTGCAGAGAAGCTTTTATGATGAAAATTTAACTATAAATTTGACAATACAAGGTCAGAATACAACTTTATTTTATTTTATAACTGGAGGAGATTTTTCAGGTTCCATTCCACAAAGAAAAGAATATTGGGCAATATTTACACCAAGAGAAGAAGATATAGGAAATTATAATATTACTCTTAATATATCTGATCAAAGTAATTCATCTCATACAATTAATTTTAATTTTAGTGTTTTAGGAATAAACGATGGGCCTACTATTACCGAACTAGGAAATATCATATCTTCTGTAGTTGAAAGTATATATATAAATTACAATGCTACAGATGAAGAAGATAAAAATGAAACTTATGCGCCGGGCAATTTTACTTTTATAATTACTAATTTAACTGCGGGTGGAAATTTCTTAAATTCAAGTAATTTTAATTCAACAAGTGGAGTATTGAATTTTACTTTTAACCAGGGCCAAGCAGGCATATGGGCATACAATATTTCTGTTAACGACTCTTCTGGATTAGTTGACTTTGAAATAATTAATATAACTGTTTATGATTATCCAATTATTTCATCTCCGTCGATTTCTAGTCAGATAAATATGGTTGAGAATACAAGCTATCGTTTTAGTTTTATTGTTAACAGTACAATAGGGAGAATATTAAATAACACTTTAAATTATGAATTATTTATTAATGGAATCAGCAGGAATTCTACTAGTGGAAATGGAAATGGCACTACATTTTTATGGAACTTCACATCCAACTTTACAGATGAAACAACTTGTATGGGGGTAGTTAATTTAACTTTAAATGTTTCCAACGCCAAACTAAGCAATACAACAACATGGAATCTAACAGTCAATCATACAAATGCTCCTTTGAGTTTTATAAGCAATATTGGAGATGTAACAGGAGGTACTCCACAATCAATAACATTATCTTCATATTTTAGAGATATTGATGCTCAGGACGGTTGTGTAAATCAAACTATTGGGTTTATTGCTAACTTGATTAGCGGGAGCGGTATAACAGTAAGTATAACTAATTGGACAAATGGAACTACTCCAAGCGCCCAATTTTCTGCGACATCTGATTCTACTGCAAATTATAGTTTAATAGCATTTGAATATAATGGGACTGATTATCCTAGTTCGATATTAAGTAATATTACAAGCAACAATTTTTCAATGGCTTTAACAGTAACTACAACTACTACTCCAACACCGTCTAGTGGAGGAGGTGGTGGAGGCTCTTCTACAAGAGAAAAGCCAGTATCTTTAAAGATAATTGTTCCAGAACCAGTGTCTTCAAGAAAAAAAGATAAACTCATAGTTCCACTAGGTATCTGGAATGATGGTAGTATTGACTTGAATGACATTGTTTTATCAAGTATAGTTGCAAAAGCAGGAGTATTAAGAAACGATTTAATTGCCTCTTTTGACAGATCTACTATTCAATCTTTAAAGGCAGGTGAAAGGCAAAATGTTACTATGATTGTTGATATTGATACAACAACAGATGGAATATTTGAAGTTACAATAAATGCCACTGTTAAAGATCCAAAATATAATGATTGGGGAAAGTTTTATATTGAAGTAAGAAAAGATGATGACATTATTGAAAAAATAATATTTACCGAAGAACTTATAGTTGGCAATCCAGCATGCACTGAGCTAAGGGAACTTGTAAATGAAGCAAAAAAACTATATGCTTCTGGAGACATTCAAACAACAAGGAAAAAATTAGATGAAGCAGTTGATGCATGTATGAAAGCAATAACTCAACCAATATCTCAGAAAAAAATAAACAGACTTCAAGATAATATATTTGCTTATATTAGCATTGCAAGTATACTTGCATTTGGAGTTGGAATTGTTTATTATCAGTTTAGGAAAATAAAATTGAAGAGAACTGTTGCAAATGAGATAAAACAACAATCGAATTAGTAGAATAATGCTTATTCAACATAGGTATTTTTATAATGCCTTATTTAAGTTTAGGTTTATAAAAGGTTTAATTTAAAATGAAAGTAGGTTATAAACATAAAACTGGAGTATTTGGAACGGATGCAGAGAATTATATAGGGAGATTATTTTTAATGCTAAAAAATCCAAATGGTCAAAGAAGACCGGACTTGATGTCTATAAATGGGAGATATAAACCAAGATTATCTCTTGAAGTTAAATCTGGAAGAAACAGAAAAGGGGTAATGGTTGCATCTCAATTACATTATGCAATTACGACTCAGGATGATTATAATGAGTTTTTTGGAGAAAAATTTCCAGGTTTTAACGGCAGCGAAGAATTTCTTAAAGGAGTTGATTGGAGTTCTTATAAGGCTCCTAAATTAAAAACCGATAAAATTGCATATTATTATAATTTAGTTTCAAGAAGTGAAGAGTGCACTTCTAGCGATTTGGATAATGAGTATTCTTCAATTAAATTAAAATGGGAAGATCAATATATTGTCCCTCATCAATATGGTTTTTGGAATTTTGCAGTAAATAAAGCAATAAGGCAAGGAAGAGACTTAGAAGAAGTTGCAAAAGAATTAAAAGAGGAAATGAAAAGAGATGTGCTGGAGAAGAGCTCTCATTATATTGAGAGAAATCCAGATCCTCAATCCTGGCAGGATTTACATGGAAGAGATATTTTGGCTCTTTTTTTTAATGATGAGAATTTTGCAACAGAAAGAGGAAAAGAACGTTTAGAACTGATGAGGGAGGCATATGAGCCAATAAGAATTGGTAGAAAAACCAAAAATAAATTAAGAAAAATTTTAATTCCAGGACCTAATGAAACAACAATCTATATTTTATCGGAACCTAAACATTATGAGTTATTTAATACTCAAATCAGAAAAACGGTAGAAGAGAGAATTCCTATTATTGAAAGAATAACTAGGGAAAGAAAGAGAGCTAGAAAATTATTGAATAAAACTTCAAATATTCAAGAAACTCGAGGACTATTTGGCACACTAGAAAATAAAAAGGTAAGATCAGCATTCGATTTAGAAATTTTTGAGAAAGATAAATTAGAAAGACTAACAAAATGGCTAGGACCAAAAGAGAATGATTTTGGAATTATTGAAAAAATTCCATTCTAAAAGTTTTTAAAAACCTTTTTATATGAAGGATATTATCTTTATCTATAAAAAAAGAGGAAAAAATGAACATAAATAGCGAGAGACTTACGGCTGAAGAAGTTAGCAAGAATTCAGAAGTAATTAATAAGATGAAAGCTGAAATGGGAAAAGTTTTTTTTGGACATAACGAAGTTATTGATTCACTAATGAGGGCTTTGCTTTGTGATAATCACGTACTCTTAGAAGGAGTTCCTGGAATTGCAAAAACACTAGTTGTAAAAACTTTAGCAAAAGTTAGCGGATGCACATCAAATAGAATTCAATTTACAGTTGATCTATTACCTACTGATATTGTTGGATTGACTACTTATGAACCTGGGAAAGGTTTTGAAATTATGAAGGGACCAATTTTTTCCAATTTTATAATTGCTGATGAAATAAACAGAAGCCCTCCAAAGACTCAGTCTGCGATGCTTGAAGCGATGCAGGAAAGACAAGTAAGCATCGGAAAGAAAACTTTTACTTTGCCTCATCCTTTTTTTGTTATGGCAACACAGAATCCTTTAGAAACTGAAGGGGTCTATACCTTGCCCGAAGCACAGGTTGATAGATTTATTTTTAAAGTTGTATATGGATATCCAGATGAAAATGCTGAAAAACACATCATGGAAGCAAATACAACATTTAAGAAATTTGAAGATATAGATATTAGAGCAGTTGTTACACCGCAAAAAATTGAGGAAATGCAAAAGCTTACCCATAAAATTTACTTAGATGAAAAAATTAAACAATATATTATGGAAATAATCAAGAAAACAAGAAATAAGGATTTCAAATACGGAGAGTATATAGAACTTGGAGGATCTCCCAGAGCAAGTATATTTTTATATATTGCTTCAAAAGCTGAGGCATTGCTGCAGGGAAGAAATTATGTAATTCCACAGGATGTGGATAATATCGCTTTTGATGTTTTGAGACATAGGGTTATTTTATCATATAGGGCGCAGGCAGAAGGCATAACTCCTGAGAAAATCATTCAGGAAATATTGAATAATGCTAAGGTAGCTTAAATAGACTATTTCTAAATAGATAATTTTTTATACTTATTTTTTACTGAATATGTATGGCTACTATAAGAGAAGAAGTTTTGGCAGGAATTAAAAAGGCTAAGTCTCACAGAACTCGGTGGTATCATTGGTTTAATAATTTTTTATTATATACGAAACCTGGAAGAATTAATTGCGGTATTGAAGAGTATTGCAAAGAAAATCCTGATGTACTAGATAAACCCTTTAATGATAGAAAAACTCATAGGGAGTTTTATCTTGATGTTGATCAAGCATTTAGAGATACAGGAAATTACGACTTAATGATGAAGAGAACTCAGGAGAAATTAGATGCAGAAAATGCTAATCCAAAAAAAGAGTGCATACAAGAAGAAATAAATCTCGCAGAAACATATATTGAACCCTTTATCCGATTGAGAGAAATGGGATATACTCATGCTGAATTAATTTGAATATAGATATTACTATAACATTTAAATAACAAAAAGACTTCTTAATAGAATAGATTTTATAAAAAGGAGAAGAATGAATGGAAACTAAGAAATCATTAAATGTAGATGTAGGAAGGAGCATATCCGAATTTAGGGCTGCAATGAGAGAATTTGAACTTAAGTATAAATTATATAGAATAATTATAAGGGGTAAGGCTTTAGAATTTGACAGCTACAGAGATTATTCAAGTGATGAAGACTCTGCGGCAATAGACTGGAAAGCTAGTATGAGGGCGAATAAACTTCTAGCTAAAAAATATAGGGAAGAAAGAAATCTTAAAGTTGTATTTTTAGTGGATATGGGCGAGAACATGGTTTTTGGCTCTGCAAAGAAGTTAAAATGTGAATATGCAGTAGAAACTATTGCGGCATTTGCTCATTTAATAATAGGTTCTGGAGACAAAATAGGGTATGTTTTATTTAATGATAAAGTAAATGATTATATTAGACCCGGGGGAGGACCAAAACAGTTTACAAGATTTATTGCAGATATTAGCAATCCTAATAATTATGGAGGAATGTCAGATCTTGATAAGGCATTTGATTTTGTGATTAATTATGTAAATAATATAGAATCTTTAATTATTGTATCAGATTTTGTTAATTTTAATGAAATAACTTCAAAAAAACTTTCTATAGTGGCAAATAAAGTTGAAACTGTTGCGCTGATGATCAGAGATCCGTTAGATCAGACATTGCCAGACCTCTCTGGAGAATTTATTTTAGAAGATATTAAGAGCGGGCAGCAATTATTAATAAACCCTAAACTTATTAAAAGTGCTTATGAAGTCTATTCAGCAAAGCAGGAAAATTTCCTAAAAGCTGTATGTGTAAAACTTGACGTGGATATATTAGAATTAAATACAAATAAGGGTTTTGTC
This sequence comes from Candidatus Woesearchaeota archaeon, assembly GCA_964358765.1. Lineage (GTDB taxonomy): Archaea > Nanobdellota > Nanobdellia > Pacearchaeales > GW2011-AR1 > UBA73. The sequence goes on along the minus strand of CAYHPN010000008.1, from coordinate 12,652 downwards.
CCTTATTTATCAGAATTTCTTAGAGGGAGAGTGAAGAAAGTTAACATGGCAAAAGGTGTACAATGATAAAATTGCATGCAAAGAGTTTACTCAAGAAAGTGTTACCCTATCTGATCATTCTTTTGTTATCCTTACTTATTTCTTTTATAACTCTAACAATAATGTTATCATATAATAATTGTCCTCCTGGTGCATATTGTGTTCCAATCACATTAAGAGGAATATTTATCTCATTTTTCTTATTAACAATAGTTTTCTATATTCTGTTTTTATTAATATATTTTTTATTTCAACATATAAAAGGAAGGAGGAGAAATAAAAAATGATTATTCAATTTGCTAAACCAAACTATTTGATATTGTTGGCTTTATTGCCTTTTGTAATACTTGTGCATTTCTTTTTATTAAAGAAAAAAAGAGCTTTTGCATTAAAATTTGCTAATTTTGATGCTTTAGCAAGAGTAAAAGGCGCAGACTTACTGTCTAAAAATATAGTAATTCTTTTAATTACTATGCTTATGATAATTTTATTATCCTTTTCTTTGGCAGGAATGAGTATAGATAGGGTTTTGTATTCAAGTGCTTCTTCTTTTGTTATTGCGATTGATTCTTCAAGAAGCATGGAAGCTACTGATATTCAACCTAATAGGCTGGAGGCTGCCAAAGAAGCAGCAATTGGATTTGTGGATGGTTTACCAGATGGAACAAGATTAGGAGTGATATCTTTTTCTGGAAATTCATTTATAGAACAGGAAGTTACAGGAGATAAATCCTTAGCTAAGCAGGCAATAAATGATATTTCATTAAGTTCTATAGGAGGTACAGATTTAGGAGATGCAGTTTATACCGCTTCCAATTTATTAAAAGGAGAGGACTTGAAATCTGTAATTTTAATTAGCGATGGTAATATTAATGTAGGCACAGTGCAGGAATTAATAGATTATGCGAATGATAATGGAGTAATAGTGCATACAATTGGAATTGGAACTGAAATTGGAGGAGAAACCAGTTATGGCAGTTCAAAAGTTGATAAAGAGTCTTTGCAAGCAATCGCATATCAAACTAAAGGCGGGTTTTTTGAGATAGGTACCAAATCTTCATTAGTTGAATCTTTTAGCAGTATCTTGCAGCTTAAATTCAAAAAAATTAAACTTAATTTAACTCCTTATTTATCATTAGCTGCACTTATTTTATTTGTTATACAATATTTACTTATTAACACGCGGTATCGTATTTTTCCTTAGATAACTTTAAATTTATTAGTTTATATATATAAATGTGAAATTTAAAAAGAGTGTTAAAAAAGAAGGCAAATTAATTGAGAAAGCAAGAAAATATAGTATTTATGAGGGCTCTTCATATGCTGCTATGGACGGGTTTGGATATAGATATGTTTCTCCTTTTGCTAATAATTATTTAAAGTCAAATGCAATGCATATGGGTTTATTAAGTTCCTTGCCTGGTTTATTTGCTTCGCTTTCTGAGTTACTAAGTTTAAGATTTATTGAAAAATATCCTAGAAAGAAAATAGTAATGGCAGGAACTATTCTTCAAGCTTTAATGTGGATTCCTATGATATTGCTGGGTTTATTTTTTATTGATAATCAATACTATAAAGAATTATTTCCATGGTTACTTATTATTGTTTATATCTTATTAATTTCTTTTGGAGCGTTTGGAAGACCGGCCTGGAACTCTTGGATGAGAGATTTAACGCAAAAAAATACAGATACTTTTTTTGGGAAAAGAAATAGAATTGTTGGAGGAATAGCTTTAGTGTGCTTCTTTATTGCTGCATTTATACTTGATAGTTATGGAAAAGCATTTGTGGGATTTGCACTGATTTTTTCTTTAGCTTTCATAGGAAGAATATTTTCTACATTTTTCTTTTCAAAACAATATGAACCAAAGATTAAATTAAAAAAAGGTTATTATTTCTCCTTTAAAGATTTTATTAAAGAGATGCCTCATCGTAACTTTGGAAATTATGTTTTATTTTCTTCAACTATAACTTTTGCCGTAGCTATTGCTTCTCCATTTTTTACAGTTTATATGCTGAATTATTTGAATTTTAATTATGTTAGTTATATGGCGGTTATTTTATGCTCTTCGATAACTTCCTTAGTTTTCATGCCATTATGGGGGAAGGTAGGAGATAAATTTGGAAATGTAAGAATAATGAAGATTTGCGGTTCTTTAATATTCTTAGTCCCTTTATTATGGTTTATTTCATACTTTATATTTGATATTAATTCAATATATCTTTTGATTTTTCTAATTTTAACAGAAATTATTTCGGGTTTAGTTTGGAGCGGGTTCAATCTATCTTCTTCAACATTTGCTTATCATGCCGTAAGCAGAGAAAGAATGGCTTTATGTGTGGCTTATGAAGGGTTGACAACTTCATTTGGCGCATTACTTGGAGCCTTGCTTGGGGGTTATATTGCCTCATTAAAAATAGATATATTTGGAATGAAATCGATAATGTTTGTTTTTATTTTAAGTGCATTATTAAGAATATTCTTCTTTATGATTTTTATAAATAGATTTAAAGAAGTAAGAACAGTGGAGAAAGGATTTAGCATGAAGAGATTTATTTATTCTTTACCTCGACAGACATTAGTGGGAATGGGAATAAAGAGATTTGGTCATCCAGGGCATGAACATTAGAGTATTTTGTAAGTAGTAACATTAGTAAGATTTATAAACCAAACAAATAATTGAAATTCATGACGAGTTACGAACAGGGAAAAGCCTCTAATGAAATGGATTATCTAGTAGACCAAGTTGTTAAATTTACCAAAAAAAATCCAATAAAAGTTTTATTTGGAGCTTTAGGCGGAATAATTGCTTTTGCAGGTTTTATTGGATATCTGGAATCTCAAAATAATAAAAGAGAAAGAGAATTTAGAGAACAATTAAAGCAATTTCCACCACATGGCAGTATGGCATATATTGTTAATGATGAAATACATACTATTAGAGCAGATCAGGTTTGCACAGAAGATAAAACTATTGGAAAATTTCAAGCTCCTGGATCATTAGAAAGGTTAATCTGGCTTGACAATGATAAAATTATCTTTATAGGAAAGCAAAAAGAAGAAATAAATGGAAAATTGATGTCTGAATATTCTGTAGTTTCTGATAGTATTTATAGATTGGATGTAACTACTGGAAATATTGAAACTTTATTTGATCCATATTCTGAGAGAGCAACAGGGATATTTGGAGATGTAAAAAGTGCTGATGAACTGAAAAAAGCTGAAATAAAGAAGTTTATGGAGGATGAAAAAAATGATAATGATAATAAAAATAAAAAAAGTAGAGTGAAGATTGTTTCTGGAGATCATAGCAACTTAAATATAACAAATATGGGAATATCTGAAAATGATAAAAAAATATATGTTGAGATAAATACTAAATGGTATAGTTTGAATGAAAATGGAGAAGAAATGACATTAGCTATGAGAATTCCTGAAAATCTTAGATATCCAAATAATAAAGCTAATAATCCTGAATATCAAATTAATAATAGAATTTTATTTTATAATGCAAGATTTACAAACGGAAATGTTTCTGGATGCGCATTTGAAGATGATGCACAAAACTTTGACTGGAAATTAGATAACTAATGTTTTTTTAGATATTTAACAAGTTCTTTTGATATATTGGGTTTGCCGTTAACTATTGGATATTTGAACGGTAGTATCGTGGACTCCACTTTATTAATTATTATTTCTACTTCATTTTGGAACTTAATATCTTTAAGGTTTTTTCCATGGCAAATTTGATTAACTACATAAACTGCATTATCTGTACTTAGTTGATCTTTTCCAATATTATATTTACTGATATCTTTAAAATATTTTGATACTTCTTCTTTGGTTCTTTTTCTAGGAGGGTAATCTCCTAAAATACCTCCAAATATAAAAAAATTAAATTTTTTAGACTCAACTGGAGTGAGAGTATGATTTGAATCTGGATCTAAAATACAAGCTTTGGATAAATTCATTTCTTTTATTGATTTTGAAAAAACACTCCCGAATCTTGTCAACTTTTTATTATCTGTTTTTTTAATATTCGTAAACCATAGATTATCTTTACCTATTATTTTAGAAATATGCTTGTATTCTATTATACACCAGGGCCATAGTTTAGGCTCAAGATGCTCAATTATATAAATTTGTTTCATTTTTTAATAAACTCAGTTTCATTAAAAATTTAAAGTATATAAAGTTTGACAACTTTAAAGAAATAAAGAATTATTTTGTAAGTAATAAACAAACTATGCTTCAACAATAAGTTGTTTTACCATTCTTATTGCAAAGAATCTTGACTTGTAATAACTCTTTTTTGAATTATTCTTTCTTTTATTCTATTATAATTGTCAAGGCTTTTAACACCACTATGGTCTATACTTTGGTTAAATTGCTTATTTTTTAATATTATTTGCTCTTTTATTAGAGGTTTAACCAAAGGTTTGCTCAATGTTTGAAATTGAACATGGCTAGTTATATCATTATCCTTAAATTCCAATTTTACTCTATTTACTGCTTCGTTTATTATTTTATCGTTAAATTTACTGTCTTGTAGTTTTTGTCTTAATAAATTAATACTATATCCTCGATTTAAACCTTCTTTAAGATAATTTTTTAGTCTAAAAACTTCTCTTTCATCCTGAGGCGATAAAATAATTAAATCTTCCGTTTTTTTTATAATGTTATTTTGCTGACTAGTGTTATCTATCGATTGTTTAACAGAATTAGTTTGATCAATTTTAAAGGTATTTGCAATTGGGCTGGATTGTACTACCTTTAGATTTTTATTATTTAGGTCTTTCTCCCTATTTTCACTATTTATTAAAAAATCTAAATTATTAAGGATATTATTTACAAGATCCGGACTTAATTCTTCACCAGCATAGAGAGCTTCCTGCATTTTTTCACAAAATTTAACGGCTGAAAAATCATTATTTTTTTTAAAGATAACAGAAAGTGCAGAATATTTAAGATTTTTATTTATTTTATATCTTTTTTCAAAAAATTCTCTAGCTAACACATCTATGGAAGAAAGCATTAAATCCGGCTTTATTTTGTTTTCTCTTAGCAAGTTTATCTTTTTTGAGAATATTCCCTCTTCACTGATTTTCTTTTGAGATATTTTTTTATTTAGATTTCTTTCAATTATAGTTAATGCAATTATTGCACCTACTACCAAAATCAAAGCTACTAAGAAAATAGTCCATGGAGTAATAAAGGGAGGGCTTTGGAGGATATCTGCTATCATAGTTATTAATGCAAAACTTTATATAAAAATGTTCTTATTTACAATCTGCTTACCTTTCTGAAGCTAAGCAGGAAATGATAGCTATAAATTTTAAAGTGAATTTAAAATTTGTAGATGGTTGTTTATATACTGACTTCATAAACTTAAGTAATTACTATTTATAACAACTCAGCCAAAGCAACGTTAGTTGCAATTAACTTTTAGCCAAGTTTATAAATCTAAAGTACTCTTATAAGATTATGAAAATATTTTTTAATAAAAATACCTTTAATGTTGAAGTTAAAGAAGCCAGAGAGGTTGGAAAATATTTGGGTTTAATGTTTAAAACCAGAAATACCGATAATTTACTGTTTAAATTTAAAAATTATAAGACTTTTGGAATTCATTCATACTTTGTATTTTTTGAATTCTTGGCTATTTGGCTTGATAAACACGATAATATCGTCGAATATTCTATTGTTAAACCATTTACTTTGTTTTATAATTCAAAAATGCCTTCGGTAAAACTTTTAGAATTGCCTCTAAACAGTAGAAATAAAAAAATAGTTAAGTTTCTCGTCGGAAAAAGAAAGATTTAAATACATAAGTTATTAATCAAAGTTAGATTATTGCAAAAAGGAGGTGAAAAATGGGAAAGATTATTGTCAAGAAGGTCATTACAAGAAAACCTGGACATTTATATTATGTAGATGGACAAGGCAATGTATGTGAAGCTGTAATGGCTAGAGGCGGAAAAAAGAAGAAAAAGAAGAAATAAACCTTCTTGACTGTTTTTAATTTTTATTTTTACTATTTTGTTTTTTATTTCGATATTATTTATAAACTCTTTATATTTATTATTTTTATGATCTTAGGAATAGAATGCACGGCACATACATTTGGAGCGGGAATTGTACATAGAGGCAAGATATTATCAAACATTAGAGATATGTACACAACTGAGAGCGGAGGAATAATTCCAACTGAAAGTGCAAAACATCACAGAGAAGTTTCTGAGAAAATATTTAATGAGGCATTACTAAAAGCTGGAATTAAGGAGGAGAGTATTGAGGCAATTGCAATATCTAATGCTCCCGGACTAGCGCCATGTTTATATGCTGGAATGGAGTTTGCTAAGAAGATTGCTTCTAAACTTGGAATAAAAATGATTCCAGTAAATCACTGCATTGCTCATCTTGAAATTGGACGGAGTGTGGGAGCGAAAGATCCTGTTTTATTATATGCTTCGGGAGCAAATACTCAAATTATTGCTTTTGCTTCTGGGAAATATAGAGTATTTGGAGAGACACTCGATATCGGAGTAGGAAATTTTATTGATAAATTTGCTAGACATATTGGACTGGGATTTCCAGGAGGACCGAAGATTGAAGAAAAAGCTAAGGGTGGAAAATATATTGAATTGCCCTATGCAATAAAAGGAATGGATGTTTCTTTTTCTGGTCTAGCAACAAAATTACAGCAGCTATATGATAAAGGCGAGAAGGTGGAAAACTTGGCATTTTCATTGCAAGAAACAGCATTTGCAATGCTTGTTGAAGCAGCGGAAAGAGCACTAGCGCACACAGGGAAAAATGAACTTGTTTTAGGAGGAGGAGTTGCATGCAACTCTCGTCTGCAGGAGATGTGCAGGATAATGTGCAGTGAAAGAATTACGAAAACTAAATATTTTTGTCCCGAGAGACAATTTCTAGTTGATAATGCTGGCATGATTGCTTTCACAGGAGAAATAATGTTTAATTCTGGGATAAAAGTAGATATTGAAAGAGTTGAGGTTTTGCCTAGAGAGAGAACAGATGATGTTAAAGTTAGCTGGAGATAAAGCTCTCAGAAAGCTTCAAAGATATCTGAAGATCATTAATTAATTTAAATAAGGGTTAATTTAATATTAGATATTTTTAATTTATTGTATATAAAGTATAAACACTTTATGAAAAGATAGCTATTCTGCTTGAAGTAAATTCAACCAAAATAGATTTTATGAGAAATTTACTTTCGAATAAATTACTAACAATGCGCCAGCATGTAATTGTCTAGCAAGGCATTAACTTGTTTTTAAACAATTTGATCTAATGATCAAGTTTGACAAACTTTAGTGAAAATAAATTATAATTTATCTACATCTACAAGTTTGAATCTTTGAGGCGAAAGATCAACTAATCTATCATATAAATTGTTTTTATAATCTCCATAGATATGTCCCGCTCCACAAGGAAAGACGATGTTAGCTTGAGGGTCTAAATCCACTATATGTCTTATATTTGATTCCATTAAATCATCGAGATTTCTAGCTGCATTTTCTAATGTCTTGCTGTTGCCAAACAATGGATCATTAAGATCATTGCATTTTTGATATATTTCATCTGTACAATCTTGATTTTTTTTGATATCAAGATCTTTAAGAAATTTTATTGACTTTTCATCGAAATTATTAAAAAAAATAACTCCTTTTTCTTTTGCTTTTTTTCCTAATTGATCATATATTTGCATTAAACTAGTGTTATCTGTATATGCGGGTAAAATAATGGTTTTTGGGTTTTCCGATTTATATTCATAGGAAGATGATATTTCATAATAAACCATATCTACAAATCGCATTACATTTTCTGCATAAATTCTGTCTGATTCTATTTTTGTATCTAATCGTGAAATTATTTCTTTCGCTTTGTTATTAATATTCTCTCGGTCCTGAAGTCGTCTTTCTATCAATCCTCTAGATGCCTCTATGATTATTATTTCTGGCTTAGTATAACTAAAAAAACTTTTTAGTCTTTGAGGACCTTTAAAATCACTATGCATTGTTCCAACACAATATAATGTCATAGAAAAATCAAAAATGGACCCTATTTAAATGCATTGTAAAATTAGATTCTGTGATAAATGATTTTTATTTTCAATGGTTTAATTAATTCTTTATTTGATTTTTTGGTTATTTTATTTTTCATTTAGAATTTATTTTTTGACCTTTCGATCTTTATATTTTTGGTCAATAAATCTACAAGCTTCTACTTGAGAATAACATAGTTTTGTGATGTCTCCTGGTTCTGGCCCGCAGTAAACTAAATCGTAAAAGAAATTATGATTTATATCATTGGAATTTCTTACACTTATGCGGGTAAGTTGAGCACCATCAATTTTAGGATGCTGGTGGAATTCATATAATCCTTGGCAAGTTTTAGCTATTTCTGTTAAGCAATGCAAGGGCATTCTTTCATTTTGGTTAAGTGTTACTGGATCCATTTGGAATTTTAATAGATTTAATATTTAAAGATTGTACAACTTTAATATATATTATTGGTTTTGAATATATGATAACTATTCTAAAACAGATTCAATGCTTTTTTTATCTCTTTCTTCTTCTGTGTCTTTTTTAAAGAAAGCATAGGCCCCTTCATAAGCATTGGTAACTAAATATATTCCAGATTCAATTTCTTCTAGTTTTGGTTTCCAATCTTCTGGTACTCTAATTGCACTTGACGTCATACAGAACTCAAAAATTTATTACTTTATAAATATATAGCTGGCATTTATTTCTTAAAAATTAGAATCAAAAATTCTTTCAAGACCTCTTGGGATTGTTTTTATTAGTACATGTGCGATTAAAGGCTGATACCATCTAATTGATTCTGAAGAACATGCAAGTAAAATTGGAGTTGCGATTTCTACTGCTAATTCAGTTAGAGCACCATAAAGAAAATAATTTCTATTTTGCGGAGTATTTCCATTAATCATAGTATATTTATTAATTAATTTTTCACCAATTCCCTTTTTATTTTTTATATTTCTATTAAGTAAATTTAAAGTAATAGCAGAATGCATAAATCCTTTTGAATAGCTTAAAATGGGATTTTCATTTTTAATCATTAAATAAATTTAAAATCTAGCTTTAAAAACATTTATAAACTCATTTTTGTGAGGTATAATTAACCAATGATAGGAGGTTCAAATGGACTTTTATGGTATTGTTGAAAAAGCTAGAAAAACTGGAAAAATAGATAAAGGAACGAATGAAGTTACAAAAGCAGTGGAACTTGGAACAGCAAAACTTGTTGTTTATGCAAAAGATGTTGAGCCAAAAGAAATTGTTATGCATTTGCCAGTTTTATGCAAAGAAAAAGGAATACCTTGCCATGAAGTTGATTCTAAGCAAAAGTTAGGAATTGCAGCAGGAATTCCTGTAAGCACTTCAGCTATTGCTATTATTACTTCAGGAGACGCGGCAGAGGAAATTTCTAGATTAAAGAAATAATTATATTCATTTGTATTAAATAAAAATGGCAGCACAAAAACAACAGAAAGATAAAGGGAAGCAGCAAAATGAACAAGCTAGTACGACTGGAATGGGAAAACTTAGCGAAGAGGATCCAGTAAATGCCGAAGTTGAACAATTAATTGGAAGAACTGGAGGAAGAGGAGAGGTTACACAAGTAAGAGCTAAAATTCTAGATGGAAGAAATAAAGGAAGAGCATTAAGAAGAAACGTTAAAGGGCCTGTAAGGATTGGAGATTTAATAACTCTAAGAGAAACAGAAATTGAAGCAAGAAGAATAAAAGGAAATACAATGAGGAGCGTATAAAAATGGTTAAATGTGTTTTCTGCGGGAAAGAAGAAAAATCATTTAAGGGAGTTCATTATATTAAAAATACAGGAGTTATAAATTATTTCTGTTCTTCTAAATGCAGAAAAAATTCTTTAAAATTGAATAGAGATAAAAGAAGATTAAAATGGACTGAAGCATTTCATATGACTAGGGACAGGACAAGAACTAGAGAAGATGATAAAGCTAAGGCTAAGGCTGAAAGTAAAAAAGAAGAAAGTAAAAAAGAAATTAAAGAAGAAAAATTAAAAGTTAAGAAAGAAAGTAGTGATGAATAAAAAGAAAGTTAATTTTTTGTTAATTTTAAAATAATTTAATTTTTGTCTAAATAATAAATGATTTTATGACAAATAAACTATTCCTTCGTCTTTGGAGACGGCGATTCCCACTTTAGTACCGCTTTTTAAAGTGCTCAGTAAATTCGGTGTGGTGCTTGCTCCTCTTCCTAAATAGATAATTCCTTTTTCAACTGCAATAGCAGCTGCATGTCCTGTTGTTCCACATTCTGTTGCATACATTCCTCTTGCATTAGTAACGTGTTGCTCGAGCTGTGGAGGAACTTCTGGAGCAATTAATATATAACCGTTACTATATTGTCTGTTCATTTCTATTAAATCACCATCGATATCGAATCTTTTGTTTACATGATCTACTCCACGAACTACTACGGCTGGACCTTCAAAAATTCCTTGGTTTCTGGTATTTTTACTTTTCGCAAGAATTTTATTAGCTTCTATATTTGGTAGAATAATCTTTTTTTCAGTTAAATTCAATCCGGTTATTGGTCTTGCTTGAAGAACATACGGCTCTTCTATTTCTTCTTCAAAAGCAAACTCCATATCCATCGGCATGCCATATGCTCTTTCAATCGATTTGACAGTTTGAGCAATTCTAAGGATTTGTCTTTGTGATAATGAAGAAGATTTAGCTTGTCTAGCAGAAGTACTTACTGTTTCTACTCTTTTTTTTCTTCTGTTAAAGACATCCATTTCTCTTTTCTTATTGCTGATGTCGTCTATTGTGTTTCCGGTTATTGTGTCTAAAACACGGTAAATATCGCAAGGCCTTCCGTCTACAACTGAGGTACATAGCCCCCAAGTGCTTTCTATAAGGATTTCACTTGGATTATTTGGAGAAGGAGAATATGCTACACCTGAAGAAACAGGATTTACCATTTGTTGAACAACTAATGCAATTGAACTTTCATTTGGTAAACCTTGGGATTTTCTGTAGGCAATTGCTCTTGGAGTATATAAACTTGCATAAACTTGTTCAACAGCAGATAAAAATTCTGGAAATGATGTAACTCCAAGAATTGATTCATGCTGTCCTGCAAATGAATTTTTATTCCCATCTTCATCAATGGAACTTGATCTTACAGCTACAGGGTGCTTTAATTTATTGAATTCTCTTTCAAGTCTTGAAGTTTCATGCCTACCAAATCTAGCGTTTGCAAAAACATCTGAAATTTGTTTGTAAGCAGTTTCTGGATTTTTTTGAGAATGAGCTTGTTTTATTGTTTCTCTTAAATTGTTTCTATCAATCCACTCTTGATGAGTATCTGAAGATATTGTAAAACCTTGAGCGACATTAAAAACTTCTGCAAGTTTTAAGAGATTGTCTCCTTTTCCACCCCATTTTTTAACATCGGTAAAAAGATAGGGCTTTCCTCTTTTGATTGTTGCAATTTCCATTTAATTAAATATTGTAGGAACAATAATCCTCCTTGTTTGATCATTTGTTTCTGCCAATTGTCTTGCTTTTCTTTGTCTTGCTGTAACTTGACTTATCATGGATTGCCCAGCATAGGTTAATGATTTTCCATTTACATCTACTAACCCTAAATCGTGAGCAGTTTCTATTTGTTCATCATATCTTCTTGGCAAGCTTCCATCTGTATCTAATATTCTTATCATTGCTTGTAAATTTACGAATGCTGGTGGTCTCATAAATCCTCTTTCATTTCTTAATTTTACTGTTCTATGGAACGCAATCATTTCTTGTGGAGTTAAAACTCTTCCGTTTAATTTCATTACTGATCCCACTAAATCTCCCCATCCATTTACTCCGGTGTCTAGATGTTCTCCTTCGGGATTCCAGGTATCAAGTCCCCATGAACCATTTTTATAGACTGACCACCACTGGATGTCTGCAATATCAGGAAAGTTTTGCATGAATCTATTAAGTGCAAAGAATTCTTCTCCAGCTAGTTGAGTTCTTGGAGCATCTAAAACAGTTTCTACTTGGGTTGCTTCAGGATTATTAAGACATCTTATGGCGTTAAAGTGATTAGTTGCTCCGAATCTTGCTCTTACCTGACCATCGAAGAAATATCTTATTTCCCTTGTTGCTTCAACAAGCTGTTTTTGCTGATCCAGAGGAAGTCCTTGCACTCTATGAAGGGCTTCAAGAACTTTCCCTACTTCTTCCGGAGTTGGTTGAACATACGCATTTTGAGTATTAGCAGTTCTTTGAGTTCCCCAATTTATTCCGCTTTGAAGAATGGAAGTTTGTATTCTATTTGAATAGAGATTATTAGAATTGGGTTTTTTTATAATATTATAATCATTTATAATGTTGTTTAAACTATAATCATTGTAAATTTTATTTATGTCTTTATTATTCTCGATAATATAATCCAATTTATCCGTTTTAATATAATCCAAATAATCATATGTATTTTTTGCCATACTTTATAAAGAATTTAACAGTATTTAAGTAAGTATAAAGCATCGACGAAAGGTTTAAATATTGGATATACTTAGTATATCC
>CAYHPN010000007.1:17969-47294 GCA_964358765.1 Candidatus Woesearchaeota archaeon | reverse complement strand
AAGCAAAATAACTCTCTTTCCATAAACTTGTTTAAAGTTTATATACCTCAAGTTACTAGTTAAATCCTCAAACATAACTCAATCTATTTATTCCCATACCTATCATAAAACTAGTTCCAAATATTAAACTATCTAGCAAGTAATTTTTGTCTTCTTTAGTTCTTTTTTCTGTCATATAATCCATTCCACTCATAACTCCCCCACAAGCTAAAATAGCGTTATTATCTAGATTTATTTCAATCGCTCCAAACATTGCTCCGAGTCCAAATCCAATAACACTTCCAATAACAATATCAGATAAATTGTTAATTATGGCAATGGCACAACTATTATCTCTCTGCCTTATTCTATAATTTTCATCCATTTAATTTTACTCATAACTTCTGTTTTTAAGCTTTTTCCTCAATTACTTTCAAATGCAGTTGATGCATTCTTTTCAAAAACTTTATTTTATCTTCCATTTTTATTAAATCACTTCTACCTTGAAGCATTAAATTTATCCCAAATGGAGAAATTATAGGTCTCCTAATAACTTTAAATTTTACTTTATCTTCTTCAATCCATTTTAACACGTTAGTAGCATTCTCAATATCCATCAAATCTTCCATAACTTCCCTCCTTGCTTCTTGTAATATCGGAAACTCGTTGCTTATTTTTTTCACAGCTAAGTACAAAAATTCTGAGTGCATCTGTTGCTTTCCAGCACTCTTCTCTCTTCCTTTATAATTTCTAAGAATCATTAAACTTCTAGCAGCACAATGTCTAAATCTTCTTCTCAAAATATCTGTTTTCTCAATTGCTTCTTTTAATATTTCCTTCAAATTACTGCTTTTTACATACTTCAAAATTTTTTGTTCATCTAGTTCTTCTCCTGCTATGAAAAAACCATTGTCATTTATTCCAATTTCAACATCTCTCCCTCTGTCTCTAGCCGCTGCAAATGCAAAAGCTCTTGACAATGCATCATTAACTCTCCGTCCATATAAGCTATAAAAAACAAGATAAGTCTTCTCTTCTTTTATCTTCTCAACTAATATTAGTTCACTACTAGGTATCTCAGAAAAATCATTTTGTTCTTTAAAATAATTATATATTGTCTTCGCTATTTTTTCATTAACATAACAATAATCTTTTATAAAATTAGTTGCTTCTTTATCATCGTCTATTCTTTCTTTCAAAAGATTCCTAAATTTACCTATATCCAGCGCAACATCAAAACTCAAAGGAAGCATTTCACTAAACCAACTAGGAATAGTTGGGTTTTTTGTCACTTCCGCTCTCACAAATGCAGTCATTCCTCTTGAATTTATATATTGATATCTCTGCCCCCCTAGTACAAATACATCTCCTTTCTTTATTTTTTCTAAAAATCCTTCATCAATTTTTCCAACAATTTCTCCCTGCCTATGTGCCGGAGCCCTTATCATCACTTTGATAAAACTCTCGCTTGGTATAGTTCCAATATTTGTTAAATATAATACTCTTGCAAGTTTTCCTTTTCTCCCAATTTCTTTAGTTTTCTCATCATACCATATCTTTGCATAAACATTTCTATGTTCAAGCGCGTAATCTCCTGCTAAATAACTTATTACAGAAAAAAAATCTTCTTTTCTCAAGTCTTTATAACAATAACTTTTTCTTATCACGTTAAGCATTTCTTCCGCATTCCATATTTTTGTTATTGCCATTCCAAAGATCTGTTGTGAAAGTACATCAAGAGCATTTTTCGGAAAATATGTCCTATCAATTTTCTTTTCAATTATATCTTTCATCAGCACAGCACATTCAACCATATCATCCCTATCAGTAACAATAAAAGTACCCTTTGGATTATCGTGGAGTTTATGTCCTGCCCTTCCAAGTCTCTGTACACTTCTTGCAACACCCTTCGGGCTTTTTAGTAATATTACATAATCTATACTTCCAATATCAATTCCCAGTTCAAGTGAAGTAGATGTAACAACCACCCTTAACTCTCCTTTCCGAAGTCTGTCCTCAATTTCATATCTTAAACTCTTAGCCATTGAACTATGATGTGCTCCAATCAATCCCAAATATTTTCCAGGGAATTGATCATTCATATTATGCACAATTCTCTCAGTCGCATTTCTTGTATTTGTAAAAATTAATGTTGTCCTATATTTTTGTATAACTTCATCAAGCATATTATATAATTTCTTTACATTTTCCCCACTTTCTGAATCAAAAATATTATCTCCAGGGTAATCCAAATCAATTTCTATTTTCTTAACAAGTTTTACATCTGCTATATCGCAATTCCGCCCGTTCCCAACTAAAAATTTTGCAACTTCTTCAAGTGGTGAAATGGTAGCACTCAGTCCAATTCTTACAGGTTCAAATGAACACATATGATTTAGCCTTTCAAGTGTCAAACTCAAATATAATCCCCTCTTATTTGTCAGAGCATGTACTTCATCAACAATAATAAATTCTGCTTTTTTCAAATTTTCAACAAATTTTTGGCTAGTTATAACAATCGCGAGTGTTTCAGGAGTACAAACCAGAATATGGGGTATCTTCTTAAGCATTTTCTGCTTATCTTTGCTTTCCGTATCTCCTGTTCGCAGTGCAACTCTTATTTCTTGCATTTTCATCCCCTTCTGTTCAACTAATTCTTTTATTTCTCCAAGAGGTCCAACTAGATTTACAGTAATATCTGAACTTAGTGCCTTAAGTGGCGAAGTATAAACAGCATAAACCTTATCTTCAAGTTCATTCTTCATTGCTAGTCCAACAAGATAATTCAATATGCTTAAAAAAGCAGTTAACGTCTTTGTTCCCCCAGTAGGTGCACTTACAAGTATGTTTCTTCTATCATGAATCGCTTTAACTCCATAAAGTTGTGTTAGGGAAAAATCCTCAAACTTAGAGAAAAACCATTCCTTAACTATTGGATTTAGAAGCCCGGCTGTCTCTTCTTTCCCATATGCTTCAATAAACTTTATCTTTCCTTCTGCCATTCATTTCCATTAATCAATCCATATAAAAGGTTTTGTTTATCTTGTAACTGCTAACGGGTTAATGTCAAAACCTTTAGGTTTTGCAATTTGATAGAAAAATAAATAGTCTGTCAACAGATTAATTTTTCTAATTTAACTAATGTTAATATCTAATTTCATCATAATTAATTATGGGTATTAAGACTTTGTGTCTATAAAGTAGATGTAGCTGTTAATGATTTTTCAATCGATATGATTCTTCAACGAATTGAGAAAATAAACCAATATCTTTGTTGTAAATAGGTCTCTTTTATTATCCAACTTGTTTAAAAGTCTTTGTTCCTTCTATAAAAAATATACTTTATTTTTTTGCAATCTTTTCCCATAAATATCTATGATATCTTTTGTAATTATCTGCTAGTTCTTTGCTTTCTGTAACAAAAACAAATATTTCTTCCCCCAAGAGTAATTGAGCCACTTTATCCCCAAATATTCCAATTACAATGGGCGCTCCTGAAAATTCTTCCGGGAGAAACTTTACTTCTTCAAACGCATAAGGTTTATACTCTTTTCTCAGTTCATGTCTCATTAAGTAAATCCATTTAATTTTCTTCTTTATTCTCCTCTTATTCCAAGGAATAAAAAAATTAGGGTATTTTCTAGGGAGATATCTTCCTCCTCCAATCCAATAAGTTTCTGAATAATCTAGAGAATCTTCAAAGTAAGCCTTAACTCCCTCAATTCCTTGATAAACTTCCGTTCTTACTCTCGGTTTACTCTCCTTGAATTTTTGCATTATTTGAGGAATTTCTTTTTCAATTAGTTCTTTAGAGTTATCCAGTTCTTTTTTCTTTTCTTCAATAAATCCAATTAATTTATTAGGATGAGTGATGTGAAATCTTCTTTTTTTATTCTCTTCTGTAAAATTGATAAGCCCCTTTTCCATTAATCTATGGAGTATATCATAAATATTCCTTCTGTTCACATTTACCTTAACATTAATCTCACTTATCTGAGCAAATCCTATATCTAAAATAGCACTATAAACTTTAATTTCTCCTTCAGATAAGCCTATACTTCTCAAAATCGATAGATCCATTCTACACCCTTATCTTTCTACTATATAAATATGGTGATCTAACATCACCAGAAATCCTTAAATAAGCCAGATATTGATAGTTATTATTAAGTGGTTACAAAATACTGCTTAAAGGAAAAACAAAAATGACACACACAACACGAAAAATAAAACATATTGCAAGAAAATATCTCGCCCCAGTTGTACTTGGGGCAGCTTTAACTTTCGGAGGATGTAATAAAGAGGCAGATTTACCAGTGGATCAAAATGCTTACCAAGCACAAAGTCAGAGATTGAAAGCTGAAAAGATAAAATATAAACAACAAATGGAGGCAATTGCACAAGCAAGAGAAAAGAAAGTATTGCCCATTATTGAAAGCTATCATTATCAAATAAAGGAAGCAGTTGATTTATTTAACAAGAGTATCGAAGATGGAAAATATACTCTGGAAGAACAAAATAACACTTTAAATAAATTTAAACTAGCTAATAAAAGTATAGAGGCAATCACCTCATACGATCCAAATAGGGAATATTTAGACTGGTTTTATGACCCTAAATTTAACACAACCCATATCTGCGACATTAAAGATAGCAGGCTTATGCTTAGTATCTACGAACAAAATCTAAATTCTCTTTTGAGAAAAAATCTAGAGCAGATAGATCTAGGAACACCAGAATTAGAAAAACAATTAAGAAAGCAAGGTTTAGAAGTTTCTGTTGAAAATACTTTTTCAGAAACTGCGCAGGCAATCGCTATTGTTTCATTACTCTTAACAGGCATTGTTGGATTTTTTTATTTCAACAATAAACATAGTGAGAAAGATCCGGAGGCATATTACTAACCAATAAGTTAGTATGAAAAAACAAAATGACAGATCAAAAAAGCGAACAGCAAACAAGTCCAGAAAAAGATAGCAAAGTCTATGCAGATCTTCTAGCTAGAGCGACTTTTGAAGGTGAAGATACTCCCCAAAATAATCTTCTTAATCAATATGCTTTGCATCAGCCAGGGCGACTTCAGATAAGTCCTCTACAGAAAACAGTACATGGAGAATATCGTTTAAATGTCTTAGAAAAAGTTTCAAGTGAGTCTTATGAAGTATCTGTACCAGTAAGTGCTGCTAATGATCCTGAATTTCTCCCGTTTTTTCTAAGTGCAGATGAAAAAGATTCTACTCAAGTCCAATCTAAAGATTGTCTAGAAAATAGAGTGGCAGAAAAAAAAGAGATAACTCTAGAAGAAGAAGCAGAAAATATCAAAAGAGAATTTAACTTGGATGAGATTTTAAATGATATTAAGGAAGGAAAACATAGGGGCAACCCACATTGGAAAATGAAAGAGATCAAGTACAATTGTGCATCGAACGCTCACAAAACAAACTCTCTGGAAGAAGCTTGTCTTGAACGTGCATACGCAATTGTAAAAACAGTAGGTACTATTTTTCCAGTAGTTGCGGCTGGGCTTATCGGAGAAAAGATTTTGGGCTGCGACAACATGGGAGAAATGATAAGATATTCTATCTTGTCAGCACCATTGACTATTCCAATATTTTATCTCACTCGTTTATTAATTTTTGGAAATCATCCAATTTCAGGATGCGGGAATTATTTTCAGAATCCAATTTTCGGAGCAGCAAATCATTTTGAACTTTCCAAAAACTGGAAAAAAATAGCTAAACTACAAGATGAAGGGAAACTAAGGAAAGGTATAGAAAGAGCACCTGAAGATAGATATCAGCAAATTTATTACTCTGTCCATGGCGGACCTTAAAGAATAAAACAAGTTAATGCCCTAAGAGGGCAACTCTGTTAAGTGCCTAGCACATTTAGTATTTTAATCAAAGATAAACTTTGCCTAAAATCTATTTTGGCTAAATTTACTTTAGACAAAATAACTTTCTTCTCATAAAGTGTTTATACCTTATATAAATTATTTCTCTCTTTTTCTATAATACTGAACACTAGTCCAACACGTATCATATCCATTATCTCCAAGTTCTAATTGATCAGATCCTAAACAATAAGCAATTGCTTCTTTAGGATGAATTCTACTCATAAAGGAATTATTTCTTTTTTGATTAATCGTTTTACTTTTATCCATAGGTCCAACTATAAAACCAAAAGTTTCTGGTCCGCCAATTCCAACATAATTCTCTAAATTCATGCGAGAGTCTAATCTTCTAAGTTTTATCATATTCATTTTCTTCCAAAATATTGTACTGCTGCATAACAGCAATCTGTAGAATCAAATTCACTCGTTCCTCTAATACGAATTTGATCTCCAAAAAGATAAGCCTTTGCTCCCCCGGGATGTTTGCGATCGAAAAAAGCTTTTTCTCTCTTATGTTTTATTTCTCCATCACTATCTCCCACATTCACATTAAAACTAACTACTTTCGGACCCTCAATATAATAATATCTCTCATTCGAATCATCAGCATTCAACTCTTCAAGTGTCATTTACCTCTTCGATTTATTTGCTTTATAATCTTTATTATCTTATAAAATAACTTTAATAGACACACTCTTTAAACCCAATATTTTTATACGTCGTTTTCCTTAATTATCCATGCCAAAGATATCACAAGCAAAGAAAGATAAAATCTCAGAGCAGATTCTCCATTACCTCTTTTCAATTTCTCCAGAAGCTGTTCACACAAATAAAATAGCTATGGAAACTGCCCGTGATGAAGAATTCACAAAAGCCATTCTTCAAGATCTAAAATCAAAAAACCTCGTAGTCGAAATAAAAAAATCTCCTCAAGGCGAGGATTATCTTAGAAGACAGCGTTGGCGTTTATCCTCGCAAGTCTATAACGTCTTTTCCAAAAAACAACTATAAGTTTTTATAGATGTTTAAATCTTTAATTTAATGCCAGATCCAATTAAAGAATCGTTTCTTAAAGTCAAAGAAGACGTCCTATCGATCAAAGATGCCATAAACATTCTCTCAGATGAACTAACTTCTATCCGAAATAACCTTGATTTATTTAACCGAACTTTAAAAGAGTTAAAAACTCAGACAGACAGACAGACAATTCCCACAGACAGACAAATAAATCCAACAGACAAACAACCTTCTCAAACCTTATTTCCTCATAAAACTGAAGTTTCCATCGGAAATAGGGGGGTTCCAACAGACAGACAGACAGACCAACAGACAGACAGACAAACCCTAAAGTTCGCATTATCTGATATTTCTCAAACTACAAATTCTGCTTCAACAATCCTTAACTCTCTCGATAATCTCAAAAGCGATCTTAGGACAAAGTTCAAAAAGTTAACGCCCCAAGAACTAAACATCTTCTCCCTTATCTATCAATTAGAAGATCAAGGCATCGTCGTAGATTATCCTCTTTTAGCGCAAAAAACTTCCCTTTCCCAATCCTCTATTAGAGATTATGTCCTTAAACTTATTTCCAAAGGCATTCCTCTAGATAAAACCAAGGAAAACAATAAAGCTATTGTCCTTTCAATTCCTCAGGATTTCAAGAAATTAGCCTCATTAGATGCTGTTCTCAGGCTTAAAGAGCTATAATATCCCTTATAAAATTCAATTAAACCGAACCTTATAATAAAAACCCTTCCTTTTTATTATATTTTTCGTTTAACCGACCAAATACCTGCCTTTCATTAACTTAATTTTAACTTTTTTCGACCTTTCAAATTCGTCTAAAGTTCGTTTAAAACACTCTCCTTTTTACCACAACTCTTGATTTTTTAGCTCTTTTTAAATAAAACCTCCCTTTTCCTTATACCTTTCATTTCAAAATTTTCAAAATCAAAAATTTCTCTCACTTTCAAATTTTCCTTCTTATTTTCAATTTTCCAGATTCTTTTCCCTATTATAACACTCTCTTTTTTGCATCTTTTCATAATTTCTTCAAGAAAAAGGTCTCTGTTAACTCTCACTTTTTCGTTTCCAAGCCATTTTTTATCAATTTTATCCACTTTTTTCTTATTAAGTTCGTTTAACATTAAAATTTCCACCCTCGCTAACTCTCACTTTTCCATTTTTTGATGTTTTTTCATCAATTTTTGATCCTTTTTTACTCATTTTTCTCCTTTTTTCCTCCCTTTTTACTGCTTATTCTCACTTTCGCATATTTCTGCATTTTTTCCTTAATTTCCTCAGGTACAAATACTCTCTTCTTTCCACTCTTTTCTACTATTTCTTCAATCAAACCTTCACTCTTCTGCTTTATCGAATTTATCTGTCCCCTAATTGTTGATTTTTCTTTTCCCATTAATAATGCCAAATCCTCATAACTTAATTTCATATCTGTATTCATCAGTGCCAACATTAACGCTCTTTCATTACTAGATAGTTTTTTAAAAATATCATAAATATTGCCTGATTGGACAGCTGTTTGAACAGCTTCTTGAACATCTTCAACAGCTGTTTGTTTGCCTAAAACAGGTAATTTCTTAAACACCTGTTTGGTTTCTTCAGCATCATTGATCTCTTCAACTCCTTCTCTTAAACTTTCAACTTCATCTCTGATCGTCGCCAAATCATCTTTTATAAAATTAATTAAATCAAACAGCTGTTTATCTTGACCATCAAGGTGTTTAATCCACTTAACCATAGAATCAACATCTCTCTTAACTGCATTAAAGCCTTCTTGAGTTTTTTTCTCTAAATTTTTTTCACTCTTTTTTTTAAACCAGTTGAACATCTACCTGTTTAAACAGCCACCCTATTTAAATATTTCGTCCAGCGCCCTCAATAAAATAATCTTATACATTTCCAAAATTTTAGTATCTGCCTTAAATTAAAACACCTAAACTAAAACAAATTAATATATAGAAACACCACTAAAACAAAAACAAACAACTGTTTAAACATTAAAAACAGCCGTTTTTCGTCGATAATAAAGAATTTGTTATAATTTCAAAAAATTAATTATTAAGTCTATTTATTATTGTTTTTTCACAAAAAATATAACCAAAACACCTGTTTAAACACCTAAAAAATCAATAAAAATTCCTCTTTGCCATTGTCAATCTTTCCCTTATAAAACGAGACCCTCTCCTTCTTATTTTAAAAAATATTATAAAATTTTAATCTCCATGCTCCTTTCCATAAAGTTTGTTTATATTAATGCTGCGAAGTAAGAAAATAAAATCGAGCTTCGAGGTTTTATTTTCAACAAATTCCTTATTTTTCACAATGAACTAAGCAAATATTCGGGTTCCATTTTTCAAAAAGAAACATATTTAAACCACATTCCCTTTATTTTAATATCAAATTCTAATTTCAAGAGGTTGAAAGGAGGTTGTAAAAATGGCTGAAGAAATGAGCACACTTTGCTGGATATCTAGAATACTAGTTATTATAGGCGCAATAAACTGGGGTTTAATGATTTGGAATATTAACTTAGTTTCATACCTAAGCATGCCTATTTTAATAAATATTGTATATGCATTAGTAGGGCTTGCAGGTATCTATGAATTAATCAAATTATTCAAGAAATAATTTCCCAAAATCTTTTTATTTTTATCTCTTTATTTTTTATTTTCATCAATCAATACAACCTTTCAAACATGGAAAAAACAAATCCTCAAACTGAAAAACCCCGGTTACTCAAAAGGGCCTCAGTAATTAAACTCGAATTTAAGAAACAAACAACTACTGCTCTAATCGCAGCATTTGGTCTAGTCATAGCTCTTTCCTGGCAGGATCTTATTAAAAACATTGTTGGAAGTATTCCTAAAAGGGGAATCCTCCTTTACCATCCTTACCTTGAGCAACTCTACACCGCATTAATAGTTACTTTCATAGGAGCATTAGCAATTTTATTAATTACTTCATGGGCAAATCGGCAGTCTGAGCAAAACAAGTAACATTTATATAGTTCTTAGCCTTCAAGATAACATGGCGTTAATATCTTTCACAATTTCAGCAGTTTTAGCAATCATATTCGGAATCTTAATTTTAGTCTTTCCAAAGTTTCTTCGTTATGCAATTGGTCTCTACTTAATAATTTTCGGCATCCTTCAACTCATGGGCAACTACGTCAATCTCTCCCCATAGTCAGCCGTCCAAACGCCCCAAATATCCCAAACGCCTGTTTAACCGCTGTTTTATAGACGATAACATACATTTATTAACTCTTAAATCTCTCAGTTAACATGGAACAGAATCAGATAACTTTAGGCAGTTTATATGCAGAGTTAAAGAGGTTATAGGGACTTTTACAGGATAAAGGAATAATTAAACAATCAGATATTTCCTCAGACGATGTGGTCTGGGATTGGCCAGAAAATATTCAATTTTTTGCTGATGAAAAACTCTTGGCCGAAAGCTGGCTAAGCCCTGAGGACATAGAAGCATGGAATGATTTGTAGTTGGAGATATTGTCGTAGTTCCTTTTCCACTTTCAGACTTATCAACAACCCTTAATCGTCCTGCAGTTATTGTAGCTGATCCGCATGGAAATTCATTAATATTATGTCAGATTACCTCTAAATTTAATAAAAATACAAGACAAGTCCCTCTAGACAACGAAGATCTAACAAGTGGGAAATTAAAAATAAAAAGTTACGTTGTTCTATCAATAATTTTAACATTGCATCATTCAAAAATAAAATATAAATTTGACTCCATAAAGAAAGAAAAATTCAATGAAATAATAGATACATTAAAAGAAAACTTCAAACATATCTAGGCTCAATAATTCAGCTTTCTCCAGCATCTTTCAGCATTAACCTCTAGTTCGTTTAATCAAGAGAAAAGTATATAAATTAAAATATTCTTACTTTTATTATGTTAGAAGAAAATAATTCAACCAAACGCGATAATACGGGGCCATCTCTAGGTTGGTTTTTAGGAATGGCTGCACTATGGGGTCCCCCTCTAGGATTAAACATCTATGAAAATATACGGCAGTCAAATAGCATGGAACACTTTTATACAACTATTCCTGGAGCAAAAACATTTATGCGTTATGAAATTAAAAATGAAGATTTTGATAAAAAAGAGCTAGAAAAATTACTAAGCGGTTAATTTCAGTCAAAATTATAATATATTCCACGTTCGCTTAATGGAACACAGCTAAAAGAACTTACGAACTAAGTTAGAGAAATTACGTTTTTGCACTAAGCAAAATAATTTGGGACAAATTAAGCAATTTATCTTTTAGCAGGTATTAGGCGTCTTCGAAGAAGCACGAGCTGGCTACAAAAGCCCTCGTGGATTTATCTGCATTCGAAAATCTGTTCCCGAGCGTAATTGCAGAGTAATCAAAACAAAGCCGTTGAAGAGACGTTATGGGGATTACGTATATTTTCTTCAAATCGGTCAGGAAACTCTCTCACTTCATCAACCAACTTTCTGTGTCCTTCTCTTGCTCCACCTTCAGATTCGTATTTTTGGAGAAAAGCAACTCGATAATCTCTGGATAGAAAAGGACCCTCACGCCGCTTTACCTCTGTCTCGTATACCGTTTCTGGTTCGCCAAAAAATGAAAAAACTTTACGAGACAGAGTAATAACTACATATGGAGAATAATCTGTCCTCCAAGGAGTATTTTCTCCCCTAATTCTCTTCTTCAAAATAGTTCTTGTTGGTTCTCGATTAAAATTCATAAAATTTTACTAATCTCTTTATTTTTAAGGTTTTCTATTGTTAAATTTTCTTGGCAATTTCGTTTAAGCAAGCCATTGTGCGACACCATAGGTTCGCACCCAGCGGTTAAACGGAGCGAGGGAACAAAGATTGAGAATTTTTGACTTCTCCACATGATCTAAGCAAAAACCAATAGGTGCAGATAAATTTCGCTTAATAGTACTTGTGCGTACTTCTGTGCATTTCTGAGGGGAAAAGTTCAGATTAATTAAATTTAAATAGGCTTTCTTTCTAAAATTTATATGGATAGAACTTCAACAACTCCCCAAATTACTAAAGTTACGAGATATAGCTTTGATTCACAAGGCGGAAAATATAACCGCAGTTATAGGGTGGAAGATTGGACGGGAAACAAAAGTACGGGAAGAACTTTAGAAATTTATATGGAATTTGGATTGGAATACCTCTCTTCTAATGCGATTTCTAATACTGCTTGGAGACTTTTAGGAAAGATTAAAAAAGGAGTAAAGGTAGGTTTTGATAAAAATACTTTAGCAGATTTGCTTAATTCGCAACTTCCCGAGGAAATAAAAAAGACCATAAAAGCCGCCAAATCTGAAAGAAAATAGCCACATTAGAGAGTGAGGCGCACTAGCGCCGAACGCACTCGACATCAAAAATTGAGATAAATTTATAATTCGAGGCCCCCTTTATTTACTATGCCAAATATATTTGAAGTCATCGATAAAACAGGCAGGAAAATTAGGCTAACAACCGAGCAATGGAGCCACATCCGAAAGAAACATCCAGAAGTTGAGAATTACGAAATGATTGAAGAAACTCTTAGAAAACCAGATAAAATTACAGATTATGATATGGATGAAACAGTTTTTTACTATTATAAACACTACAAACATAGGCATTCTTCAGAAAAATATCTCCAAGTCATAGTTAAGTATTTAAACGAGGAAGGCTTTGTTTTAACGGCTCAATTTAAACCTTATATACGATAAAATGAAAAACACCACATATGAAATATATTATGATGAAGTAGGAGATTTCTTAGAAGTATTCTTCGGCGAGCCTACAAAATGCTATACAGAAGAGCCTGAGCAAGGAATCTTCATAAGAAAGGACAAACAAACAGACGAGATAAAGAGCCTAGGCATTCTTTCATTTAAAAAACGAGGCAATACCATTTTAACGTCTCTATTAGCCAAAGTAAATAAGACACTTCCAATTCACATTTCAATATAAGATCATGGAAGAAGAATTTAGGTATTGGGGTGAAGATCTAAAAGAAGATGAAGAAATTTTAAATGCTATTTTAGATTATACTCTTAAAGATTGGCTTAGTCCCGAGGAAGACGAAGCCTGGAAAGATTTGTGAAGAGATTTCTTAATCTTTCTCATTTTTCTTCGAGAAATAAGTCTTTTCAGTCTTGCATTCCATCTTTTTACATCAAAATAATCTGCCCAACCCATATGGGGATTTCTTAATTGTTTCCTATCTTTATTTATTCTAAATCCGTCTCTATAATCTTTCCAATCATCCCAAAAATCTTGAGGTTCTAAGCATTCATTTATCATTTCTGTTCTATTCATTATTAATGTGCTTCTAGGAGTGATCCATCCACTATGTCTTCTATCTTTAGATGTTAGAGCTGTACCCATTAATACACTAACGATCTACAATTTAATAAATTATCTTACCACTTTCGAATAAACCATGAATGCTCAAATCTTCTAACATCTCTTAAATGTTTGATCTAAGCACAAGAGTTCGTTTAACCATATCAAAATTACAAAAACAGCATTTTTCCGCTTCCAATAAAAAATTAGCTGCACTAAAGAGTGAGGCGCGAAGCGCCGAACGCGCTCGGCGTAGAAAAGTATAAATACTTCGGTATCATTAATATATCATGGAATTAGAAACATTAACTAGAAAATGGGGAAATTCAATAGCAATTATCATACCTTCAAATATAGTTGCACAAGGGAAACTAAAAGAAAATGAAATGGTCAGCGTAACAATTGAAAAAAAGAAACCTCTTCTCGTAAAAGATGTTTTTGGCATGTTAAAAGGCAAGATTAATCGACCGACACAAGAAATAAAAGATGAAATGAAGAGAGGTTGGCTTAGTGAATCAGATAGAGAAAGAGAGGAAGAATGGAAGAAGAAACAGAAGATATAAATCCGAAGCCCAAATATTTTTTTGATAGTTATGCAATTATTGAGATTCTAAATGAGAATCCGAAATATCTAAAATTCAAAGACTTTCCCATAATTATCTCTCTTCAAAATCTTGAAGAGATTTATTGGTATTGTTTGATAACTTTAAAATTAGAAACCGAAGCAGACGATATTTTTTCAAAATTTAGAAACAATGTCGTTGAAATTGACGATGAAACTATCAAAGCAGCGATAAAATTCAGAAAAGAGCATAAAAAACAAGATCTTTCATATACTGATTGCATTGGATATATTTATGCAAAGAGAAATAATCTTAAATTTCTTACGGGCGACAAAGAATTTGAAAATCTTCCTTTCATTGAATTTGTAAGAAAATAGCCTCACTAAAGAGTGAGGCGCGCTAGCGCCGAACGCGCTCGGTATCAAATGTTATCTCCTGCGGGAACAACAAGGGAAAGATTTTTATATGGATTTAAAGTAGGATTTTTATGGAAAGTGAACTTGCATATCTTGTAATGGATGGATCTGGTTGTCCAAGAAAGTCAATTAGGGCTTTTAAAGCAACAGAACTTAGAGATATTGGAGGAGAAATTTTATCTGAACCAATGCTTATAAAATATGGAGGTTACGAGCCTCAGCTTGACAAAGAATTAATAAGAGCGGCCGAATTGATGAATCCTTCTCCGAACGCAGTCCTAATCGGAGGCGCCAATATGTTAGGTAAGGGGCAGTTAATCGTACCGGTTGTGTTTTATCTCATTGACAAGAAGTTATATGAATCTATAATTACGAGGCAAAGACGTGGACACTAAATACTATAGTTCGCACAAAATAGTTATCTCCTGCGGGAACAATAAGGGAAAGGTTTTTATATGGATTTAAAGTAGGATCTTTATGACAAACAATAATGTTAGAGGATATATAGCTTGGGCATATAAATCAGTTAGTGGTGTCGATCTTTTTACTGAAAAAGAAAGGTATCAAGACAGACTAGAGTCATATGAATTGAATAGCTGCCGCTTAGCCCAACATAGGTGGAGCGATGATGTGATAATCCCTGACGAAGAAATTCGTCAAGCAAAAGTTGAAGCCTTAAGAACAGAATGGTACGATGGAAATTAGCATTTTTGATACTTCAATTATAAAAAATTAATAAGAGTTCGTACTAAATCGTTATCTCACTAAGGGGCAACAAGGGAAAGGTTTTTATATACCCAAAAAGTAGGATTTTTATGAAAAGGCCAGTAATCCAATTGATGTTTAATCCTAGAAAACCGTCTAGCTCGAAAATAGAATTTTGGAGAGGTCCCGAACACGATTTACCAGATGTCCCTTACGGTTTCAACGGACATGTTACTACGGAGGCATATGAATCTGCTATTAATAAACTTAAAAATGGATCGCTTCGTAAAATGGGTCCTTGGGGCCGCGATATAGTAAGCACATTGTTTTATGGAAACAAAGGAGTTTTAATCACGATTCCAACATGTCCAAATACTCTATTTGAAGATGATCGACAAATAAACTTTTATGGATCAAACCTGGTTCCTTTACTCGAACAGGCAAAAAAACTAGATTTGTCTTATCATTTGGACAGAAGTGCGAAATTATTTGCAAAAAGAAAGAATCTTTTACGTTAAATTCTAAGAGTTCGCACAAGATTGATTACCCGAAGTTTTAGACACTAAAAATCGAATTAAACGAACCAATCTGAATTCTTTTAATAAAACTTCATTAGAGACTTGATATCTCACTTATTTAGGGCGAAGAAGATATAATTCCGCAAAGATTATTTTATTTGATTCATCTCCTTTTGTTTGTTGAATATCATAACCTTGCTCGTATGATCTTACTATCATATCATACACTCCAATAGCTCTCCGTATAACTTCCACTTTTGAAGTTGCTCCCACCTTTTCAGCAAGATCATCCATCAATCTGTGTACTTCGGGTGGCAAGCTTATAGTCGTTGTTATGTTTTTCTGTTTTTTTCCCATTTAGTATTCATTTTTAACTTCTTTTTAAACATTTCCATCAAGCTGAACCTTTCAGCTTTCTCTAAGAAGTTTGAGCATAGCACAAGAGTTCGTTTAATGAACCAAAATTTAATTAATATTTTTTAAAAAAATTAGCCTTTTAATTTAATAAATTTATTTAGGAACTATTTCATAGTTATTTGATAGATAATGTCCTAGCGATCCGACGCCATAACCTATAATCTCAGAAACTGCTGCGCCTCCACCAACCATGCATAATTCTAATAAATTGCTTCCAGTAGAAAACATTATTTCTAATCCTCTAAGGGCATTGTCCGAAAATCTTTCCGATCCTTCACTTTTATCGCTTATTCTTGCTGCTGCAATTCCGCTTGCAATTGGAATTCCTAAACTTATGGGTAAATCCCATCCTGAAAAGCTTTGATTATATCCTTTATATGCTCCCCAAGAAAACGCTCCTAAACAAGCACTTCCATAAATGACTATTTTTTTAAAACTCATAAAAACTGAGAATAATTCCCCTATTTAAATCTTTGTAAGTTGGTACAAGAGTTCGTTTAATAACCAAATATAGCCTATTTCTTCAACTTTTCCTCTTTCTTTTTCTTCCTCTCTTCTATTCTCTCAATTTCATTTTCCCAATAAGGGACAAGGTGATCTTTTTTCCCTTCATACTCTTTGATTTTTCTTTTATGTTCCTCGATAGCTTTATCGAGACCTTCAACAGCCTTTAAGATTTTTTTCTTTTCACCCATACCTCATGCTCCTTTATTTTTTTATTCACATAATTAAGTAGTTTCTCCGCTTCTTCTCTGGGCAACTCTTCTTCTATTTTTTTGTTTTCCTTTGCTCTTAAATATCCTTCATAGGCTTTTGTTGAGCCCGTAATCTTTTTTATTATTTTTAATAATTCTTTGTTGCTCCACAATTTGTTTTTCATCAAGCAATCAACAATATATCCTTCTCTAAGCCTCAAGATGAGGGAATAAGCCGTAGAATCATCGCATAAACTATCCATTTCCTTGTCTAAATCAATACTCGCCCTATTAACCTTGAGGGCAGACTTAGTTAATTCTATATGCCCTTTTAGGTTTTTTTTTGTTAACTTAGTTTCTTTATATTTTTCTATTAAATCTTTATTTATTAGCGGTTTAGCCTCTTTTATCATAGGCAGCAAAGGGATAATATTGTTCTCCAAAGACAGGTCTACCTTGCTTTTCTCTAATAAAATTATGGAATATTTGCCTTTTTCAAGCGTTTTATTGGTGCTATTAGTTATAACAAGCACGTCAACATCACTCCTTGCTGTCTGCTCTCCCCTTGCATAGCTTCCCACAATATATATTCCAATGGCGTCCTCTAAATAAGGTTCTAGAATTTCCAAGATATCTTTCTTTATATCTAGCGGTTTTTCAACTAATTCTATTCTTGCCCTTCCGTGAAGCCATTCTTTCGGCAGTATAACTCCTGCCGAATTCCCTACTTTTATTATTGGCCGTGTTAGTTCTTGTTTCATGTTATAACAATGTTATAACAATATTTAAATTCTTTGTTTTCTTAGTTTGAGCATAGCACAAGAGTTCGTTTAACTGACAGAATTTAATAAATATTGTCATGATGATCAAAATCATAAAATAGAATAAAATTATTTGTCGGATCAACTTTAAATGTCAACACAAAACTACCATCAATATGAACTCTTTTCAGCTCGTTCAAATCGTGTCTTAAATTTTTGTGTCTTTTTATTATTTCAGAGTCATTATTTATAATTTCTTTTAGTTTTTTTTGGATTATTTATGCTTTTTTTCTATCCTTTTTGATGAGTTTCAGTATTTTAATTTTTAATTTATCGCTAATATTAAAATCAAACATTATCTAAACTTTACAAAGTTACCCTTTCCATACATCCTTTTTATTTGATTTCTCTTCTACTAACCTCCCTGCTTCAATTTCTAATTTATCTGCTTTTCGCAGATTAAATATCTGGGACTTATTCAAAATATCAAAATGTTCTACTTCTAGTAGATATTCTGGAACGTACCATATATCTTCTTCACTAGTCATCCATAGTTTATTATCAAATCTGGATAAGTCTACAGGCATGCTGTATTTCCTTAATGTTTTTTCTCCTGTTTCTATTAAATATTCATGAAAATAAGACATGACTAATTCACGAATTGAAGAATAAATTGGCTCCCTATAACGAAGAACGGCATGATTGGTTTTGCTTATAGCTCCCCAGAAATTATTTCTCTGAAAAACTGCAATCACATGGTCAAAATCTTTATTATTTGCTTCTAAGTCAACAAGCAACGGTTTAAATCCATTCATTTTTAATATTGCTGCTGCAAACACGGCTGCTTCAACGCAATGCGCTTTTCTCTCTCGCAAGACTTTGCGTGGAGAAATACAGGTTTCTCCTTTTTCTTCAAAATTAGTTTTTAATGTATTTAAAAAATCCTGGATTTTTTTAGGATTATTTAATTTTTTAATTATCTTTAGTTCATCAATATTAAACATCTTTTATAATGTCTGAAATGATTTAAATAACTACTTATTTTATTTTTTTAAGATTAACTAAATTTTTCCTCTAATCCAAATTGCAATTATAAAAGTGTAAATCAAAACAATAAATCCTGCACCTAAGAGTAATATTTTTTTGTTAAATACTGTTCCAACAAAAAGTAGAATAAATAAAACTAGAAATATTTTAAGCAAAGGTTCTATTCTATCGTGATTATTGAAATTCACAAGTCTAATCAATCCAGTTTTATATCTGTTTGTCATTAAAATCAATTAATTTTCAGCCTATATAAATCTTCATTTAAGCGTAGAAAGAATGAGTTGCTAGATGTCCATGCTTATTTTTTCTACTATAATAAACTGCTCCAATAATTACTCCAACTATAACTATTGCAAAAATTATGCTTCCTACAATTATTCCGACCACACTACTTCTACTATTCTGACTATTGTCTACTACAGGAATAGGTTCAGCAGGCACTTCCTGTTGAGCAGGAGGTGCAGTTGTTGTCTCCGTTGGTGAATTCTGAACAGGTTGTGTAGATGGAATTAATTCATTAATTGAAGATATTAATAATTGAACAGACTTTGAACTTACAAATTTCAAATATTCAATATTTAGATCATACATTTCATCATTGTCGCTATCTATTTTTACAGATTGCCCTGGCTCTAATCCCGCGTCAATCGGTGTGGACTCAATACGGACATTTATTTTTTTACTATCTTTATCTATTGAACTTACTCCAACTGAATGGTATTGCTTATTCACTTTAAATTTAATTCTTTGATTTGGAATAAAATTCCTAGTAATTGATCCATCTTCAATATTCTTAGTCAATACATAAGTGTACCATCCAGCGCTATCTTTTCCTCCTCCACTACTTCCGCCTCCACCGCTTCCAGAATCTGAATCACCGTCAGCAGCACTCACATTAAATGTTCTTGAAGTACTATTTGCAACATTTCCTGCAGAGTCCGTACAATTTACATTCCAAGTGTGTGATGCTACACTAAATGAAGATCCTAATATTCCACTGTCTCCTCCAGTAATGTTGGCATCAGACAAACTACTATAGCTAGATCCGTCTATTATTAAACTACAGCTCGGAACAAAATTAGATTCAGTAACATTAAATGTAAAATTATATCCTGCGTTAATTGAGGACACTCCATCAGCAGGAGAAATCAAAGTAACAACTGGAGCCGTATTATCAAATCTCATTGCATTAACCACAATAGAAGTATTCAAATTACCTAAAGAATCATTTGCATGAACTGTCAAATTATAAATTCCATCACCATAGCTGGATGTGGTTATAGTAGCATTCCAATAATTTCCATAAGTATTTGTTGCTGCAAAAGTTGTCTGCTGTCCTGAGCTATTTGTCAGGTTAAAGAATACATTATTTACAGTGGTAACTGCATCATTTATAGAAACATTTACAAGTAAGCTTCCAGAATAGTTGCCATAACTTACTGGTGCAACAGGAGTTGACACATTAGGAGCAAGCGTATCAACTCTTATACTTGCAACACCCGTAGTATTTGTATTTCCTGCATAATCATAAGCTGTTGCATTCACAGTATAAACTCCATCTGCTCCAACACTCAAAAAGTTATTTTGTCCAGATGCAGTATTCGTCGTGCTATTGACTATACTCCCGCTAGAATTATAAACTGTAAAATTAATGTAACTCAAATAAGTATCGGTTGCAGTCGTATTAATTGTCAAAGTTCTATTTGTAGTATTAAATCCTGCAGTTGGATTCACAATTGAAATAGCAGTAGGGCTCACAGTATCAATTATAACCGTTCTTGTTGCAATAGAAGAATTCTGTTGATTTAAATAATCTGTTGCCGTCGCATTGAAATAATAAGCTCCGTTAGTTGTTAACCCTGAGAAGTTAACATAACTTGGAGACGAAGTAGATGTACTGACGTTAACTTGAACATGTGTCGAATTATACAATCTTATAGTAATATTTGCTAATTCTCCAGCATCAGTCGCTGTAACATTAACGATCAAATAAGTTCTTGATACATTAGTTCCACTAGATTCAGTTCCAGTTCCATAATCAATTGCAGAAGGAGCAAGCGTATCAACTCTTATACTTGCAACACCCGTAGTATTTGTATTTCCTGCATAATCATAAGCTGTTGCATTCACAGTATAAACTCCATCTGCTCCAACACTCAAAAAGTTATTTTGTCCAGATGCAGTATTCGTCGTGCTATTGACTATACTCCCGCTAGAATTATAAACTGTAAAATTAATGTAACTCAAATAAGTATCGGTTGCAGTCGTATTAATTGTCAAAGTTCTATTTGTAGTATTAAATCCTGCAGTTGGATTCACAATTGAAATAGCAGTAGGGCTCACAGTATCAATTATAACCGTTCGGGTCCCACTACTCGAATTCGAATTTCCATAAGTATCATTAATAGTCGAGTTAAATCTATAAACTCCATCACTTAATCCAGTAAAATTAATATAATAAGATGCAACTCCAGCACTTGAAATACTTGTATTTATTAAATCCTGTGAGGAATTATATAACCTAATAATTATTTTATCTATGACTCCATTGTCTGTCCCACTCACATTGACCTGTATATTATTTCTGGAAATGTTTGTTCCATCAGTTTCTACAGGATTTGCAAAACTAATTGAAGATGGTGCTGTCGTATCATTAACACTCACTGAAATATTCGAATAAAATGCTCCAGTACTATTCAAAGTCATTACGCTTATATTATAATTTCCAGGCGTAGAAGCAGTAGCATTAAACCAGATATAATTTAAAACAGATCCGTCGCTTCCATTAATCAAATAATAGGTAAAATTACTATAGGATAAAGTTGTAGAAGTATTTTCAAAAGAATAATTAATCAAAGTTGTTCCGTTTCCAACTCCAGGGACATACAAAAATACCGATGAAGAAAAAGTAATATTGACTTGAGTTATATTTGCATCCTGCCCCAAGTCAGAATTATTTATGCTGATATTATAAATAAAGCCAGCATCTTCTGCAACATTATATGATGTGCTTCCAGAAGAAGTCCTTATAATATGGGAGGCAAAAACAAAAGAAGTAAATAAAATAGAAAACAAAACGAGAAAGAGAAAAATATTTTTTATATTAATCTTCCCCTCAATGCCCTCAATAATTTTTGCTTTCACCATTCTTTTCATCACTCCAATCAAACATATTAAATAAATTAATCTATTTAAATGTTACTTTTTTTTGATAACAATTAAAACTTAAGGATAAAACGAATGCATTTGAGGATGCTTATGTCTTTTCTTTTTAGTGTAATAGATTATTGACATCATGATTGCAATAACCAATACAACCACTATTAAAGTCATTAATATAATTGAATATAGTTTATTTTCTTTACCTTTATTATTTCCAAGATTTTGATCTCCGGTATCTGTACTTACAATCTCTTCTATTGGATTATTTATTCCAGGCGCAGGATTTATTTGTTCAACAGGAATTTCTTCACGCAAGTAATTGATGCTTATGTTTGTTAGATTTGTTTTAATATCTACCACTTTTACTTTCAAATCATAGAAATTATCTCCATTAACTTCAAATTTTCTCTCTTCACCATTTGACAAAGTAGATTCTTGAATTGTTGAAGAGATTTGTATTTTCACACTATCTTTATTAATTTCTAATACTCCAACATGATGGGTTTCTCCAGAAATTTTTAAACTTACTCTTTGTTTTTCCTTAAAACTTCTCATCACTTCTCCTTTCTCCTCTAATTCTTTATCATTTTGTGTAAAGGTAGTTATCCAGTTTGTTCCAGGACTTAGAGAAATTCCCCCGCCGCCGCCACCACCTCCAGATCCCCCTCCAGAATCACCATCTCCGCCTCCGCCCGCAGGTGCACTCGCACTTACAAGTGGTGCAACCCCAGAAAAGTGAGGAACCCTCATATACATTATGTTTTCTGTTGTATTAACAAAACAATAAGAACTTGGATTAGATCCAGTCATATTGATGTCGTTCTTACTGCAAGAAAGTCCGCCTGTTAAAGTAAAATTCCTATACCCTGTTGAATTATAAGATCTATTGTTTGAATTTCCTAAATATTCATCCATACTATTTGTAAAGTTTTCAGAAGTATCTCCTCTAGAAGAATTCCATACTACATTCCAGTTTTCATCATACAAATTAGATATCGACATTTTAATCTCGGTAGAATCATCAATATTTGAATCAGAATAAGGCATAGCTATTATTGCATAATCATACACATCCGCTGGGACAAAACTTCCAAACTCCCATACTGGATCTGAAGAGGATCCTCCGCTTGCCCCATCATTCATTACACTTTCCATTGGAGGTTGCTTCGCAGAGCCCATATCAAAGTTATAAAATATTATTGAGACATTTGAAGGCATTTTCATTTCCATATTAACATTCCCGCTCATCATCATTTCCATAGGGTTAAATGATTTAGCAGCACTGCTGCTTAAGGTGCACGTATTATTATCTGGATAAAGGCCATCACAATTGCCTCCAGTTCTTAAAAAATTCATCTCAACATCAAAATTTGATGATGTTATATTCATTACTTCTAAACTTCCATTTGCACTAATTTTTCTAAATCCTCCATCTCCCCCCTGCATATTAATTAAGGTAATATTAATTTCACTCATGCTCAAATTCAATGTTTTCTCTTTTGGAGGGGCATTGTTTGAAAATATTTTTAATTTTGCAGTTGCACTTAAAGGCGAGATAATATAAAAAGTACCTTCATCCATATCATCAATAATATAAGTTAGTTCTCCAAAAGTTGAACTATCTCTTAAAAATAAATTCACATGAGGAGTGTCTGATGTAATTGCTCCACCCGAACTATTTTGTATATTGACTTTAATTTTTGTAGTATTTGTCTCTCCAGAAATATAATAATTTCCGGCTAGGGGTTTGAGAGTAATATTTTGCATTATATTTGCACTCGCAGGTTGTCCATTATAATTTGCTGTTTGAAATGCCCCCAAATTTTCAGATCCATTTACAGTTGTTCCATTTTTAGACCCATAAAATTCCACTAAATAATTTGAATTTAATAAACTTATATTATACCAAGCTATTTTCCCAGTACATCTAGAATCAGAATAATTTAATTGATCTGTACTTGTCAAATCCAAATTTCCAGTATCTGGCCTCATAGGCGGAACAAAACCTTCCCAAGGGAGCATTCTAGGTAATATGGATGTAATATTACTAATAGCCGAAGTATTCCCACTGACCTGAATACAACCATACATCTGAACACTATTCATAACTAGATCAATAGAAACATCAGTTTGAGAACCAGTAATCGTAGGGTATAATGTGGAATTTGATTTAGGTGGAGTCGGACAGGCAGTATCATTCATGAAAGAACCATTACAAATTCCACCCTCATATTTTTCAAATTGTTGGTTAGCCCTTATAATCATCACAGTATATCTTTTATTAGTTGGAACAACTACTTGTGCACTATCCACTTTTCCAAAGATATTGCTTGCAATCTCTAGTCCTGTTTTTTGATCATTGATTAAATAGCCAAATTTCTGGAAAGTGCTTCCATTAGTTGCAGTTATATTTATTGTTGCAGCAGGGCCTAAATAAAATGTCGAACCATTTAATGAGGGAGGTCTCATAAAATCAAATTGAGGGATATCTCCCAGTATTGCTGGAGGATAAAACATCTGAGCTGGAAAAGGAGGCAAAGAATTTCCAATTTTTGTTGCACTGCCTGAAGAATTATAATAAACTGTCTTAATAGTATACATTATTCCACCCGAACCATTTAATCCAGTCATCGTAAATGCGCCATTAGAATCTGTTAAAACGCTTTGAACAGCAATCTCAATTGGAGGACTCATTGGAACATTCTCAAATCTGTATAACGTAACATTTGTATTGTTTTGCAATCCTCCTGTTTCATTTCTTACATAACCTGAGAATCTAAATGAATATCCAAAATTAGGGGCTGTGAAGTTCGATATGCCCGTACCATTTGTTCTAACTCCAGAAACTAAGACATTGGATTGTAACACTGAAGATATCTCAGTTCTAGTCGTAATATTAAACCAAAAGTTTTCATTGCCCCCTGATTGAATTAACGGAGAAGAGCTTGAATTCCTAAATGTCAAAGATAATACTTGGCTTGAAAATGGGCCCATGCTCGCATTTGATATTGAAACATTTGTAAAAACATTAGACGCACTACTTCCATTACTTCCTAAAATAAAACTATTAGGATCTACATAAATTCCTCCAGTGAAATTTATCTGAACTTGGGTAATATTCATGCTTATTGCACCAACACTTATATTAAATAAATTGCTCGATGCCCTTTCTACTAATCCAGATGATGGATTAACAAAAGTATAGTTTGCCCCAGAAGGTTCATGAAGATTCACTCTCATTGTCGCAGAATCTTGGGTGTTCCCAGCACTATCATTTACCGTAGCATTAAATTTATAGTTTCCATAAGACAGATTTAAATAATTAACTACTAACGATTGTCCAGAAGTTATTGTTATGTTTATAGTAGTGTTTATTAAAACGTTCGAGGAATTATATAATCTTATAATCGCAGTACCTATTCCAACATTATCACTGACTCCAAAACTTACCTGAAAATTATTTTGATACAATATACTATCTACTGCAGGCGTTGGAGGTTCGTCAAAATTAGCACTCGGACCGCTAGTATCTATTCTAACAGACCTTGTTCCAGAGCTAGAATTACTATTTCCATAAGTATCATTAATAGTCGAGTTAAATCTATAAACTCCATCACTTAATCCAGTAAAATTAATATAATAAGATGCAACTCCAGCACTTGAAATACTTGTATTTATTAAATCCTGTGAGGAATTATATAACCTAATAATTATTTTATCTATGACTCCATTGTCTGTCCCACTCACATTGACCTGTATATTATTTCTGGAAATGTTTGTTCCATCAGTTTCTACAGGATTTGCAAAACTAATTGAAGATGGTGCTGTCGTATCATTAACACTCACTGAAATATTCGAATAAAATGCTCCAGTACTATTCAAAGTCATTACGCTTATATTATAATTTCCAGGCGTAGAAGCAGTAGCATTAAACCAGATATAATTTAAAACAGATCCGTCGCTTCCATTAATCAAATAATAGGTAAAATTACTATAGGATAAAGTTGTAGAAGTATTTTCAAAAGAATAATTAATCAAAGTTGTTCCGTTTCCAACTCCAGGGACATACAAAAATACCGATGAAGAAAAAGTAATATTGACTTGAGTTATATTTGCATCCTGCCCCAAGTCAGAATTATTTATGCTGATATTATAAATAAAGCCAGCATCTTCTGCAACATTATATGATGTGCTTCCAGAAGAAGTCCTTATAATATGGGAGGCAAAAACAAAAGAAGTAAATAAAATAGAAAACAAAACGAGAAAGAGAAAAATATTTTTTATATTAATCTTTCCCTCAATGCCCTCAATAATTTTTGCTTTCACCATTCTTTTACTACTAAAATATAAAATAACTATCTAAAACATCTTTATAAATCTTCACAATTTACAATTAATAGGCCTCTATAGCTCAGAGGTAGAGCGCTTGTTTCGTAAACAAGAAGTCCCGGGTTCAATTCCCGGTAGAGGCTTTTGCATATCTCCTCTTTTTGGGTAATAATTATTATATATTTAACAAATATTTAATTCTCTAACCTCAGACTGGAAATAATCTATCTGCTTCTTTTTGAGTTAATCTAGTATCATTTCCATCTGGGTCGTAAACGACTCCAAAACTATTTTTATCAATACTAAATGAGTTGCTATAGACAGTTATAATTTTTCCAACAATCCTTTTTTTTGTTTCCGGATGCTCTGAATTGTATATTCTTGTACAAGTTTCTCCAATTTTCTGCCATTCGGAAATTGTAAAGTGTATGTATCGACCATCAACCCTAATTATTAGTTCATCACGTGGTGACCTGTCCACATTTTATTTTATTTTATATTTAAATCTAATGCCAAAATTTTGTAGATTTCAGTAGTTAAATTTTTAACATAAGATACTATAAAGAAGATTAAAAAGGGGATTTAGGATATTCCTGTTAGAGGCTTTTCTCCATGGCTCCTTAAGTGGCCCAACAAAAACTTGCGGGCCCCCGTATTGGTCTGAAGTTATATCTACTATCGTTTTTTCTTTTATTAAAAGAAAGGTATGGTTTCTATTCCGGTAACTGCCTTGTACAATTTCTCCTTCTCTTAATTTTTTTCTCAAGTACAAGGAAGCCAGGCCGCAATTTAATGCAGGAAATAATTTTTTCGATCTATAAATAAAAAGACCCATATTTGGAATTGGGCAATATTCTTTATATAGTTTAGCTAAATTTTTATCCAATATTTTTCTAGATTCAAATTCTTCTCTAGTTCTTAAAGCAATTTTTCTTATCTCTTGGAGTTTCATTTAATTTTCTAACAAATCCTTTATTATTATATTTTTCTTCATAAGGCTAGAATTCAAACTTTCTAAAACTTTGTGACACTACTCTAGCACAATATTTATAAAACAATCAATACATAAAAATAAAAAAAGAGAGTACAATGGGCACAGGTTATGACTTAAGAAAATATCAGGATCCTGATTCAATTCAAGACGCTTTTTCGAAAATAGTCTCAGGAGGGAAGGTAGGATATAAAGCAGTAATAGATAGAAAAAAAACTCCTCCAAAATGTTCAAAGTGTGGCAGAGGAGGGGATGAAGATCAGAAATTCTGTCCTCAATGTGGCGGAAAAATGGTCGTTCCAATAACTCATTGTCCAGGTTGTAAGAAGTATATAACTGAAGGCGAGAAGTTTTGTACAAATTGCGGTCATTCTTTAGTTCAAGAACAATAATTTTATTAATCTATAATATCACTTTATTTAATGAAAGAAATAATTGCCAAAGAGTTATCAAAATTAACCGCTGTTAAACAAGAGGATATTCTAAAACTAATTTCAGTTCCTCCTTCTTCGGAATTAGGCGATTTCTCTTTTCCTTGTTTTTCTTTAGCAAAACAGTTTAAGAAAAATCCAATTGAAATTGCGCAAGATTTATCAAAAAGGGTTTCTTCAAAAAGTTTTGAAAAAATAGAAGCAAAAGGACCGTATCTTAATTTTTTCGTCGATAAAAAGGATATTGCTAAAAAAACTCTTAGTATGATTCTTAAAGAAAGGGAAAAATATGGTTCATCAAAAAATAAAGAAAAAGTATTAATAGAATCTCCAGGGCCAAATACAAATAAACCCTTACATATAGGTCATGCAAGAAATATAATTCTGGGGCAGTCAGTTAAAGAAATTTCAAAATTTATGGGAAATAAAACGTTGAGTGTCAATATCAATAATGATCGAGGAGTACATATTTGCAAATCGATGCTTGCTTATGAAAAATTTGGTAAAAACCTCTCCCCTCAAAAAGCAAATAGAAAGTCAGATCATTTTGTTGGAGACTTTTATGTCAAGTTTGCCCAGGAAGTCAAGAACAATCTAGATTTAGAAAAAGAGGCGCAGGAATATCTGGTGAAGTGGGAACATGGAGATAAAAAAATTATTGCTCTTGGGAAGAAAATGAATGGCTGGGCATTTAATGGGTTCAAAGAGACCTATAAGAAGTTTAATCTAAAAATAGATAAAGAATATTACGAATCTAAAATTTATAAGAAGGGAAAGGAAATAGTATTGGAGCAATTCAAAAAAGGAAAAGTTCTAAAAAAAGAGGACGGGGCTTATTATGTGGATTTGACTTCGCAAGGGTTAGGAGAAAAAGTTCTTCTACGTGCAGATGGGACGGCAATATATATTACTTTCGACTTATACTTGGCAGTCTTAAGAAAAAAAGAGCTTAATTTTGATAGGATGATTCATGTAGTTGCTTCTGAACAAAATCATCATTTTCAGGTTCTCTTTGCTTTGCTTAAGTTATTTGGTTATCCCTGGGCAGACAAACTTTTCCATTTAAATTATGGTTTAGTGCATTTAGAATCAGGGAGAATGAAGTCTAGAGAAGGAACCGTCATTGATTCAGATGATCTCATTAAAGAAATTGAATCTTTAGCCTTAGAAGAAATTCAAAAGCGTTATCCAAACTTAACTCAAAAAGAAAAAAAAATAAGGTCTGAAAAAATAGCCATGGCCGCATTAAGATATTATTTTCTTAAAGTTGATAGGATGAAAGAAATAATGTTTAAACCTGAAGAATCGATAAGTTTTGATGGAAACACAGGACCATATTTACTATACTCTTACGCCCGTGCAAAAAGTATTCTACGTCGTGCAAAGTACAAAGCTTCTGTTAAGAGTTTAGTTCCAGAATTAAATGATTTAGAAAAATCGCTTATAATAGAACTTTCTCAATTTCCAGAAATAGTTAATCGAGCATATATCTCTCTTGCTCCAAATATAATTGCCAATTATGCTTATCGTCTAAGTCAAACTTTCAACAATTTTTATCAAGTTAGTCAAGTGATAGGTTCAGATCAGGAAGATTTCAGAATATCCTTAGTGTATGCTTTCTCAATAGTCTTAAAAAAATCCTTAAATCTTTTAGGAATAGATACATTAGAAGAGATGTAATAAAAAATCAAAACTCTTATAAATATAAATTTTATAGTCTTTATACATGAACGCACTTAACATGTTATTAGCAAATAGTATTTTTTTAATTGCTATTTTATCGATTCTTATTTCAATTCATAAATCAAATCATCAAACAAAACCAAAACTCAAAGAAGACATTCAAAAAATTAAAACCCAAATTTCTCTTCTAGAGTAAAGCTTATAAACTCAGCCTATTTTAAATTTTTAGTGCGGACGAGTTTGCGCGTTAGCCCTGCGCAGTTCGTAAATGGGCTTCATGACGGACTCAAAGGAAGGCGTAAAAATAGAGAATATCTGGTCTCTTGCCTAGCGTTGATGTTCTGTCCTGCTCGATCGTACTCTT
>CAYHPN010000007.1:0-17959 GCA_964358765.1 Candidatus Woesearchaeota archaeon | reverse complement strand
CTTTCTTTGCAATTTTTGGTGCGGACGAGTCAGCGCGTTAGCCCCGCGCTATTCGCA
Organism: Candidatus Woesearchaeota archaeon; assembly: GCA_964358765.1. GTDB lineage: Archaea > Nanobdellota > Nanobdellia > Pacearchaeales > GW2011-AR1 > UBA73. The sequence continues at coordinate 17,902 of CAYHPN010000007.1, read as the reverse complement.
AACGGGCTTCATGGCGGACTCAAAGGAAGGCGTGAGATCTACGAGTATCGGTCTCTTGCTCAACGTTGAAGTTCTGTCCTGCTCGACCGTACTCTTGTGAAATGGGTCAGGCCTTGATCGGAGCAGCCCTAAGTAGGAGCTATGGTGCTTGCAGGGTTGCAGGACCGAGAAGAACAGGAGATTAACATTTAATCAATGCTCGAGCCAATTCCCCGTCCGCACACTTTTCTAAAGAGAAGTTTATTATCCCATTCTCGAATAGTTCTTAAACCTCTTATTAGATAAAATTTGCAAAATTTTTGAATTTTATTAAGTTTGCACACTTTTCTAAACATATAAAAACTCCTTAATCGTATTTACAAAATATCAAAATGAAAAAAAGAGGACAGTTTTATTTAGTAGCTGCATTAGTAATAATCGCAGTAATTGCAAGTTTAACAACAGTTTATAACGATATAAAAGTTCAAGATAAAGAAGTTTTTGTTTATGATCTTTCAAAAGAAATTAATTATGAGATTAAAACATATTTAGGAAGCGGAACTTTTAGTGCTCTTTCTCCAGAAGAAATTGAGGCCTATATTAAAAAAATTGCGGAAGATTATTCTACTACTTATCCAGGAATAGACTTTATTATAGTGTATGGAAACAAAGAAGATCTAAATTTGATAGCGTATATAGCAGAACCAAAAGGAGAGGTATGCATTAATACGACATGTTTTTCTGTTACCGAAACTAATCTTTTAAACGGAACAGTAGAGGTCAATGGCAATGTAGCAAAGATTGTATTTTTTGATGGAGATAAAGAAGTTACTTACACATTCGATATAGATAAAGATGGTCAGAATTTCTTTTTAGTTTTGCAAAAAAAAGATGAGGGGGAAATCCATTCTCCAAATCCAGGTAATTCTTGTAAAAAAGATGGAGATTGCCCACTCAGACAACAATGTATTGGCGGGAATTGTCAAACAATAATAATTGGGGAACCTGTATGAGAAGGAGAAGATTGTCCTGATGATTAAACCAAATTCCATAAAAAATAAGAAGGCAGATGTGCAGATGGTATCTTATGTAGTCTTAATAGTAATATCCTTAAGTCTAAGCGTGATGGTCTATTCATTTCTTAAAACAAAAACCTGTATTTTAGGCGGATGCAATGAAAAATGTCCTGAAGATATTTCAATAATAATAGAAAATGTAATATGTCAAAACAATAAAATAAATTTAACCATTTCAAATAGGGGCTTTTTTAATGTTTCATTATTATATGTAAAAATGGGGAATGAGACTAAAAAAATACCTTTTCCAATAAACAAAGGAAATGAAACTTTGGTTTATCCTCTTCCCCCACAAGGCACGGTTACAAATATTTATACAATTCCTCCAATTTTACTTGGAGAAGGAGAGTATTTTGTCGATGTACAGCCTGCCGTTCTCTCAGTTAAAAAGACCCCAATGTTATGCAAGAATATTCCAAGGCAATCAGTTATCTGCGAAAATTCAAATTAATTTTAACAAATTTCTCCACACAAATCCTTAAATAAAACCTCTCTATTCGTAAAAATATGAAATTCATACACATGGGCGATTGTCATTTAGGTTCATGGAGGCAGCCTGAATTAAAGGAATTAAACTTCATGCATTTTAAAGAGGCTATCAGAAGGAGCATAAAAGAAAAACCAGACTTTATTTTAATAGCGGGAGATTTGTTTGATACGGCCTATCCGCCAATAGAAACTCTAAAATCTGCTTTTGAAGAGTTTAGAAAAGTAAATGATGCAAACATCCCAGTTTTTCTAATTGCCGGGAGCCATGACTATTCCGTTTCAGGAAAAACTTTTTTAGATGTATTGGAAAAAGCAGGTTTCTGTAAGAATGTTTCAATTTATGAAGAAAAAAATTTAAAGATAATTCTTCAGCCAACGATTCACAATAATGTAGCAATTTATGGTTATCCCGGAAGAAAATCAGGACTAGAAGTTGATGATATAGAAAGAATATCTCTTAACGACTGCCCAGGTTTATTTAAAATTTTAATGCTGCATACAACTCTAAGGGATGCAATAGGGAATCTTCCAATAAAATCGGTTGATGAAAAAAAACTCCCTAAAGTAGACTTTCTTGCTTTATCTCATCTTCATATTAATTATCAAAAGGGCAATAAAGTATATTCGGGCCCAACATTTCCAAACAACATTTCAGAATTAGAAGAATTAAAAGGAGGATCATTTTTTATTTATGATAATGGCAATATAAAAAAAGAATATATAAAGATAAAAGATATTTTCTCCATACATCTAGAAATAAATGACTCCCTAAAAGTTACTGATCAGATTCTAGATCTTTTAAAAAACGAATTCTTAACAAACAAAATAGTTATTATTAGGCTGTCAGGAATACTAGAAAAAGGAAAGATTTCAGATATAGATTTTAATAAAATAGAGAGTTTTATAAAAGAAAAAAAGGCATTTGTTTTGCTTAAAAGCACCTCTAAACTGCACTTAGCAGAATCTGAAGTAAAATTAGAATTGCAAGATGCTGAGGATTTAGAGGTCGCGTTAATTAAAAAATTTCAAGAATCTAATCCAAGTCAATATAATTTATTGATTTCCAGCTTAATAAAAACATTACAAATAGAAAAGTTAGAAGATGAAACCACATTAACATTCGAAGATAGGTTGCTATCCGAGACCAATAAAATTATCCAAAAATGAAGTTTAAAAGAATAAAAATAAAAAATTTAAGATCTTACAAGGATCAAGAAATAGAATTTCCAGAAGGTTCACTTTTACTCTCTGGAGACATAGGTTCAGGAAAAACTTCAATTCTTCTAGCCTTGGAATATGCATTATTTGGCCTGCAGCCCGGTCAGAAAGGATCAAGCCTATTAAGGAACAAGGAAAATATTGGAGAGGTTGTATTGGACATAGACTTATCTGGAAGGTTAGTAACAATTGAAAGAAAATTGAAAAGAGGACCCAAAGGAATAGGTAATGAACAGTCTTCCTTAATAATTGATGGAGAAAGAAAGGATTCATCAGTCACAGAAATAAAATCAAAAATCGTAGAGCTTCTAGGTTATCCTCAAGAGTTTATAAGAAAAAACAATGTACTCTACAGGCATACAGTATATACTCCTCAAGAGCAAATGAAAGAAATTATACTCGAAGATCCTGAATCAAGATTAAATATAATCAGAAATATTTTCGGAATTGATAAATACAAGATAATTAAAAACAATCTTTCAATTTTAGTTTCAAAGTTAAAATTAGAATTCAAGTCTCTGCAGGGAGAAATAAAAAATTTAGATAGTGAAAAAGAAAATTTATTCTTCAGGAAGAATAACCTCATATTAATAGATCAAAAAATAAAGCAAAATGGGCTGATTTATTTTGAAAAAAATGAAATAAGAAAAAAAATTGAATTCGATTTAGAATCAATTAAAAAGAATCTAGAAGAGAGAAAAAGTTTTTCAAATGAAATGGAAAAGACAAAAATTATAATTTCTTCAAAAAATGATACTTTAAATTCTATAAAAAAAGAAAAAACGGAAATTTTAAATTTTTTAAAAAATTCGCAATATTTTGATGAATCTCTCTATAATTCTATTTTAGAAAAAACAAAGAATATTAAACTGGATATAGATGAACTAAATTCATTTTATATATCTGCAAATGGCAAGATAAACTCCTTAGAGCAAGATAAAATAGAAATAACTCAAAAAAAAGAAAGAGTATTCAAAATAGATATTTGCCCAACATGCTTGCAAGATGTCTCAGAAAATCATAAGCATAACATATTAAATGAAACAGAAAATAAAATAGTAAATATAAAAAAAAGCCTAGAAGCATTGTATCTTGAAAAATCAGATTTTGAAAACTTGATTAAAAGAAATAAGAAAGAATTAATCGAACTGGAGGAAAAAAAGTTTAATCTTGAAGTAATCAGGTCAAAGCAAGAGCATATTAAAAGATCTAAAGCCAAGCTGGAAGAAATAGAAAAGCTAGAACTTCTCCTAGATAAAGATATAATTCTTTTAGAAAAACACATTGAGTCCTTAAAGGAAAATATACTCAAATATTCATTTTATGAAAATCAACTCAAAAATAAAAACTTAGAATTACAAAACGCTCTAATGGAGGAAAAGAGTACAGAGATAATCATGGCAGAGTTAAAAAAAGAACTCCAAATGAGTAATAATGAGATTTTAATTCTAGAAAAAAGGATAGAAGAAAAAGAAAAAAGCAAAAATGAGATGTATAGAGTGTCTGAATTAATAGATTGGTTGTCTACACAATTTCTGAAGTTAATAGATTTTGCTGAGAGAAATGTGCTCTTAAAACTAAGAAACGAGTTTTCTACTTTATTTAGAAAATGGTTTTTGATGCTTATTCCTGAAAATACTCTCGATATTAGGATCGATGAGAATTTTTCTCCAATAATAATTCAAAATGAAACGGAAATGGATTACGACTTTCTTTCCGGAGGAGAAAGAACAGCAGTAGCTCTGGCTTATCGTCTTGCTCTAAATCAAACAATTAATTCTTTGCTTAGTAAAATAAAAACAAAAGGGATAATCATATTAGATGAGCCTACTGACGGATTTTCAGAAGAGCAGATAATGAAAATTAGAGACATTCTTGAAGAGTTAAATGTTTCTCAATTAATTATTGTAAGTCACGAGCCAAAAATAGAAAGTTTTGTAGATAATGTTTTTAAAGTGCAAAAAAACGGAGACATTTCAACTATTAAAACTACAGAATAAAAAAATTTTACTTCCTACATCTGCTTCTAACAACTTTTTGATAAAATAATTCAGGGTGATATCCTCTACGTGCTAACCCAACGTCGCTTTTTGTCAAATGCATACCGCTTCCATTATAAATTGGTAAATATGTCCCTTCATAAGATTTAACCTCTGAAATCCCTAAACTCTCTTCGATAGAACTCTTTCTTCTTATATCTCCCTCGCCTTCACCAAATCCAATACATTCAGATCCTTCAGACATTTTCTGTTTTTCCTAATTAATAATATATTTTACCTTTTAAAAATCTTTCTTTTATTTTTTAGTTTACTTTAACCCTCCATATTGCACCATTATTTTTTTATCGTGGATACTTCAAAAGCTTTGATTCTGTTCGCTCGTCGGTATTATCTTATAATTGCACAAGATTATTTAACCAAAAGGCTTATAAATGCTAAGAACTCTTTTGTTACATCTAAATTCGGTTCTAAACAAAAAGATGAACGAGGAAATTTCCAAATCGATGTTAAAATCACACACAAGTATAGTGGGCTTAGTTTGTAAAGATGGAGTCATAGTTGCAGCAGATAGAAGAGTGACTGCAGGCTCAATTGTAATGAATAAAGATGAAAAAAAATTAAAAGTTATCAATGATAAGTATATTATTGCAACTACCGGCGGAGCAGCTGACGCATTAATTTCTGAAAAGTTAATTAGTGCTGAATTACGTCTTCTAGAGTTAAGGAACAAATCACGCCCAAATGTTAAAGAAGCAGCAAATTTAACTGGTATGATGTTATATAGGAATATTAGAACTCCAGCCATGATCCCTTTCATCGTAGGGTTATTATTTGCAGGAGTCAATGAAGATGGTGTTTGCGAATTATATACTATAGAACCTGCAGGCGGAGTTTACAGAGTTAAAGATTATGATGCAAATTTCTCTTCCGGGATGCCTTATATTCTTGGTTTTCTTGAAAGAATGTACAAAAAAGATCTTTCAGTTAAAGAGGGCATTGAATTAGCAAAAGAATGTATTAAAGCTTCCACTCAAAGAGATTCTGCTTCAGGCAACGGCATAGATGTATATTCAATAACAAAGGATGGAGTTAATCAAGTAGTATCGGAAGAAATATTACCCCAGTATAAGTAAAAAATTATTTTTATATTCAATTTTTAAGTAACATGAGCGATATTTTAAAGACTATAAAAGAAGATCTGCCTAACGTAATAAGTGACGCGACCTTTGAAGGAGCAAACATAGTTCTCTACACAACAAATAAAGAATTTTTTAAAGAAAGCGACGAAGAAATTAAAAAAATAGTGGCTAAAATTAAAAAAAGAGTGGAGTTAAGAGCGGATAAATCAATTCTTGCTTCTGAAGAAGACACAGACAAAACAATTAGGGCGCTAGTTCAGCAGGAAGCTGAGATAGTAAATGTTATCTTTGATGTACAAAGAAGCATTGTCGTAATAGAAGCAAAAAAACCAGGGCTTGTTATAGGAAAGCAAGGATCAATCTTAAGCGATATTAAAAAATCTACTTTTTGGTCTCCAACAGTTCAGAGAAGTCCAATAATTCCTTCAAAGATTACTGAAAAGATCCGCTCAGTTTTATATGCTAATAACAATTATCGAAGAAAGTTTTTACATGAAATTGGAAAAAAAGTATACAATGATTGGAATCCAGAAAAAAAAGACATCTGGGCTCGTTTAACTTTGCTAGGTAGCGGCCGACAGGTAGGAAGGTCATGTTTCCTTCTTCATACTCCAAATTCAAAAGTTCTTCTGGATTGTGGAATTAATCCAGGTATTGCAGAAGGTCCGGAAAAATTTCCTTATCTGGATGTTTCTGAAATTGGAGATATAAATACAATCGATGCAATTATCTTATCTCATGCTCATTTAGATCATAGTGGGCTCTGCCCGTATATTTTCAAAATGGGTTATAAAGGTCCAATATATATGACTGCTCCAACAAGAGATATTGCAGCATTACTGCAATTAGATTTAATTGGAGTTGCTTATAAAAAAGCAGAATTTCCTCTTTACAAAGCAGAAGATATCAAGGAAATGGTTCGTCATTCAGTTTGTTTGGAATATAACGAAGTAACTGATATTACTCCAGATATAAGAATTACTTTTTATAATGCAGGCCATGTTTTAGGCTCTGCACAAGTACATATCAATGTAGGTAATGGATTGCATAATTTTGTATATAGCGCAGATACAAAATACAGTAAAACTCGTCTGTTAGATCCAGCAGTAAATCGTTTTCCAAGAGTTGAAACACTTCAGATGGAGTCAACTTATGGGGGAAAACAAGATATTTTACCTCCTAGAAAAGAAACAGAGGAAAAATTTATCCAGCTTGTAAAAGAAATTATTGAAAAGAAAGGAAAAATTCTTGTTCCTGAATTGGGTTTAGGTCATTCGCAGGAAACAATGTTAAGAGTAGAAGAAGCCGTAAGAAATGGAGAAATTCCTCATATTCCGGTTTACATCGACGGCATGATTTGGGATATTAATGCAATTCATACAGCCTATCCAGATTTTTTAAGCGCTTCAGTGAGATCGCAAATTTTTCAGGACAATAATCCATTTGTCTCAGAGATTTTTAAAAGAATTGGCTCTCCTACGGAAAGAAAAGAAGTTATTGAAGGAGGACCTTGCATTATTATTGCAACTTCGGGAATGTTAGTGGGCGGAGCTTCTGTCGAATATTTTAGGCATCTTGCAGATAGTCCAAATAATATAATTGTTTTTAGCTGTTATCAGGCAATAGGTTCTCTCGGGAGAAATGTCCAGGAAGGAAATGCAGAAGTTTCTCTAGGTAAAGATTACGGAAATGAAAAAGTAGCTGTAAAAATGAAAGTTGAAACCTTATATGGTTTATCAGCGCATTCAGGAAGAAATGAACTTTTACAGTATGTAAGTAGAATGTCTCCAAAACCAAAAAAAATAATTATAAATCATGGTGAAGTTTCTAAATCTTTAGATCTTGCTTCTAGTTTATACAGGCTAAATAATATTGAGACAGTTGTTCCAAGAAATTTAGAAACTATAAGGTTGAAATAGTTTAAATTTTAACAACATATAAAAACCCTGCAAACTAACTATCAAAATGAAACATAACGTTAAAATAACTTTATTGCTTTTATCGATGTTTTTCATTACACAGCTTATTGGTCTTTTAGTTATAAGTAAATATTCTCCAGAAGTAAAACAAATTACAGACGCTTCCGGCAATGTTACAAATGTTACTTCTTATAATCTCCCTTATGGTATGGATCCTCCAGAAGGAGTCACGCCTCAGTCAACTTTAATTTCCATAGTTTTCGCAATAGCCATAGCTGTTTTTTTAATGTTGCTTTTAATGAAATACCGTGCGGAGATTTTTCTTCGAGTTTGGTTTTTTGTGGTTGTAGTGTTGGCTTTAGGAATTACTTTCAATTCATTTTTCTTTAATTACGTTTATTCTCCAATTATTGCGGTAATTGTTGCTCTACCTATAGCATTTTTTAAAATATTCAAAAGAAGCATAATAGTTCATAATGTTTCAGAATTATTAATTTATCCCGGTATAGCTGCAATATTTGTTCCTTTGCTTAATATTTGGTCGATAGTACTTCTTCTAATTCTAATTTCCGCGTACGATATCTATGCAGTTTGGCATGCAGGATTTATGCAGAAAATGGCGCAATACCAAATAGAAAAAGTAAAGATATTTACTGGTTTTTTCGTTCCATATTTAGGTAAAAAAGAAAGGGCAGAAATTAAGAAAGCAAAACTTTCTAAGTCAAAAGATAAAAATGTTAAAGTCAGTCTTGCCATTTTAGGTGGAGGGGACGTAGTATTTCCTTTAATTCTTGCAGGAGTTGTACTAAATACTCTAGGTTTATTCCAAGCATTAATTGTAACAATTTTCTCAACAATTGCTTTAGCATATCTATTTTACACTTCGGAGAAAGGTAAATTTTATCCTGCAATGCCTTTCATAACAACTGGTTCATTCATAGGATTATTAATTGCTTATCTAATTTAAGAAATCTAAATATAATATTCCGGAAATGTTTTATTATCTATAACAGCATTTCTAACATTATTATTTCCCAATCCCATTATTTTTCTGTACATCCTTTCACTCTCTTCTAAATGGGTTTTTAAATATTCTTCATCCAGCGAGGTTATTCTAGCGATACTACTTGCAATAATCAATTCAGGCGATTTGGTTTCCCATCTTGCACGATTAAATCCTTCCCCTGGTTTTTCATGGTTTAAATGAAAATCCCAACTAATATGCGGATACAATACTAAATAACCATTTTCTGTTAATCCTCTATATACTCCTAGAGAAGCATTATTTCCAAATAATTTTACTAATTTATCAGTATATAACCTAAAAGAATCTTTTTCTCTTTTAACAAATTTTACTCCAAGTGCCTTCTCTAAGTCGTTTTCTTCGCTTTCTCCTCTTGGTTTAAATCCATCTATTGTTATCATTAAAATGTGATTTTATCGCCCTATTTAAATCTTTTTAATGTGTCATTTGTAAGTCACAACATAACCGAAAGATTTAAATACCCCCTATTCTGTTGTAACTTCATGATAATAAAACAAGAATTAGTTAAGAGAATAAAAGAATATTTTAATCTCAATATATACGAGACTAAAGTGTGGATAGCACTATTGTCTAGGGGAATAGCTTCTGCTGGAGAAATAGCAACAATTTCTAGCGTACCTAGATCTAGAACTTACGATGTTTTAGAATCTTTAGAAAAGAGAGGATTTGCAATTACAAAAATAGGAAAACCTGTCAAGTACATTGCAGTAAAGCCTATTGAAGTTCTTGAAAAAATGAAATTAAGAACAATGCAGGAAGCAACAGATAAAGTAAAGAACTTATCTACATTAAAAGAGACAGTAGAGTATGAAGAATTAGAGAAATTACATAACACGGGCATTTCACCTATTAAAACTCATGAAATAACAGGATCATTAAAAGGAAGATCAAATATAATCTCTAGAGTTAGGGAAATTATACAAAACTCTAAGAAAGAAGTGTTTATTTCAACTTCAGTTACAGATTTTGAGGATAAAAGCAGAGTATTAGTTCCAGCAATTGAACAAGCAATCAAAAATAATGTTAAAGTTAAAATTGCTCTTTCTGGGCAGCCTGAAAAAATTAAGAAACTAACTGCAAAATTCAACATAAAAACTTCAAATACAAACTCAGATGCAAGATTATATATTTCAGATAAACAAGAAGCAATGTTTATGATAACTCCTGAGAATTCAGATGAAGAAGTCGGAGTCTGGTTAAACTCTCCATTCTTTGCAGATTCATTCTCTAAGTTAGTTGACGGCGGAATTAAAAACTTCGTTGTAAATGCCAGTTCTGTAATCAAAGCCGATAAAGAATGATTGGAGGTTAAAATGACTGACCCAAGATCTTCTCAAAATCCTCTTGAAAATCAAGCTGCACATTGCTCTCGATGCGGACAAGCTTACGATCTTAATCCTTTAGTTGAAAAAACTATCGATAATTAAGTAAATTCTATGTTTGGATCTGTGAACACTAGAGTAAACGAAAAGGAAAAACATAATGCCTATTCTTTCTTTTCTCAAATTTTAGGTTCGAGTTTAATCGGAGGGGGTATTATATTATTGAAAGAGGACCCTAATAAAAATGGAACAGAACTTGGAGCGTTAGGAGTCGCAATAGGCGTTTATTTTATAGGTCATTCAATATACAAAATGTTTCAAAGATATAATCAGGACGTTTTCGAAATCAAAGACAGGCTTAATATTAAATAAAATTATTGTTCAACCCTCATCCCAGTAATTCCCATCTCTTGGAGTTTTCTCCCCTTTTCAATTCTAGCAAAATCTTCTAGAAAGCTTTTAGCTGAGAAATCCACAATCATCTTAACGTGTACATATCCATTTTTCTCAAAAGCATTTTTATTAACTTTCTTAAACATTTTAACATCTTCTTCTCTTTCTAAAGGAGGACCTATTTTTATTATCTCGTTTTTTGATTTCAACAATAGGTAAAAGGATGAAGATTTACCTCCTTGATAAATAAATTCTTCTTCTAATATTTCAAAATATTTTTTCAAATCAGCAGTTATATATCTGGAGAACTTTTTCATCTTTGTTCCAGCTATATCTCCTTCTTGTCTGTCAGTTTCCAAAGTAATTTTAACAAATTCAGTATTGTTTTTTTCAGCTTGTTTTTTAAATTTTTCTTCATTAAATTCTTCTAAAATAAAATATCTCTCATTAGGATTTTTCAGAAAATTATTGGTCTTCTCTTGAAAATCTTTTAAAGTCTCTAAACTTAAAGCAGATAATACATTTCTCTCTTTCCATGTGGGATCTATAAGTATTATTGGCCCTGCAATTTTATTTTCATTCATTCCAAAAAATATGTCGTTTTTCTTCTTATAATGCTTTGCAGGGTCGATCACTAATCTTTCTTTATCTTTAACTTTTATGAGCTCTTTTAAAGTTTTTTCAAATGTTTTATAATAAACTATCAAACATTCCAGGGCATATCCAGAAAACCCTCCAATATAGGATTCAGCTCCATAAACTTTTGCGGCCTTACAGAATTTTTTTAATAAAATTACTTCGTGCCTCATCTTTTCATTTAAATGTTTTCTTATATAATTAACATGAAAATAGCTTAAATCAGTAACATTTCTTTCTTCACTTGGTTTTTTTATTTTTACAACCGGGATTAATTCAAAGATAATTTTTTCTTCTATAATTTTAAAATAATCTCTACTTCCATGAACTTTTTTATATTTTAATCTTTTTTGTTTTGATATATCCTTAACAATCTTTTCAAGTTCATAAGACAAATCTTCATACTTCCAGTCAAATCTGACAAATATATCTATATCTATTCCCTCTGATCTTTCTAGGGTCCCTCTGGCAAAACTACCGCCTACAAATACCTCTGCATTTATTTTAGTTTTTTTTATGCTGTTTTTCAATGATTCAATGAAATTCTGGCTAATTTTTTTCAAAAGTTTTAATTCTTCCTTATTCCAGGAAAAATCCAATTTATCAGTTAATTTTCCAACGTTCATCAAATCAATAGATTATTGCCTTTTTTAAATCTTAATCTTCTTTCTTAAATCCCTTTCCAATAGAAGACAAATCAACTATATATTTTCCTTCTTCTATTTTATATATTCTTGGCTTATTTATTGCAAATAAATTTCCTAAATCTACTATATATTTTCCAGGTTTTAATATTTTAACACTCTCAAAATCCAAAAATACTGGAGTTTCTTCATCTTCTATTCCTGCGATCTCTCTTATATCTTTTTCAATCTGTTTTTTCTCAACCGTTGTAAGATCAATATTTAGTTCCTTCTCGTTCTCTTTTATTTTCTCATATTGCTCTTTTTTAATATAAAAGAAGAACTTGCCTCTGCAATTATCGCATCCAGTTAAAACATTTGAGGATCCGTCCTCAAAGTGCTTGCTGCAGTGCACACATTTGTAAACCATTCAAAATCAAAATAAACTATATTAATAAATATTAGTATTAAAAAAACAAGGTTAGCTAAGCCATAATTCTAGTTTTCTAGGGTCTCTCTTTATTTCTTTAATCACAGATGCAGGCCCTATTATAGTTAGACTACTATTATCTCCAATTAGTTTTTTTGCAATTCCATGCTTAAATTTTACATACATATTCTCATTTTTCAAATTTGGTTCAATTACTGCAAGTTCTATTCCTCTAAAGCCGGGAAGATGATCAACTAATGCCATAGTGTCTTCTATAAGCCTTGCTTCTTCCTCAGGCCGTAGTCTTCCGTGCAATATAACTATCTTATTTCCTAGCACTAAGTTTAATATTTTTTTTACTCTCTCTGAAATTGTAAGAGTTTGAACTTCAGAAAAAGGAATTACATGTAGGCTAAGCCCATTTATTTTCGCTCCTTTTTTTATTTTTTTTAACATTTTATGCTTTTTTTGCTAATTTAAATAGTGATTCATAAAATTTATCCATATTAGTTCCTTCTTTAGCAGAGATTCCAACCACATTATATTCCGGAAAAGTAGATTCTATCTTCTTTATATCTGCTTTTTTTATATCCATCTTATTTGCAACAATTAATATTGGGATTTTTCTTGCCACCAGGTTCCCTATTATAGTAATATTTACTTGAGAATAAGGGTTTTCCGTTGCATCCAGTACAATAATCACTGCATCCATATCATCCAGCCACTGAATTGACTCTATAATTCCTTGTGTAGCTTCCTTTGCTCTCTTTTTTGCATTGCTCTTATTAAGGCCATGCTTAAGAAAGTCTTCATAATCTATCTTTGTAGCAATTCCAGGAGTGTCTATTATTTTAAAAGTCAGTGTTTTTCCCTTATATTTTATTTTTACTTCCTCTTTCATCTGTACGTGTCTTGTTTCATGCGGTACACTGCTGACAGTGCCAATTTCTTCACCAGTCCAATCCTTACATATTTTATTAGCAATAGAGGTCTTGCCAGCGTTTGGCGGGCCGTAAAATCCAATTTTTAAACTTCGTCTGCTACTAAACAAACCTCCGAACATTCTCTTCGAAAAATTTTTTAGTGCTTTAAACATTTTTTTTGTTAGTTTTTCATTTTAATAAACCTTGTGTCTATTGGTTCTTTTTGTCTTTTTTCAATTTCCTGTTTTACTTTTTTGTTTTCTCTGAATTTAAATATTGGTATTTCAAACATTCCTGTTCTTTTTCCATCGATTTTTTTAAATACATATGATAATTGTTCTCCTTTCCATTTTTTGTCTTCTAATTTTTTTCTAGACTCTTTATCATTCATTCCTATTTTTCTAGAGTTATAAACGAAGTTTATCAAGTTATATAAATCATCTGGATTTTTAAATAAATGTTTTTCATAATTTTTTTTATACCATTGCTGTAATAATATATAAACCGAAATAAAAATAACTAATAGAATTATTATTCCTGTTACAAATCTAGCCCATAAAAATCTTACAAGTTTTTCATATAAATTTTCATCTAGTGGTTTTGTAGTGCTAATTTCAGAAATATCTGGAGAAATATACATTCCCAATTCTTCTACACTTGGTAATTCACTTCCTTTGATCATAAATTCTACTATTTGAGGGTCGTCATTTTTTAATGCAACAAATACTGCGCTATTTCCTTTAGAAACTTCTTTCTCATAATTCTCTTTGAATTTTATCGCGCTAGGGGGGTGGCTTATAATTAAACTTGCCTCTGTTTCATCTGCTCCTTCTATTTTATTGAGTTTGACCGTATAAATTCTCATAATGTTCTCATTTCCCTCATCATAACTTCCACTTATCGTCTCGAAATCTACGCGAGCATCATAATTTTTAAAAGTCCATTCTACAATTCCATTTTTTATATCTTCATCATTTAATACACTGTTTGCTTGCGAATCATCTATAGTCTCTCCTTCTATTCCAGATATCTCTTTCATATAATTAAGATTCATATTTTTATAACCGACAACTAAAGGCGTATCACTTCCCTTATCACTTGTCCTAATAATATAAGGAACATTTAAGTCAAGTAATCTAGTAAGGATTTTACTATACTCGCTTATATTTGAGTTAGTAGGCATGGTAACATATTCATTATTTATTTTTATAAGTTCATCATCCTTTAATTTTAGAAAGTTTTCGTCTAGCTCTTTTTTTATCCATTCAGGTTTTGTCTTAATTTCATTCCTAGAATCTCCTAAACGTTTTTTATATTTACTTATTGTTAAATTTATAGAAGTCTTTGTATCTCCGACAATTATCTTAAATTTCTTAGTAGAAGTTTCTCCAGTTTTTACTGTTGCAGTAACTTCAATAATATATTCTTTTTCATCTTTATACGTATGTTCTGCTTTATTATCTCCCGATGTTACTGCGCTAGATCCATCTCCAAAATTCCATTTGGTCGAAGTTATATTTTTTGTGCTTTGTACTATGAAAAATGTTTTCTGTCCTGCAATTACGCTTCTAGGTCCAGCACTAAAACTAAATCCAACTAAAACATTCACTTTCTTTAAAATTAAAAAATTATCTTCTCCACAATTTTCATTTTTATTAAAACACAAGTAAAAGTCATGAGTTCCATTTTTATCTGGTACTAAGAACTTCATCTTTTCCACATCTACATAACTGCTGTTCATGGAAATAGTAAAAGGTTTTTCTGTTAAATCATATATTTTATCATCACTCGTTTCCGATCCGCTAGAAGCGTATTTTGTTTTTGCTGAATCAATTCTTAAATTTGTCAGACTCCCATTAATAGCCATTGGAAAAATACACCCATCATCACAATCTAATTTATTCGTTTCATTGAGATATTTTCTTATCTCTGCTTTTATATCCGCACTTGTGCTCTTCTTAATTTCTTTATAAAAATCATTATTAAATACGATCTTATTAACTGGTGCGTACATTAAGGGCTGAATAAAAATCTCATAGTCATGATCTAAAGATAATTTTTTTGTTGTTGGCAGGTCCATATGCCCTCCGCAATAGTCATGGGTTTCGCTATTTATTTGGTATCCAATCTCTGTTTCCGCATATGTATTAGTATCAGAAACACAAAACATTGCTTCAAAATTTTTTGAACTAGAGAAGTTTATATCGCAATTTACTTCTCCGTTTTGTCCAACATCAATATTGGGCGTACAATCACGCCCAACAGCATATGCTAAATTAGAATAGTCATAAATATAAAATGTAAGTTTTTTTTCGTTAGCTGATTCTTTCTTAATTTTTGCAGATACCCTATATCCAGCGGCAGCACTTACATTCATTCTACCGCAATAAAGTCTGCTTCCAATTACGGATAAAGACTTGGGTTCATCATCTTCAAAACATCTATTTCCTTTAGGTTTACTGGCGCATACTTCATTCGAAGGAGCATAATTTACAAAGTCTACACTTCCATCTGCAAATAAGTCTAAATTTATTTGATTTTCACAACTATTTTTTCCTCCAAAAACATCGCTCAAGTTAAACAGAAAAGTATTGATATTTTCAATTTTTCCATTAAATAAAAATCCTATTTTTTTACCATTAACTAGGCTAAACTCTTTTGATATGGTCCCAGCAGTTGCGGAAAATGTATCTTTACAATTAATTGGATCGCAAGAAAAGCTAGCGCTGGAATTTTTTAATAAGTCATATAATTTTGTTCCACCCTCAAAACTACTTGTAAATCTTTTATTTTCATCTTCACTAAAACTTATATTTATTCTGCCTTTTACATACTCTCCTTCGGTATAACTTGTTTCAATTACTGAGCTATTTTTATCGACAGTTACTTCCGCTTGCACATTTAATAAATTTAAAAATGTCAAGAGCAAAACTACCAAAACAAATAATTTTTTTTTAATCACCATTTTTATATTTATATTATCAAATTAGTATTATTAAATCTTATCTCCATCATTTCTTTGACTTTTCCTTTTTTAAGACATTTAGATATATTTAAATAGTTTGCAATATAATATAATGTACACACCAAAATGGAAACCACAATATCTGTAAGACTAGGAGAAAATTTGCTTAAAGAGTTATTAAAAATAGAAAGAAAACTACAAAGCGATAGAAGCGAAACAATAAGGAGACTTTTAGTTAATGCAGTAAATGACTGGAAGATGGAAAATGCTCTTGGAGACTTAAAAGCCCATAAAATTTCAATAGGAAAAGCTGCGGACGAATGTGGAATTTCTAAATGGGAGATGATTGATAAAGCAAAAGAAAAAAACATAGATTGGATGGGTTATTCAGATGAAGATCTAAAAAGAGATTTAAGTTATTTAGAATGATTTGCAATTCTTCTCCTTTAATATTTTTATCTAAAACTGGAGATTTAGAGATTTTGAAAAAATTATTTATTAAAATAAAAATAACTTCTCAAGTAAAAGAAGAAGTTCTGGCAGCAGATAAATTAGAAAACGAATTAATAAATCTAGGAATAAATAAAGGATGGATAATTGTAGAAAATCCTAAAATAAGTTTAGTATTAAATTTAGGTAAAGGGGAAAATTCATCTATTAGTTTAGCAAAAGAAAAGAACGAGTCTTTAATTATTGATGATTTTAGAGCTATAAAAACGACCCAGTCATTGGATTTGAAAATTGTCAGAACAACTACTTTAATGTTAGAGTGCGTAAAAAGAGATATTTTAACAAAAAAACAAGCTCTAGAAAAAATAAATAAATTGATCGAGGTTGGTTATTACATTGCTCCAAGATTTTATTCAATAATATACTCTAAACTATTTTAGCTATTTTCCTTACCTTTTTCTCAAAACAATCAATGTATAAATTCCAGCAATCACGGCTAAACTTATTATAAAATTAATCCATGAAAAGAAATCTAAAGGCACTATCTGTGGGCAAACGACTTGTTTTGAACATAAGCCCTCACTGTTGCAATTTATTTGGTCGCTAGTCCAGCAACTCGCAGGACTAATTGTATATTCCAAAGTAGCAGATGATTTACTTCCATCGCATGCAAATGATGTTGTTTCTGTTGTACAGGTTTGACCATCCAATTCAAAAGGGTCAGGATTACATGCTTTAGTACCGCTGTTCCAACTACATGAACGATCATCTGAACTATGTGCTACTTCGCAACATGCTTCTCTAACATTTAAGTCATCGGTTCCAGTAATAAGTTGACAATTATTACTCATTTGAGTTAACCAAACTTCCTCCCCCCATTCAAGAGTGCATTCTCCTGTTGGATCAGGATCCACAGGATCACAACTCTCAGCAATTCCAGGGTTTTTACATATTGCACAATTTACATGTCCAGAGTTGCAATTATTCACATCAGTTGGACAACTACTTCCAGGATCATCCGCCGTGTTGTCATCACAGTCCTTTTCTTCATTTCCACAATCAATATCTGCAGGATCTCCATAACCATCACCATCTAAATCAGTGGCGCATACAGAACTTACTATTCTACATTCGTTATTTGTTTCATCGCAACTTTGCCCACTTTCGCAAGTTCTTTGAGTTCCAGTGCATACTCCACTTGATGGGCAATAATCGGAAACTGTGCAAAATCTTCCATCATCACAAATATTTGCAGTATTAACTATATTATCGCAACGATCAGCTCCTTCATTACA